>CALAST010000036.1 GCA_937889225.1 uncultured Lachnobacterium sp. | reverse complement strand
CGTTGGTCAAGCGGTCAAGACGCCGCCCTCTCACGGCGGAAACACGGGTTCGATTCCCGTACGAGCTGCTGACTATTTTTATAAACAGTCCAACCCGAAAAGAATCACTTCCTTAATTGGGAGTGATTTTTTTTAGTTGGATAAATTCCCATTTTTACAATAAAAATATGCCATAAATGACATTCCTGCTTAGAGCAGGATATTTTTATTAGTTGACTACTGTTTAAAACTGGAGTATATTAATATAAAGTGGAGTTTTAAACAGGAGAAAAAGAAATGGGAAAAAGAACATGGATGCATTTAGGGGCTATTGCAGTCATATTTTCATTAAGTGCATGTGGAAAAGAAAATAAGATAAGTGATACAACAGAGCTATTGGAAGTAGAAGATGGAATTGTATTTCAGACCCTGGAAGATGAAATCATAGAATCAACCGAACAAAATCTTACAGAATTGGTTTTAACAGCAGAAGATATAAAAGGAATGCGTGAAAAAAGTGCTGTTTTTAAAAAATATGCCAAGATATATGCAAAACCTTCAAAGGAGTCAGCTGTTATAGGAGAAGGCGGACGCGGAGAAGAATTGAGTGTATATGGAACATCAGAAGATGGCGAATGGTATATTGTAAGTTATAATGGTCGGATTGGTTATGTGAAGGAGGATTGTGTTAAAGAAGATAAATCGGAAGAAGAAAATACTTCAAATAATAAAACAAATTCTAATATAAATCATAATAATACATCGAATCGTGGTGAACAGCAAACACCAAACGACAGTCAAACCCAAACACCGAATAATACGGAAAATCAAACACCAAATAATAATCAAACACAGAATCCGGGTAATACAGAAAGTCAAACACCAAATAATAATCAAACACAGAATCCGGGTAATACGGAAAGTCAAACACCAAATAATGGTCAAACCCAAAATCCAAGTAATACGGAAAATCAAACACCAAGTAATACCGAAAATCAAATACCGGATAATAGTGAGAATGAAAGCACAAATAATGGAGGAGATATAACGCAGCAACCAAATCAAGACGAAAATCAAACTCCAAATAATAGTGAGAGCATACAGCCGGATAATAGTGGAAATGAAGATGTAGAAAATAGTGAAAATCAAATGCCAAGCAATAATGAAAATGAAGTACAAAACGGTACGGAGTCGGGAGCTTTCGAAGAATCGGAAACAATGACTGACTAACAACAGACCAAAGTGTGGACGCTTTACTAGAGCATCAAATGAGAGTGAAAGTAACAAAAGAAGGTCAAAGGAGTTTACAAAATGAAAAAGGCTTTGATTGTTGCTACAATTGGCGGATTTTTGCCTGTTAGTGAAATCAATAATGCAACATTATTGCAAAAATTAGGATTTGAAGTCCATTATGCTGCAAATATGAAAAACAGAATCTATGAATTTGATGAACAGAAATTAATCGACAGAGGAATCCTATTGCATCATGTGGATTTTTCCAAAAATCCGTTTGATTTTATGAAATTAGCAAAATGCATAAAAAAAGTACGAAAGATTATAGAAAAGGAACAAATTGAAGTAGTGCATTGTCATACACCTGTAGGCGGAGTTGTGGGACGTATCGCAGCGTCTTTGTCGAAAGTTCGTTTTTCAACAAAGAGCAATGGTCAAACAAGAATTTCCTTTTCAATAAAGTTTCATCGTCCTTATATCATTTATACGGCACATGGGTTTCATTTCTATAAAGGTGCACCTGTTTTAAACTGGATTTGTTATTATCCTGTGGAATATCTGTTATCAGGATTAACGGATTGTCTAATAACGATTAATCAAGAGGATTACAAACGGGCAAAAAAGATGCTTTGTAAAACGTGTGTGCAAATTCCGGGAGTTGGTATTAATTTAAATCGTTTTCTTCCTGTTAAGAAGACGGAAAAATCTAAGAAATTTCGTATCATATCCGTTGGCGAATTAAACAAAAACAAAAACCATAGCATTGTAATTAGAGCAATGGCTTTGTTAAAGGACAACGATATTACATATGAGATATATGGAAATGGAAGCGGAAAAAAGCAATTGGAAGAATGTATCCGTTGCAATCACTTGGATTCGCAAGTGCATTTAATGGGATTTGATATGCAAATAGAAAAAAGACTATCGCAAGCAGACTGCTTTATATTTCCCTCTTTTCGGGAAGGTTTGGGACTTGCTGCATTAGAGGCTATGGCATGTAAAATTCCGCTTATTGTATCGGACAATCGGGGCGTTCGTGAATTTGCAGAACATGAGAAAAATTGCATTGTGTGTAAACCTGATGACGTGCAGCAGTTTGCAGAGGCAATTTTCCGCATAAAAAATGACAAAGCATTTGCAAAAATGCTAACGGAACACGCATATGAAACCGTACAGAAATTTTCTGTAGAAGAAAGCACAAAAGTTATGAGGATGGTTTATGAAAAATTATAAGAAAAAAGTATCGGTTATCATGGGGATTTACAATCAACGTGATGAGAATGCATTGTTGAATGCAGTAAATTCTATTCTAAAACAATCCTTATGTGACCTGGAGTTTCTTATTTATGACGATGGTTCGGAGTATGAAGTGGCAGAACGGATTTTACAATTGTCAGATTTAGATAACCGAATTGTTGTAATGGGAAAGAGCATAAATCATGGACTTGCTTTTTCATTAAATCGATGTATCGAAAAAGCAACAGGAGAATATATTGCCCGCATGGATGCAGACGATATTTCCATGCCATGTCGTTTGGAAAAACAGGTAAACTTTTTAGATACGCATCCGGAGTATATGTGGTGTGGCTGTAATGCCATCTTATTTGATGAAAATGGAATCTGCGGAGAACGGAAAATGCCAAAAATTCCATCAAAAAATGATTATCTCAAATATTCCCCATTTATTCATCCATCTGTTGTATATCGTGCGGAAATTTTTGAAAAGATGGGTGGGTATTGTGTAGCAAGCCAAACCTTACGTTGTGAAGATTATGAACTTTTTATGCGGTTTCATAAAGCAGGATATAGAGGATACAACATACAGGAAACTTTATTTCAGTACAGGGAAAATACAGAATCTTTCAAAAGAAGAAGTTTTACAGCCCGAATCAATGAAGCAAAAATAAGATACCAAAATTTTAAAGATATGGGGATATTATTGCCAAAAGGTTGGTTTTATGTGCTTCGTCCGATAATAGCAGGATTTGTTCCGCATAGAATATTACTATGGTTAAAAAGAAATGAGGCAAAAGAAACACAACATGAAAACAAAACAAACAAGCCAAAGGATGGAGTATTACAAACGCATATTGCAAGAGAAACCAATTTATGAAGTGATATCCGGATGCCTAAGCAAAGAAGAACAAAATAACCTTTACGGAACAGTATTTATGCCCGTTATGGTGGAATTTGTTTCATGGGTATTAGAAGAAGCACAAAAGAGCAAGAAAAAGAGATTGTATTTTTTGGCAAGAGATGGTTATCAGATGTATCTGACAGCACAAAAGCTTTGTCAGATAAGGAATATTCCCATTGATTGCCGGTATTTGAAAGTGTCCCGTTATGCAATGCGGCTTCCGGAGTATCATCTGTTAGGTGAGAAATGCCTAGAGCATATTTGTATTGGCGGAATTGATGTTACGACCAGGCGAATTATGAAACGGGCAGGTTTGGATGAAACTTTAGCAAAGAAGTTTTTGCCTAATAAAGATGATACACGTATTTTAAATTATCAGGAAGTGATGCAATTAAAAAAAGAGCTGCGGCAAAATAGGGAGTTTTTAGACTTGGTTTACAAAGCATCCCAAGAAGCATATGAACCGGCAATTGGTTATCTGAGACAGGAAGGTTTGTTTGAGGATACGAATTATGCTTTGGTAGATAGCGGATGGGTTGGGACATTGCAGCAGACGATTGCACATTTAGTAGGAAAACCGGATTTGGAAGGATATTATTTTGGAATATATGAAACACCAAAAGGAGTATCAGCACAACAGTATCATTCCTATTATTTTGGTTCGAAATGGGGACTTCGAAGAAAAGTAAGTTTTAGTAATTGCCTGTTTGAAGCTGTTTTTACATCAACAGAAGGTATGACTTTGCGATATGGAAAGAAAAAGGATACCTATGTGCCAATTGCAGATTTTGCAGAAAATCCCAATAAGCAGCAGATAGAGCGTAATTGCGAATTGCTGGAATATTATATGATGGTTTATGAAAAATGGATAAATGGTGGAGTAGGCTTCCAAAAACAAATAGCAGAAAGTTCTTATCAGGAAAGCATTCGTTTTACGGAAAAACTGCTGCAAAAGTTTATGGGACAGCCGACTACGATGGAAGTAGAACTTTATGGGAACTTATTGTTTTCTGATGATGTATTAGAGGGAAATCTCAAAAAAGTGGCAGCAGATTTGACCGCAGAAGAGATTCGGATGCAGCGTTTTTTTAATAAAACGTTGATTATGCTAGGCATAAAAAAAACGGAAATTCACGAAAGTGCATGGATAGAAGGAAGTATTGTAAAAGAAGGACATCATGTACAGAAAAATCTGTTTCATGCAAAACTGTATAAATATTTTGTGTACCTTAGAAAATTATTAAAATAGGAGTTTGACAATAAAATGAAGTGGGAAGAACAAAAGCAAAACATGTTTGCAATCAAGCAATTAGTTACGCGTGAAGTAAAGAGAAAGTATGCCCGTTCCTATTTGGGAATTGTTTGGAGCGTATTAAATCCGCTGATGAGTATGGCAATTATGTCTATGATTTTTTCAACGATGTTTCGCAGGTCAATCGAAAATTTTCCTATCTATTATTTAACGGGAAATATTTTCTGGCAGATGTTTAGTGGTGCAACCAATTCGGCTATGACAGCACTTGTAGATAATAAAACATTGCTGATGAAAGTAAAAATGCCAAAGCAGACATTCGTTTTGGCTCGTGTATATACAGCACTTACCAATTTTGGATATACCTGTATTGCCTATCTTTTGATGTTAGTCATTTTCCGTATAGAACTAAGTTGGACAATGGTGTTATTTATTTTTCCGGTTATATTTACCTTATTATTTTCTATGGGAATAGGCTATTTACTGTCTATTTTGTATGTATTTTTTGGAGATATCAAACATTTATATTCCGTAGTTTTGACATTATGGATGTATTTGTGTGCTATTTTTTATCCTGTTACGCAATTATCTGAGCAAATGCAGCGGATAATAGGCATGAATCCGCTGTATGTATTTATTGATTTTGCAAGACAATGCGTGATGTACCAAATAGTACCGGAGCCTATGCAATGGATAAAAATGATTGCATGGGGTGTAGGTATGTTTGGATTTGGATACTGGTTCTTTAAACATAATGAAAATACAGTAATGCAGAAAATTTAACTTTGTGTATTGTATTAGGAAGGAATAGCGAAAGATATGAAAAAAAGAAAAAAATTGTGGAACAGCATATGCCTGTTGGCGGTGGTTTTGTGTTTGTTGGCACATCCTGAAAGCGTAAAAGCAGATACGGCTACCGTTACATTTGGTTCAGAAAGTTATTCAGCAGAATCGAATGGGGAATTTATGGTAGGTGTGTACTTAAAGGGCGAGTCAAAAGTTGGAACATACCATGTGGAATTAGAGTATGACCCAAATCGTATGGAATATATCGGAGGAGCAGAAGTCGGTGGTGATGGTACGATTGTTTTAGAAGGAACAGGTACCAGACAAAAGATTAAATATATGCTCAGTTTTAAAACGCTTAGCGGAGGAGAGGCATATATTCGAGTAAAGAATGCCCTTATAAATATGGGTGAAACCGACAATGCAGAGAGTTTTGAAATTACAGAAATGGATTCTGCAATTGTGACAATATCCGGAACGGATACGGTGGGAGATATTCCCGAAGAAGAGGAAAACGGATTTAAGACAGAGCTTCCTCATATAGCGTCCGTTATTATTATGAAAAACACAGAACACTATATGCTCGATATAACGCAGCTTATGCCGGGAAGTGTAAAGTGGGATTATGAATTGGCAAAATTAAATTTTGGAGGGGAGAAAGTAACATTCCTTACGAATGAAGAAAGAAGCATTTATTTTGCCTATTTATTTGATGCATCCGAAGAATTGAAATGCTATGCATACAATCCGTCACAGAAAAAATTTTATCCATGTGAAACGTATGTTTCTGAAACAGAATGGTACAGTTATGTATCCGTATCCGCCTGTCAGACATGGCCAGAAGATTTGACATTGGATATCGTAAAAAAACAACATATTGTCTATGCGATTGATAGAGCTGGAAATGGTGGATTTGTACATCTGAATGAAGAAGGTAAATTTGTACCATGGGATGAGAAAGCGGCACAGCATACGTTAGATATTCAGAATGATAAATTGGTTTGGATATTGATAGTAGCGGGGATTGTTATTGTCCTGATTATTGTGTGGGCATTGCTTGCAGCAGGAAGCAGACAGTCTAAACGAAAGGATAGAAACAATTATAGGAAGAATATAAAGAAAGAGATAAAACAAGATACAGAAGATAATAATGGAAAAGAAACAATAATAGAAGCTGAAAGGAAACAAGAATCTGAGCAATTATCGGAAAAAGAACGAGTAGATGAAGCGATAAAGGCATTAGATTCTAAAAAATTGCATCGTGTAGAAATAAGCAAAGAAGTAAAAGGAAATCAAAACTTGAAAGATACATCCGATACTTCAGAAGATGCAATGTCTGCATTACGTAAAGAGATATCTGCATTGAAAGGGCAGGGTAGCGATTTGCACAAAGAAAGTGCTGTTTCGAAAGGGCAGAAATCTGCTTCACAGAAAGAAGTATCTGTTTTAAAAGGACAGGAGGCTGCTTCACAGAAAACAATATCTGATTCAAAAATATTAGAAAATGATTTGCAAAAAGAAGATTCTGCTGTAAATGGACAGAATGCAAATTTGCAGGAAAAAGAGAGTGATTTAAATAAACAGCAAGCAGACTTACAAAAAAATGAAGTAGAAGAAAAAGAAGAACCTGTAATTTCCGTAAAAGATGTAACCATGCGGTTTCGAGTTTCTACGAGCAATGCATCGGGGATTAAGGAATACTTTATACAGTTATTGAAAAAAGAAATTACGTATCGTGAACTTTTGGCATTAGACCATGTAAGCTTTGATGTGTATAAAGGAGAAGTTGTAGGTATTATCGGAACGAATGGTTCCGGAAAAAGTACGGTACTTCGTATTGTTTCAGGGGCATTAGCACCGACAGAGGGCGAAGTAATTGTCGATAAGCGTAAGGTGCAATTACTTACGTTAGGTACAGGATTTGATATGGAATTGACCGCAAGAGAGAATGTATATCTGAATGGTGCGATTATTGGATATACGGAGGAGTTTATCAAAGAACATTATGATGAAATTGTAGAATTTGCAGAATTGGAAGGATTTATGGAAGAAAAGGTTAAGAATTTTTCTTCCGGTATGGTATCCCGTTTGGGCTTTGCAATTGCTACGGTCGGAGATGCGGCAGAGATTTTGATTTTGGATGAAGTGCTTAGTGTTGGTGATGAATTTTTCCGGAAAAAGAGCTTGAAACGAGTGAAAGAGATGATACATGGCGGGTCTACGGTGCTTATGGTGTCACACGGCATGGGAACAATTTTGGAACATTGTTCTAAGGTAGTTTGGATAGAAAAAGGTGTGCTTAAGATGGTCGGAGAACCGAAGGTGGTTTGTGCGGCGTATCAGAATTATCATAATAAAAATAATTAATATAAAAACAAAATAGAAAGGAAATGTGAAAATGGTTATAGCTGGTATTGTAGCAGGTGGAGTAGGGTCAAGAATGGGGCAAAATATTATGCCAAAACAGTTTTTAAATATTGCAGGAAAGCCAATTATTGTACATACGATTGAGAAATTTTTAGCAAGTCCTGAGATTGATGGAGTCGTAGTTGGCGTTCATAGCGAATGGATGCATGTAATGAATGATTTATTGGATAAGTATTTTACAGATGAAAGTCGTGTTGTGATTGTTTCAGGAGGAAAAAATCGTAATGAAACCATTAAAAATATTGTAAACGGAGCAAAAGAAACATTTAAGGCAGATGAAAATACAATTCTTGTATCCCATGATGCAGTACGTCCATTTCTTAGTTTACGAATCATTGAAGACAATGTAAGAGCAGCAGAGGAATTTGGAGTATGTGATACTGTTGTGGGTGCAACAGATACAATTGTGCAATCAGAAGAAGATGGAGTTATTACTAATATTCCGGTTCGAAAAACGATGTATCAAGGTCAGACACCACAATCCTTTCGAATTGGGTTGTTTGAAGAAGTTTATGATAGTATGACAGAAGAAGAATTAAATATTGTAACAGATGCATGTAAGATGTTTTTTATGCGTGGTCATAAAGTAAAATTAGTGGAAGGCGATGTATCTAACTTTAAAGTGACGTATCCATTTGACTTGAAGATGGCAAAGACCATGTTAGGAGAAAAAGAATAATGATTAATGTACAGTATAAATTAATAACACCACTATCTATAGAATCATATTGTGAAAATTTGGATTTAGAACCAAACCGAATATTAGTGAAACCTAAAATGTTGTCTATTTGCAAAGCAGATTTACGTTATTATTTTGGAATGAGGGATGCAAAAGTCTTGAAACAAAGATTGCCACTTACATTAATACATGAAGCCTGTGGAAGTGTTCTTTATGATAAAAGTGGTAAGTTTGAGGTGGGAGAAAAGGTGATTTTACTACCGAACATTCCAGGAGAAGAAAGCGATATAGAAGAAAATTATCGTTTGGATTCGTTATTTCGTTCCAGTCGTGCAGATGGTTTTATGCAGGAAATGGTTAGCTTACCGGACAGTCAGATTGTTTCTTATAAGGATGTTGATGATGAACTAGCTGCTATTACTGAATTTGTAAGTGTGGGAGTCCATGCAATCAATAGTTTTATGAAAAAAATGAAAAAAACTCCAAAACATATTGCAGTTTGGGGAGATGGTGCAATGGGATATGTTGTATGTAGTCTTTTAAAACATTATCTTCCTTCTACAAAGATAACCATTATTGGGAAACATAGAAATAAATTGGATATGTTTCAATTTGTAGAGGAACAGATGACTATTGATGAGGTAGGAACAGAAGTAAGATATGATGCAGCATTTGAATGTACGGGTGGTCGTGGTACGCAGTATGCACTTTCTCAAGTAATTGATGTACTGGAACCGGAAAGTGTTGTAATGCTTTTGGGTGTAAGTGAAGAACCTGTACCTATTAATACCAGAATGGTTTTGGAAAAAGGATTAATTTTATATGGAAGAAGTCGTTCAACCAGACAGGATTTTATAGATGCAGTAAGCATTATGGGAACAGATAAGAGATTAGCTCGTCGATTAGCACTACTTGTATCAGAAGTAAAGATGATTCGTGATATTAATGACATTCATCATGCATTTCAGGAGTCAAGAATTGTTGATTATAAGATGGTAATGGATTGGAGATTATAAAAACATTGGAGGAAAAATTGTGGATTCATTAATAAGTGTCGTTATACCATATTGCAAGGAACGTAAGTATTTGTTGAGATGTATAAATTCAATAAAAAGACAGACTTATACGGATATAGAAATTATATTAGTTTCGGATAATCAACGAGAAGAAATAGAATATAAAGTAAAAGTTATAAGCACAATCAAAGAAGCCATTAAAAAGGCGAAGGGAGAATACATATTTTTTTGCAGTAATACATCAATTTTGACAAATAATGTACTTGAGGAACTATATGTGAATATAGTAAAAGAAGGGGTTGATTTGTCCTCTGTTAATGTATATGTGTCTAATGGAGTTGACTATACGGAATATTTTACACAAATATCTGTGTTTGGAAAATTGTTTAGGAAAAATTGGTTGCAAGATATTTCTATTGAGGAAAATAGCGAGTATGGTTTACAGGAATTGATAGCAAAGTATCTTGTAAAATGTAACCGAATACAAGAAAGTAATCGTGCAATTGTTTATGAAACAGATAAAGCTATCTTGAGTCCGGAACAGACACAGAAATTTGAGATAGAAACATGGAAACGAGTATTTGAATTGATAGGTACTGATTTTTCAAAAAAAGATGGTATAGGAACAAAAATAAAACAAACAGTAGAAAATTCCTATGAAGAAAAAGAGGTGGAACATAAAGTATCCTATTTAAAGAATGGAGATACTCAGACCTTTCTTATTATATCAGAAATAATCTCTAAAAAAGAAGAAATGGTAAAGGGTATAGAAATGCCAAAGATTGTGGAAAAAACAGTCGAATCTGAAAAAGAAGAAAGTGTTGATATAGAGGCTTTTTTGGAAGTGATGTCGGGAGAATTATTAATCAATTATGTGATTGGTAAATATCGAAATGGTAGTCTTGGATTAAAAACGATTATTAAATCATTCTTTGCATGGATGAAATATAAGCTTTAGAGCAGGTGGGAAAAATGAAAAAGTATAAATATAAAATATCAATGATTGTACCGGTTTATAATGTTTCGGAATACTTAGAAGAATGTTTAGATTCTTTATTAGCTCAGACCATAGACAAAAAACAGATGGAAATTTTGCTTATTAATGATGGCTCGACGGATAACAGTTTGGAAATATGTCAAAAGTATGCACAAGAATATAGTGTGTTTAAGCTATTTACAAAAGAAAATGAAGGATTATCTGCAACACGAAATTTTGGTATTCAAAGAGCACAGGGTAAATATATGATGTATATCGATAGCGATGATATGCTTACACCCGAAACGATAAAATCTGTAACGGATTTCTTTGATGCTCACTATGATGAAGTAGATTTGGTTACATATTTGGACCAGCCCTATCGCTTTGGAAAAAAGATGAATGTGCATTATCGCTATCAATATATGCAAAAGTCAGGGGTATATGATTTAGAAAAGTTTCCTTATATTTCACAGACACGTGTGAATATTTGTGTAAAAAATATGGAAAATAATCATCTTTTCGATACAACACCGGGATTTCGTTTAGAAGACCAAGAGTATTGCAGTAATGTTTTAAAGAATAAGTTAAAAATTGGTTTTTGTAATAAGGGAGAATATTGTTATAATCGCAGCAACGATGGAAGTATCGTTTCTAATTACTTTTTTGCATATTATATTTTTGAATCAAGTTTGGCTTATTTTGAGAGATTATTTGCTCAGTTTGAAGAAAAAGTGCCAAAATATTATCAGGCAATGTACATGAATGATTTACAATGGAAACATAAAGAAGACAAGTTGTATCCATATCATTATAGTCCGGCAGAATTTGAAAAGGCTATGAATCGAATGAAGGCATTGTTAAGTCGTGTAGATGCTGATGTCATCTATAATCACCCGCAATTAGATAATTTTGAGAAGCAATATTGGCTTCACTTTAATCCAAGTGTACATCCGATGGTACAGGCAGCAGATAATGGGGTAAGCATTTATGTAGGTAAAAAACGAATTTATAATCGTCCCAAAATAGAATTTATTATGCACAAAATACGTGTAAGTGGGAACGATTTACGAATGTTAGCATTTGTAAAATCACCAATTTATACTTATTTGCAGGAAGAAGCAAAGGTAATTGTAGTAGAAAATGAAGATTTTGAAAATAAAAGATATGTAGAAGTATTTGAATCGGTACATAGTTACTACAAATCTAAAACGAAAACCTGTAATTTCTATGCATTTTCTTATCATTGTAATACAGAAGAAGTAAAAAGTTTTAAGTTCTATATTGAATTAGATGGAATGTTATTTGATACAGAATATTGGTGTATGCCAGTAGCAGTATTTAGCAAGAAAATAAAATCTTATGTACGTGGAGACGTAAAGCTTACGTTAGATGGTAATGTTATAAAAATCCAGAAAATGACAATGGAAGAAATTGATGACTTTGAAACAGAACAAAATAAACTGTTTGAAAAAGATATCAATGTATATACATTACGTACAGAGGCATTGGCATATAAAAAAGAGAATCGAGTCTGGTTGTATAGTGATTTGTATACAGTTGAAAAGGATAATGCATATTATCAGTTTGTCAATGATTTTAAGCATAAAGACGGAATAAAAAGATACTATGTATACACCAGAGAGTTAGGTGAAATTGAACATTTATTTACAGAAGAACAGAAACCATACCTTGTTCGTTTTGCTTCACTTATGCATAAGATTTTGTATATTAGTGCTGAAAAAGTATTAACTGCATTTTATGGGTTCTCTACAATTTCACCATTTGGTACAGAAACAGAGGAAGCAAATTATTTGGATATTATTAAGTTTGAAACGACTTATTTACAGCATGGTGTGTTGCATGCAAATTTAAAATTGAAAAATCATGTAGAGCGTTGCAGAGCAGATAAGATTGTAATCAGTTCTCATTTTGAAAAACAAAATTATATGCAAAATTATGGATACGAAGAAAATGATTTAGTTTGTACAAAAATGGCGAGATATGATTACATTGACCGCAAGAAAAAAGCTAAGAATCGAATTTTATTTGCACCATCTTGGAGAGAGTACCTTACGGTTGTACAATCGGGAGCAAAATGGGAAGTATTAGAAGGTAAGATTATGAATTCCGATTATTATAAGAAGTTTGTAGAGTTTTTAACAGATGAAAGACTTTACAAAGCCTTGAAAAAGTATGATTTATATTTTGACTTTAAATTGCATCCGATTATTAAGGACGCAAAAAATTTATTCCAGGTTGAAAATGATAGAATTCGTATGGCTCCTGAATCAGTAGATTTAGAGGATTATAAGCTGTTTATTACAGATTTTTCATCTTTTGTATTTGACTTTGCTTATTTAAACAGACCAATTTTATACTTTGTGCCGGATATGGATCAGTTTAAGTCCGGAATGAACCATTATAGGGAATTGGATCTTCCGTTTGAAAAGGCATTTGGTAATCTCGTTTTAGAAGCAAAAGATGCTGTGGATGAAGTAATAAATATTATAAAACATAAATTTAAGAGCGAACCGATATTTGAAAAACGTATGGAAAATTTCTTTTTTGAGAATGAAGAATGTGCGGAAGCATTGTATCAGGAGCTTATAAAAAATTAGATAAAATAAGGAAAAGTAAGTATGAAACTGAAATTTTTTGTAATAGGGGCATGTTATAGCGGCTATATGTTCAAAGAAAAGCTTTTAGGCAATCTGGCAAATGGTAATATTGAAATGGTTTATCAGCATCAACATGATACATTTGTAAGTATGATGACAAAGCCTTTAGAGATGGATTTAACAGGAGCAACTTCAAAATATCAATGGGATTTTAATCATTTTGCAGAATCTATTTTTAAAAAAGATATGCTTACCAAAATAAAGCAAATGAAACCGGATTATATTGTGCTTGATGTTACATCGGAAGATATATGTCCCATTATACAAATAGATGAAGAAACATATATTACATTAAACTATTATATTCGAACATCTTCTATTTATGAGAAGTTAAAGAATGGGAGAGAGATTCCGGTTGGAACAGAGGAACGTTATGAGTTATTTAAAACATATGCCATCAAATTTTTTGAAGCAGTAAGGTTAGTATTGCCAGATGTGAAATTTATTCTTACAAAGACAAGAGCTTGTCAGGAATTATACAACCCTTTGCTTAGAGAACGCTCTATGTTTGAGTATTATTCTAAAGTAGAACGTCAAAATGAGCTTCGCCGTAGGCATGAAGAATTTATATTGCAGAATATCTCAGATATTAGATGCTTATCTATGGTAGATGAATATAATGTAGCGGATACTTTAATTAAGAATAACTATAATTATGATATTTCGCATAATCATTTTGCAGTAGATTTTTATCGTAGACAGTATCATAAATTGCAGGATATTGTGATTGCAGATATGTTAGGTGGCAGGGAAAAGACAAGATACTTTAATCAGGCGGTTTGTATTATGGCAACGGATGATTTTCCAATGTTGCTTTTGCAAGCAAAAATATATAAAGATTTCTTCCGAGTCTATATTAATATTGATATAGGCAGCATAGGAAATGTCTTTACAGAAGAACAGATTTTGAGGCTTCGGAAAGTTCCAAATGTTTTTGTTCTTGCAAAGTATCCGTCACCAAAAGGCAGTTACAATGAGCTATTAGCAATGTTAGAAATTTCAGAAATGGCATTTGATAACCCTGATGTTTCCTATATTCATTATACAACAAGCAATGATATGCCAATTCGTCCTATTAATGCGATTTACCAGTATTTTGAAAAATCAGCGAACCAAAATTCATTTTTAAACAACCATGCAGACGGGAATAGGGCAGAAATGAAAAAAGTCGCTGAGTACACTTATAAGTATTACCATTATTTTTATAATGGTGATGAAAACGATAGGAATGTGAAGCAAATGTCAGATGAAAGTATCAGACATCAAAAATCCGTAGGAATAGCAAGAAATACAATTGGGGAATTTAAAGAGATGTATAAGGGTGTTATTGGCGGTAGTTTAACAAGAGAAGCATATGAATATTGCATGAATTATAGCAAGGCACACCCGGAATATATGAAAGATATAAAGTTTATTCGATTGAGAACCGAATTTTTCTTTCATACGATATTGTTGAATACACCATCTATGAAGGACAAGCTGGTAAGTGGAATTAGAGGTGGCAAACATGATTGGTTATGGGATTTCACAAAACAGGATTATATGGAATTGCAAATTTCGGATTATCGAAAGTTAAAATCCAATACCAATACATTATTTGTTCGTAAGATATCTTCGAAAAATAAGGAATTGATACAAGAATTATTAAAAGATATAAAAACACCTTACACATTAGAAGAGTAATTTTTAAAAGGAGTTGTTGGAGATGAAGAACCAAACAAAAATATTTAACTTATTATTTAAGATAGGAATTTGCGTGTTAACAGTTTTTATATTAAGTAATCTATTTATTCCAATTGAAACAAAAGCAGCAGAAATTTCTTTTACAGCAAATGGAAATGATACAGAAGATGATACACAGGCAATTCAAGCTGCTTTAGATGCAGCTCGTGAAGCAGGTGGTGGAACAATTGTTGTTCCGGCAGGAAAGTATTATATCAGTAAGACGTTAACCATCTATTCCAATACAACTTTGAAATTAGATAAAGATGCTGAAATGATACGTATGGCAGATGCGGGTCAGCATATTATGATTCGAAGTGAAAAACCGGAAGAAAGCAGTAATGTAGGAGGATACGAACAGTTTTCTAATATTACAATTACCGGTGGAACATGGAATGGGAACGTTCAGGATAAGACAGTATTAGCACCATTGATGTATTTTTGCCATGGCAATCAGTTGAATTTGAAAGATTTTGACATCAAAAGTGCGTGTTCGAAACATATGATTATTATCGCAGGTGCAAGCGATTCTGTAATTTCAAATGTGAATTTTTCAGGATTCGTATTGTATGAAGGTGAAAAAGGGAGCGATGCATATAAGGAATACTATGCACCGGAAGAAGGTAGTGATGAAGTAAATGTAGAGTTATCAAAAAGAACAATGGAAGCTTTACATTTGGATATTATTTCAGCAGACGGTGCTTCGGAATCTATGGCATATCCATGTGATGGAACTGTAAATAAGAATATTACCGTAGAAAATTGTACGTTTACGGGGATGATGTCAGGAATTGGAAATCATTTTAGTACGGATAGTGACATACAGAGTACAGGTCTTGTTATTCATAATAATACATTTACGGATATGGAATATACAGCAATTAATCTCTATAATCAATCTGATGTCACTGTAACTGGAAATGAAGCAACAAATACAGGAGAGTTAGTGCGTGCGGTAAACAGTTCAGGTGTCATTTTTGACAATGAAATTGTTTGTAGTAACAGCACTTCGCAAGTAAATCTTTGCGGAATAAAAGCTACCAATTGTAGTGATTTTGATATTAAAGGAAATACAATAAGTGGTGGTGTACATGGTATTTCATTAGACAAGGTAACCGGTGAAATAAGTGATAATACCATTTCTGCTTCCGGTGGAACAAATAGTGCAAGCACAGGAGAGGATACGGAGGCAGAAAGTGCAGTTGGAAATGGCATTACGATTTTTAATAATTCTAATGTTGATGTGAAAAAGAATCGTGTGGAAGATAGCGTAAATAATGGTATTTATGCAGATAATGCAATAGGAACTATTTCAGAAAATGAAATTTCAAAAACTGGAAATTTTGGTATAGCACTATATAATGTATCAAACAAAGTAGCCGTGACGGATAATGTAGTTACAAATTCTAAAAAAGATGGAATTTTGTTAAATAATGTAGTGGCAGAAGTAACAGATAATACAATTCAAGATGTGGTACGTCATGGTATTTATGCATTAGAGAAGTCTTCCATAGACATAAAAGGTAATAAAATCACAACTATCACCGAAAATGGTATTTATTTAAATAATGCAGTAGGAAGTGTTTCTGAAAATGTAATTAGTGGGATTGGAAACAATGGTATTTATATTTTTGATTCCAAAAACACAGATAATCAAAAAACAATTATTTCAAATAATGAAGTAACACAGTCTACAGGTCATGCTATTCGTGTGGAAGAAAGTAATGATGTTACTATAAATAGTAATACAGTATCTAATTCAGGTAAACAGGGGATTCATTTATATAATGCATTAAATACAGAGGTAAAAGATTGTACTGTGACAGTAAGTGGAGCAGAAAGCGGAATCTATGTATATGGCGGTTCGGCTATAAGCGTAGATAGTTGTATATTGAACAAAAATGTGGGAAATGGTATTGCAGTATACAATACTACAAGTACCGTTTTAAATGCAAATACAATAAATGATGCAGCAAATGGTATTTTATTGAATAATGCAAAAGGCAAAGCGACCTCTAACAAAATAACCGCCCCAACAGAACGTGGCATTTGGATGTTGAATAGTACAGATGCGGAAGTTAATATGAATACAATTACAGAAGCAAAAAGTCATGGTATTCATGTAAATGCATCTACAGGTACACTTAATAGAAATACGATTCAAAAATCTGGTGGTAGAGGTATTTTGGTTTATGGCTCAATAAATTCCAATGATGATAAATTGGTAATTAAAAACCATACCATCGAAAACTCAAAAGAACAGGGAATACATGTAGATGGAAGTAGTACATATGTATCCGTAAGTTGGAATGTAATTACGGATAATACCAAACAGGGAATTAGTGTAGTTGGAACTTCTTCGGATATTCAGGTGGAGAATAATAAAATTACGAAAAATGGTCAGCATGGTATTTATGTGGACAATAGTACCAATGTTTCCATAAAAAATAATTTTGTTACGGAAAATGAAGCAAAGGTAGAAATCACAGCTTTAAATAATACTACCGGGAATGCTACGGACAATGTAGTAGATAAAAAAGGAACATATACCTATAGTGCAGATGCATTTCCGATTCGTTGTACAAATGGTCTTGTGAAAGCATATACCGATTGGAAGTATGTAACCAATGGTGTTTATGATACGACTTATACCGGTCTTGCAAAGAATCTATATGGTTGGTGGTATATAAAAGCTGGTACAATTGACACGACTTATACCGGAATGGCGAAAAACCAGTACGGTTGGTGGTATGTGAAGAACGGAAAACTTGATACAAGCTATACGGGAATGGCAAAAAACCAGTACGGTTGGTGGTACATGAAGAAGGGAAAACTTGATACAAGCTATACAGGAATGGCAAAGAATCCGTATGGCTGGTGGTATATGAAAAATGGAAAACTTGATACAAGCTATACGGGAATGGCAAAAAATCAGTACGGTTGGTGGTATATAAAGAACGGAAAACTTGACACAAGCTATACAGGAATGGCAAAAAATCAGTATGGTTGGTGGTATATGAAGAATGGGAAGTTAGATATAACTTATACCGGTCTTGCAACAAATTCATATGGCACATGGTATATGAAAAAGGGAAAGCTTGATACAAGTTATTCCGGTAAGGTAACACATAATGGGAAAGTGTATACGGTCAAAAATGGAAAAGCAGTATAAGTATACAAAATATATACATAGGAAAGAAATCAATAATTTATGAGTTTGAATGCAGGACAAGCTGCGAAGTAGTCAGCATTCATGAAAAAGTAGCGAATGTGCATTTCGAGTGTTCGCTTTACAGGGGGAATAACTTATGAGTAGAAAAAAAGCAAGATGGTCAATGTTATTGCTTATATTAACAATAAGCATACTTTTTTTGCCACAGACAACAGCAAAAGCAGCAGATGGCAGTTGTGGAGTAAAAGCAACATGGAATTACAATGAAACAACGAAAACACTAACAATTTCAGGTACTGGTGCAATGAAGGATTATGCAGAAAATGCTGCTCCATGGAAGAATCTTGAAATACATGAAGTTGTTATCACAGATGGTATTACTTCTATAGGAAAACATGCATTTTACTATTGTACAAAAATAGTAACAGTAACTATTCCAAATACTGTAACAGAAATAGAGGAAAAAGCATTTTATCATTGTGATAGTTTGATGGATTTGGTATTTCCGGATAGTGTAACAAACATAGGCGAATCTGCATTTGCTTATTGTGACAATTTGGTAGAGTTGATACTATCAAAGAGTTTAACAAGCATTGAACAGTATGCATTTTATGATTGTGATGGTTTGGAAGAAGTTGTATTTCCAGAGGGATTAACAAGTATAGGACATTATGCATTTGCTTATTCAGACAATTTGAGTCAAGTAACGATTCCGGGAAGTGTAAGTACAGTAGAAGGATTTTATTATTGTCAGGATTTGGAACAGGTAATCTTGAAAGAAGGCATAGAAATAATAGGTACAGAAGCATTTGGTACTTGTAGAAAATTGACAAAAGTACAACTTCCAAAGAGTTTGGAACAGGTAGAAGAAGGAGCGTTTGTTCTATCAAATAATATAACGGATATTTATTATGCAGGAACAGAAAAACAATGGGAAAAAGTTGAGATAGCTTCTATTCGAAATGATGCTTTTAGAACTGCAACCGTTCATTGCTATGCTGAAAACATGAATGGTGCAAATGGAATGCTTAACCTTTTTGATGGAACTTATTATTACATAGATGGTATTCGCCAGACTTCTTATACTGGTTTGGTAAAGGATAACAAATGGTGGTATGTGGAAAATGGAGAGTTGAATACTGATTATGTAGGACTTGTTCAAAATAAATATGGTTGGTGGTATGTAAAAAAGGGAACAATTGATAATAGCTATACAGGAATGGCAAAGAATCCGTATGGCTGGTGGTATGTAAAGAATGGAAAACTTGATACGACCTACACAGGAATGGCAAAGAACCAGTATGGCTGGTGGTATATGAAAAGAGGAAAACTTGACACGACCTATACGGGAATGGCAAAGAACCAGTATGGCTGGTGGTATATGAAGAACGGAAAACTTGACACAAGCTATACAGGAATGGCGAAAAATGAGTACGGCTGGTGGTATATGAAGAATGGAAAACTTGACACAAGCTATATAGGGATGGCAAAGAACCAATATGGTTGGTGGTATATGAAAAATGGCAAGTTAGATAAGACTTATACAGGTCTTGCAACGAATTCATATGGTACATGGTATATGAAAAAAGGAAAGCTTGATACAAGTTATTCCGGTAAAGTAACACATAATGGTAAGGTGTATACAGTTAAAAACGGTAAAGTAGTATAACGAAATTTATATTATTAAGTTTGCTGGTAGAATAAGTAAGCTAAGGAGGGATGATAATGGAACAATCTATGCAAAACAAAGGGGTGGATATATCTATTATCATCCCCATTTTTAATCAAGAGGAACATATTGAAGAATGCGTAAATTTGATTTTGGAAGAAGTTTCAGGAGTTGTATCAGCAGAAATTCTTTTAATTAATGATGGTTCTGAGGATAATAGCGTTGCAATATGTGCAAAAATGGCAGTACAGAATCCGGAGGTAAAATGCTTTCATCAGGAAAATTTGGGTGTATCTGCTGCAAGAAATTATGGAATTAGAAATGCAAAAGGGAAATATATCTTTTATCTTGATGCAGATGATAGGTTTACAAAAGGAACGATTATAAAACTAAAAAAATTTTTTGACTCTGTTCAAGAGGAAGTCGATTTAGTAACATATCGAATTGACACAATTTTTGAAGGACGTGTATTAGCCCCACATTTTAGATATCAATATTTAAAAGAATCAGGGGTATATGATTTAAGAGAGTATCCATATATTGGACAAACCACAATGAATATTGTGGTAAAAAATAAATTTGAACATAATGTTCTATTCGATGAAAAACAGACGTTTTCTGAGGACCAAAAGTATTGTTGTGAGGTTCTCAAAGATAAATTGAAGATGGGATTTTGTGCAGAAGGAACTTATATTTATTATCGAAGTAATAATAGTTCCTCTGGAAAATTATCAGGAGCATGTTATATTTTTGAACAATGTACGCATTTTTTTGAGGAACTATTTTATTGGTATGAAAAAGAGGAAGAAATACCGGCAGCTTTTCAAGGGTTGTTTGTGAACGACTTTTTCTGGAAATTATGCAGTAATATACTTTTTCCATACCACTACAATGAAGCAGAGTATGAAAATGCATTGCAGCGGTTGAAAATGTTGCTTTCGAGATGTTCGAATGAAATTATTTTGAATCATCCGAAAATTGACTTTTTTGAAAAATATTATATGTTATGCCTAAAAAATAAAAAAGAACTGCAATATAAAATAGAAGATAGCGGATTTGGCTTATGGAATAAAAAGATATGTACCATATATGAGAAGTCCGTAGAAATCGTTATGACAAAATGCCAGATTCGAAAAAATAAAGTAGTGATACATGGATTTTTAAAAACGGTATTTTTTCAATTTTATGAAGAAATGCCGCTATTATGTGCAGTAGAAAATGAGGGCGAATTGACTAAAAAATTGACATTACGTCCAAGTGCACACAATTATTATTTATCCCATGAAGGAACACAGAATTTTTGGGCATTTACATATGAGTGTGATGCAAATAAGGTATCTAAGGTTTCTTTTGAAATGGGATTAAATGGAAAGTGGTTTCCCGTGCATTATTATTTTATGCCATGTGTACCATTTTCTCATGCAAGAAAACGCTATACGTATGTAAATAATGGAGTGAAACTTTCTATTGATAAGAAAAACGATATTTATATCAGCAGATGGAAAGAAACGAAAAGAAAAATTATATGGCTATATTACGATTGTACGGGAGTTGCTTTTGATAATGGAATGATGCAATTTTTACATGATTATGGTAAAAAGGATGGAATTGTGCGATATTATGTTGTTTCAGATGAGAGACAGAGACAATATTTACCAAATCGAAATTGTGCTATCCAGTGGGGAGGTATAAAACATAAACAATTATTTCTTAAATGTCAAAAAATCATAACAGCATTTATAGAAGAAGAAAACATTATTCCATTTCCAAGAGAAAGATATGATACTTATGCAGGAGAATTTCATTTTGAAATTGTATATTTACAACATGGTGTCTTACATATTGAAATGCCATGGAAATATACACCTGAGCGTATTCTTGCAGATAGAGTAGTGGTATCTACAAAACAAGAAGCAGAATTGTTTTGTAGCAATGGATTTTCAGACAAGGATTTGCTTAAATGCAGAATGCCGCGTTTTGAACAAAGAAGAGAACTACAAACAGAAAGTAAAAAAATTCTATTTGCACCATCGTGGAGGTCTTATCTTGTTGGTGGATATGTCAACCGACAATGGGTTAAATTGGAAGAAAAATTTAGGGCATCTGCTTATTATAAAAATATACAAGTATTTTTGGAAAGTAAAAAGTTAGAACAACTCTTACAGAAGTATGATTATACATTGGAAGTAAAATTGCACCCTATTTTTTACATGTATAAAGAATATTTTGTGTTCCAGTCATCTCGTATTCGTATGATAGAGAAAACGGAAGTTGCAGAAAATTATGGAATCTGTATAACAGATATTTCTTCGTTTGCTTATGATTATATCTTTCAAGAAATACCTGTATTTTGGTTTCTTCCTGATGTGGTGGAATTTAAATCGGGAATGAATGGTTATCGAAATATGGGAGAAAAAGAATATTGGGATAAAGTTGCAGTATCGGCTGAAGAATTATTGGAACAATTGCTTCTTTATATAAAAGAAGGAATATATGAGGGGATTTTAACAGAGTTTTATGAAAATGATTCACCAATGGAAGAAATATATCAGAAAGAAATAAGGAGATAATAGTTATTGGTATGTTAAAAAGAAAAATACATATGAAAAAATATTTTTTCCGAAATATGCTATTTTGTGGTTTGATAGGAATATTGCTTTTTTGGACGCCACAGGTAAAAGCTGCACAAAAAGAAGGGACTTGTGGCGATACGTTAACATGGAGTTTTGATACTAAAACAGGGACTTTATCAATTAAAGGAACAGGGAAGATGTATGATTTTGAATATTATAATGGGGGAAATGAAACACAAGGTTATGATAGTCCATGGAAAGATTTTGTGAGAGAAATAAAAACCGTTAAATTTTCAAAGGGAATTACCAGCATTGGTAGTTGTGCATTTTATGAATGCCGCAATTTGAAAAAAATAGAGATTCCCGAAGGTGTGACAAGTGTTGGAATGAGTGCGTTTGAAGGTTGTAATAGTTTAAGTGAAATCATAATCGCAAAAAGTGTAACAAGTATTGAAGATTACGCATTTGTAGAGTGCCGCAATTTGAAAGAGATAGAATTTCCAAAATCAGTAACGAGTATTGGTAATTATGCGTTTGTAGAATGCAGTAATTTAAAGAATGTAAAACTTCAAGAAGGATTGGTTGAGATAGGAGAGTATGCGTTTTATGGATGCAGTAGTCTTCAAGAAATAAAACTTCCAAAAACAGTAACAAATCTTGTTAATTATGCTTTTGTAAATTGCAGTCAATTAACAGAAGCAGAAATTTCAGAAAGAATAACAAGCCTTGGAAGTTATGTATTTTATAATTGTACTGGTTTGGAGAAAGTTGCAATCCCGAAAAGCATTGTTACGATTAATGTTGGTGCATTTTACAAATGTGATAAGTTAAAAGATATATATTATGCAGGAACTATGACAGATTGGGAAAAGGTTTCTATTGAGGGAACAAATACAGAACTTAAGGATGGTATTGTGCATATTCTTTCAGAAAGTTTCAAAGGCTGCAATGGATTTTTAAAGACGGATAATGCTTGGGCATATTATGAGGATGGCGTAATTGATGCATCTTTTAGCGGACTTGCAAAAAATAAGTATGGTTGGTGGTATGTAAAGAATGGAAAGTATGATAAGACCTATACAGGACTTGCAAAAAATGACTATGGTTGGTGGTATGCAAAGAATGGAAAATTTGACCAGTCATATACGGGAATGGCAAAGAACGAGTATGGTTGGTGGTATGTGAAAAAAGGAAAACTGGATAGAACATATACGGGGCTTGCATCAAACCAATATGGAACATGGTATCTAAAAAACGGGAAATTTGATAAATCGGTTACAGGAATGGTGAAAGTAAGTTCAGGTTGGGTATATATCAAGAATGGAAAATTTGATACTGGTTACACAGGAATGGCAAAAAATCAATATGGCTGGTGGTATATGAAAAAAGGTAAATTAGATACCAGTTTTGAGGGAATTGCCAAAAATCAGTATGGAACGTGGTATATGAAAGGTGGAAAACTTCAATCTAATTATAATGGTAAGAAAACATTTGATGGTGTAACTTATACGATTAAAAATGGGAAAGTGATTAAATAAAAGGAAAATATTGCAAATTAAGTAATAAAATAGTGTTTAATGTGAATTTTCAAGGAGGAAAGTAAAATGTTTAGACGGTGCTTAGCCACAGGGTTGGTAGCCACAATATTAACTACACAGATACCAGTCGACCTTTATGCGTCTGAAATACAAAATTCAGAGGAAGCAGAGAGAATCGAAGAAACGGAAGTATCAATAAAAACAGAAGTTATAGAAAATGAAAATAAATCAGAAAAAGAAACAGAAGTATCAACTGAGACTAAGTCTGTGAAAAATAATGAAAAAGAAGAAGTGCAATTGATACAAGAAACAGATAATTTAGAAACAGAAAAATTTGAGGAAGAAAACAAATTAGAAGAAACAATTGACTGGAAATTAAAAATGGTAAAGTGATAGGTTAATCGAATAACCGCTTAAAAAAGTGAAAAAGCTATGTTCGCTAATTTTCAATGGACAGCAAAAGAAAGCACACTGAACAGGGAATGTCCGGTGTGCTTTTTTTAAATATTTACGCATGTGTTTATTATGTCTGTGGCGACGATAGTGTAAAATTTTTATAGGACAAATAAAAAAAGAAAAATCCTTTTTGTGGTAAAATAAAATTAACGAAAAATAAGTTACCTATAGGTATACCACATGCACAGATAAAAAAGATAGCAAACTTTAAGCACCAGATTTTTGGATTATAAAGGTTGAATAAGAGGAAAAGGAATGTGTTTTTAAAGAAGCTGTCTATCCTTTTGTTGGAGGAATATGAAGAATATTCATATATAATAAAATTTTATACAAAGAAAGGAAAAAAAATTATGAAAACAAGATGGAAAAGTTTATTGATGGTAGTATTAGTTTGTGGGTTATTGGTAGGTTGTGGTGATACAGTAGTTAACTCTGTTAATCCAACAGAACTAAGTGATGTAAAAAAAGAAAGTGAAATAGAAGAATTGGAAATAAAAGAAAGTGAAACAGAAGTAGTAGAAGCTGTTAAGAAAGATGAACCAATATTATATAGTGTATATTCCTCAAGTTTAGAAAATAGAATGGCTGAATTTTTTTTGCAACAGGCAACAGATATTCTTAAATGTGGTAGTGCAACAGATCATCTTTTAGGAGCACCGATTTCATTAAGTGCAATGAGTAGACGACCACATGTTGTATATGATTGGGATGATGCAAATTTTAAGGATGCTTTAAAGCAAACGAGTGCGACTTTAGGTAGAGGCATTAACTTGAGAAGTGGTAAATATTATAATTTAAGTGTTAAATGCACAGTTATTGATAGTAATATGCCGGGGACTTTTTTTAACTATTATAAAGATACGGATGCAATATTGACAGTGCTTTATAAATATGAAATAGAGTCAACGGTTCAGCATGATAGTAGTTTATCTGGTAATAGTTATGGTTATGTTCTTGTATCACATGAATATCTACCATCATCAGATGAGTGGTGTTATTCTGCTATGCTTACGGTGCAAGAAAAAGATATTGATAAATTAAAATGGGATTCTGTTATGTTAGTGCATGAAAATATTCAGAAGGAATTAGATGAACTAAATAATAGTAATTTATCAAATCCTGTAAAAAAAGCATATTTGGATTATGTCATTAAAGAATTCAAAGAAGTGGAATTTGAATTTAACGTTTATGATATAGATGATGATGGAATAGAAGAAATTTTATATTTTGGACCTTATAGTGCTGCCGGAGTAGGAATATTAGGCTATCATGATGGAGAAGTTATAGATAATCATTTTGAATTTGGTAGTATAGATATCTTTGAAGAAAAAAATAAATTTATATTGAGTTATGGAAGAATGGGATATTATGGAGATCGAATTTATCATTTGGAAAATGGAGAAGCTATCGTAGATATACAAGGAGAATGGTATGAGCTTAGACAGGAAGAAGAAAATATAGAAGATGTATCTTATGAATATGAAATTGATGGAAAGAGTGTCTCACAAGATGAATATGAAAAGTTTTTTGAAGAAGCTATGGCAAAAAGTATTGATTTAGGAGTAAGCATAGATACTAACCAGTTAATTGATTTTTTAAGTAATGGTAAAAATTATAGCAATGAAAATATATCAACAAATGATTATATTCTTCAAGATAGTGCAGTCAAAGAATTAACAGAAGCAGATTTAGAAGGTTTATCTGCAAAAAGTTTAACCTATGCAAGGAATGAAATTTATGCTCGTCATGGATATATTTTTAGTTCAACAGAGTTAAATAATTATTTTTCAACAAAAGATTGGTATATTCCAAATTCAAGTTTTGATGGTACATTATCGGACTTAGAACAACGTAATGCAGATTTGATTAGAAGTTATCAAAATAGTAATAATTTGGATTATAAACCGGAATAAGAAATCGTAATAAGGAGTTGTCACATTAAGCAAAAATATAACAAGATATAGGTTTTATATGCAATAAATCCGTTTATATCTTATAAAATTCACTTAGTGTGGCAGCTCCTTATGTGTATAAATTTTGTAAAGAAAGGATACTAAAGTGTTCTCCTTTTTCAGGAGTATAACGTAAGTGCTTCAAAAGAGGCCGTAGTGAAAAACTCTTTCTCCTATGACTACAACACATACGATCGTACAGAATTGGAACGGTATGTTATTCATCGCTTATTAAAGTGGTAATTAAAAGGTGTTAAGTATACCATTAAGAATGGAAAAGTAATCAAATAGCAACTAAACAAACAACTAAAAAATGGTATGAATGAACTGCCAAAGAGTTAAGTATAAAAATCTGGCTCTTTGGGCATTTTTAGCATTATTATTTATAGTTTGGATATTTAATATTTTTAATTGATTTTTTATAAAGTCCTGTTATAAACAGGAAAAATATTGCTTTTTCGTGTTTATAGTTGTAATATTATGGTGTATAGTCATGTGAAAAACTTTGCATATCCGATATTTATGCGGAGTGTGGCATTTTGCAAGTGCCTAGCTGACAATTTATTAGAGAGGAGGGATTAAATGACACTTTAAAGTATTTGTTAGGAATTCAGAGTAATTATAATTTAAATGAGAAAAGGAGAACAACTATGAAAAGAAAAAAAATAGTATTGTCTATATTGTTAATGATGTTAACAATAGGAGTATTATTTATTCCACAATCGAAAATGAAAGCGGCAGAAGAAGAAACAAGTGGAAAATGTGGTGAAAAGGCAGAGTGGAGTTATGATGAGGCAACAAAGACACTAACGATTTCTGGTGTGGGAGAGATGTATGATTACTATTATGATGGCATGAATTCTCGGCCATGGAAATCGTTATCAATCTACGAAATTATTATTGAAGGTGGTATTACCACGATAGGTGATTATGCATTTGTAGACTGTTCCGTAATGGAACTTGTGTTGCCGGAAAGTGTGAAGTCGATAGGTGTGGGCACATTTTTGTCCTGTCGGAATTTGGGTAAAATAACTTTGTCAGATAGCTTAGAAATTATTGAAAGTAGTGCATTTTTTAGCTGTAGCAGCTTAGAAGATATTTCGTTTCCACAGGGATTGAAAACTATTGGAAGAAGTGCATTTGATGAGTGTATAAGTTTAAGATATGTAACTATTCCAGGAACTGTAAGTATAATAGGAGAATATAGTTTTGCAGAGTGTGAGAATTTGGAGAGCGTAATTATCGAAGAAGGAGTAACAATAATAGATACGCATGCGTTTGAGAATTGTTCGTCACTAGAGAAAGTTGAAATCCCAACGACAATAAGACAGATTAGAAATGAGGCGTTTGAGGGGTATTCTATTGATATCTATTATACTGGAAGTGAAGAACAATGGGGAGATGTTAATAAAGCGACTTATAGTATTATGGAAGATTCTGTAATTCATTATTATTCCAAAGATATGCGTGGAGCAGATGGTCTGGTGAAAAATAATAAAGGGTGGCATTATTACACAGATGGTATTATTGATATAAATTATGTTGGTTTGGCAAAGAAATCAGATGGCTGGTGGTATATTAAAGATGGTACTATAAATTTTGAACATATTGGATTAGTGAAAAACCAGTATGGTTGGTGGTATATTGAGAATGGTACGATAGATTTTGATTATGTAGGAATGGCAAAAAATGAGTATAATTGGTGGTATGTAAAAAAGGGAACCATTGATACGAGTTATACGGGAATGGCAAAGAACCAATATGGTTGGTGGTATATGACGAAAGGAAAACTTGATACCAAATACACAGGAATGGCGAAAAACCAGTATGGTTGGTGGTATATGACGAAAGGAAAACTTGATACCAAATATACGGGAATGGCAAAAAATCAGTATGGTTGGTGGTACATAAAGAATGGAAAATTAGATACCAGCTATACGGGAATGGCGAAGAATCAATACGGTTGGTTTTATATGAAAAACGGTAAACTAGACACCAAATTTGAGGGTATTGCTCAGAACTCATATGGAAAGTGGTATATGAAAGATGGAAAGCTCCAATCTAATTATAGTGGTACAAAAACATTCAATAAAGTAACTTATACGATAAAAAATGGAAAGGTTGTAAATCAAAAATAACAGTAACTAACAAATAGTTAGAGTATAATATCGCAGATGATTGGAAGACATGTGAAAGCAGGGAATATGAAACATTGGACGAAACCTAAATAATTCATGTGGGAAATATTTACAGGAAATGTATAAGCAACAAAAGCGAAAAAATACATCCCTAAGACGATTCAAGTATTGGAAAAAAGAATGTCGCTTATATAACATGTCTCCAATTGTCAATATCGATAGTATGTAAGGAAGCGGAGTTAAAGATGAGCAGAAATCGAAAAACAACAACTATCGTACTTATCTTGTTGACTTTTTTGTTATCGACTTCAACATGTGTTTATGCAACTGAAAATGATGATGGAATTGATGATAATCAACAAGAAAGAACAGTTCGTGTTGTTAATGGAAGTGGCTTATGTAAAGCAGAAGATGGAAAGTGGTATTATTATAAAAATGGTAGTGTAGATACTTCTTATACCGGAATGGCGAAAAATCAGTACGGCTGGTGGTATGTAAAGAATGGTGAATTAGATAAAACCTATACTGGAATGGCAAAGAACCAGTATGGTTGGTGGTATATGAAAAATGGAAAACTTGACAAAACCTATACCGGTTTGGGAACAAATGAGTATGGTACATGGTATATGAAAAACGGCAAGTTGGATACAACCGCTACAGGAATGGTGTATGGTATATGAAAGATGGTACAATCTGTTCAAAATATAGTGGAACACTTAAATTAAATGGTGTAAAATATACCATCAAAAAAGGAAAGGTACAAGAAACTATCATGTATGCAAAATCGCTTGTTAATGTTCGTAGTGGTGATTCTACAGATTATCAAGAAATAGGATTTCTTCGATGTGGCAGAAAAGCAAGAGTTATTGGTACATCGGAAAAGAATGGTTGGTATCAGATTCGTTATATGGATGAAATTGGTTTTGTCAGTAACAATTATTTGCAGAAGGAACGGGTACAACAGACAACGACTTCCATCAGTTCTTCAGTTCAAAATGTTTTGAATAAAGCAAAATTAAATCCTAAGAGAAGTGATTTTGAACCATTAAATAAAGAAATTGATGCAGTTTTTGCAGAAGTTATTGCAAATGATATGACTACCTATGAAAAAGTCAAAGCATGTTATGATTATTTGATTGATTACTGTAGTTATGGCAACAATGCGGCAGCAAGTGATTATAGTGATTTTTATTTTAGTGGATATTATAATGAAGTTTCTGCATATGGAATGCTCAAAGGTAAAGTTGGTGTATGTGATGATTATTCAGTAGCATTTGCAATGTTGATGGAAGCACTTGGTCTGAATTGCTACACGGTGAGTGGACAAACAGCGAAAGCAGGTGGTGGTTATACCGGGCATATATGGTGTGAAATGAATATCGATGGCACAATCTATGTATTTGACCCACAGGTAGAGGATAATATTGCAAAAGGTGGAGATGTCTATTACTATCGGTTTTGTAAAAAATATGAAGAGGTACCGACAAAATATATAAAATAAATTTCAATAGTTATAAATATTCATTTTAGTTGAATACTTAAACTAACCAAATGATAAAAGGAGAAATTGAAATGAAAAAATTGATTGCAGTTATGCTGGCTATGACGCTTACTTTTACGGCAGTGCCATCAGTAGTATTTGCATCAGAAAGTAAGGAAAACAAGAATGTATCAACGGGACAGGAAAGAAAGGGCACAATAGGATTAAACGTCCAGAGGCGTACACAAGATGAAATCAGGGCATTTATGGTAAAACATCCAGCAAGCTTACAGCAGGAAGTGACCTATCGTGTGCAACCATCATTACAGGAACCATATTCAGCTGGTGTGTTGTCAAATGAAACATTACAGTCTGCATTGAACATGGTGAATCAGATTCGATACATTGCAGGATTAGATGCGAATGTAACTTTGAATTCGGAGTATTCAGAATTGTGTTCTGCAGGTACTTTGCTGAATTCTCTCAATAGGACATTGAGTCATTTTCCAAGTCGTCCTGCGGCATTAGCAGATAGCAAATATGATAATTTGTATGCAATGGGATATGAAGGATGCAGTTCTTCTAATCTTGGTATGGGGTATAGCAATATCAACACTTCTATCATAGATGGTTATATGGCAGATGATGATAGTTCCAATATTGACCGTGTTGGCCATAGAAGATGGATTCTTAATCCAAGGATGGGAAGTATCGGATTTGGAGCAACAGGACGTTGGTATGCATTATATGCCTTTGATAGAACTGCACCCGGTGGACAAACTTATGTCGCATGGCCGGCACAGGTGATGCCGATACAGTATTTTAAATCCTATTATCCGTGGTCAGTATCAACAGGACATTATGTAGATGGCGAAGCAGTAACAGTAACTATGACTCGTCGTTCCGATAACAAGAAATGGACATTTTCAGCAGACTCAGCCGAGGGAGCATTTTATGTGGATAATGGTGGATATGGGCAAACTGGATGTATTATTTGGAGACCAGATACGTTGGATAGTATAGCGATAGGAGATGTATTTGATATAAAGATTGTGGAAGAAGGGTATGATACTGTGGCATATACCGTGTCGTTCCTTGATTGCGAAAATGGTATGATAAGAGCAAAAGATGGCTGGTGTTATTATAAGAATGGTGTTCTAGATACCAGTTATACCGGAATGGCAAAGAATGAATATGGTTGGTGGTATATAAAGAACGGTAAATTGGATAACACCTATACCGGAATGGCAAAGAACCAGTATGGCTGGTGGTATATGAAAAATGGTAAGCTAGATACTACTTATACGGGAATGGCAAAGAACCAGTATGGCTGGTGGTACATGAAAAATGGTAAGCTAGATACTACCTATACGGGAATGGCAAAGAACCAGTACGGCTGGTGGTATATGAAAAATGGTAAGTTAGATACTACATACACGGGAATGGCAAAGAATCAGTATGGTTGGTGGTATATGAAAAACGGTAAGTTGGATACAAGCTATACAGGAATTGCTGAGAATGAATATGGAAAGTGGTATATGAAAAATGGAAAACTTGATAATGCTTATAATGGAACTATTACATTAAAAGGTGTTAAGTATACTATTAAGAATGGAAAAGTAATCAAATAGCAATTAAGATTAGGTAAAACTAAAAATTCATATGAATAAAATGCTCAAAGAGTTAAGAATGAAAATTTGACTCTTTGGGCATTTTTATTAGTCGCTTACGAAGAAAATATCATTTTTGGAGGTCGTCTTGGGGAATATAAATATTATGATATGGATGCAGTTATTGCTAGTGCACTTGCTATGGCGGAAAATGAATTGAAGTAAGAAAATGGAGTTTAATATGGGAGTATGTCGAATCAATTTGATATGACATACTCCTACACATTGCTCTATATAACTGATTTTATTCGATATTATATAATTGACAAAAGTATCAGATTGTATTGAAAATATAGATAATGGTGATGAAGCTGGAATACCATAACAATACGATAACCTATCGAGCAGAAAAGTTAAGTGTATCGACAACGTATAAATTCCGCGTACAATCGTTTGGATTTGATGGAAATATACCATTATATAGTGCGTGGCGATATATAGATGGTACAACAAAGAAATAATCTGCTTATCTATATTATTCAAGAAAATTTTTGTTTTATTCTTCTATAAACTAAGACTTTTCAAGCTAAACTACTTTTGCTATAATTAAAAAACAATGTTGAACTTTATATTAAAAAGGAGGAAGATTAAGTAATTAGAAATATTGATAAATATGGACAAAAGTGATATAATGTATTCATAAAAATAGGAGATATGATTATGAATACAACAAATATCAAGAACTACAAACCAAAAGATTTTGCTGAATTATTAGGAATTTCTGTAAAAACATTGCAACGTTGGGATAAAGATGGAATACTCAAAGCAAATCGTACACCTACGGATAGAAGATATTATACATATGACCAATATTTGCAATTTAAAGGAATAAAAACAGAGAATGATAGAAGAAATGTCGTCATTTATGCCAGAGTGTCTACAAAAAATCAAAAAGATGACTTACAAAACCAAGTGGAATTTTTAAAACAATTTTGTAATGCAAAGGGAATCATTGTAAATCAATGTATAGAAGAATTTGGAAGTGGATTAAATTACAATCGTAAAAAATGGAATAAACTACTAGACGAGGTTATGGAGAATAAAATAAAAACCATTTTGATTTCGAGCAAAGACAGATTTATTCGTTTTGGATATGATTGGTTTGAACGGTTTTGCGAAAAATTCAATACCAAAATAATGATTGTAAACAATGAAGCCCTTTCACCAAATGAAGAACTGGTTCAAGATATTCTATTTATTTTACATGTATTTAGTTGCAGATTATATGGTTTCAGAAAATACAAAAATCAGATAAAGGTGGACGAGGAACTTGCTAAAGAGTTATAAAACGGAAATTAATCCGACCGAGGAACAAAAGCAAAAAATAAAGAAAACGATTGGAACATGTAGATATATCTATAACTTCTATTTGTCTCATAACAAAGAACTTTATGAGAATGAGGAAACATTTATGAGTGCAAAATCGTTTAGTGTATGGCTGAATAATGAGTTTCTCCCAAACAATCCGGAATATATATGGATAAAAGAAGTAAGTTCAAAGTCGGTGAAAAAATCTATGGAAAATGCTTGTACTGCTTTTAAGCGATTTTTTGACAAAAAAAGTGGATTTCCACGATTTAAGAAAAAGCATACATCGGATGTAAAGATGTATTTTGTGAAAAATAATCCAAATGATTGTCGTTGCGAACGACATAGAATTAAGATTCCAACGCTTGGTTGGGTGCGAATAAAAGAAAAAGGCTATATTCCTACAACAAAGCAAGGATATACAATTAGAAGTGGTACTGTTTCGTATAAAGCAGGAAGATATTATGTATCTGTTTTAATAGATATTCCGGATGCAGATAAACCACAATTAAATGATGTGGGATTAGGGATTGATTTGGGAATAAAAGATTTTGCGGTTATAAGTAACGGTGTTGTAAAGAAAAACATCAACAAAACAGCAAAGTTAAAAAAGTTAGAAAAACAATTAAAAAGAAAGCAGCGTTGTCTATCGAGAAAATACGAAGACTTAAAGAAACGCAATAAAAAATGGAAAGGAGAAGCTACTCGACAAAATATTCAAAAACAAGTGTTAAAGGTACAAAAACTGCATCACAGAATAGATACTATTCGTACGGATTACATCAATAAAACAATTGCGGAGATAGTGAAAACCAAGCCATCTTATATAACGATTGAGGATTTGAATGTAAAAGGAATGATGAAGAACAGACATCTTTCAAAGGCAGTTGCTTCACAAAAGTTCTATGAATTTAGAACAAAACTAGAAGCAAAATGCAAAGAATTAGGAATTGAATTAAGAATTGTAGACAGATGGTATCCATCCAGTAAATTATGTCATAAATGTGGAAGTATCAAGAAAGATTTAAAACTTTCAGATAGAGAATATATTTGTGAATGTGGTTATCATGCTGACAGGGATTTCAATGCAAGTCTTAATTTAAGAGATGCAAAAACTTACAAAGTTGCATAATCAAGTATTTGTAAGTGTGTACCGATGGCTTAGTCGGGAATTTACGACTGTGGAGTGTACAAGAAGTCAAGACCATTGAACTACTAATGTTCAATGGTATGTGAGTAGTGTGTTGCTTGTAACCACCAAAACATACACGATGAAACAGTAAGAAGTATCCGTAAGGACTTCAATTTCTCTATATGGGGATAATTGTCCATATTTTGAGTAGCAGAAACGGTATGGCATCATGGAAATTAAGTGTAGAAAATTACGGAAAGATAAAGTCCGCAGAGATTGAAGTTGCACCGTTGACACTATTTGTTGGAGACAATAATAGTGGAAAAAGTTATTTGCTTGCACTTCTATGGGGGATAGAAAAATTTGGTGTAGAAGCATTAATTGGTGAAGATTATATAAATACAGATGAAGCAAATGAACTCATTAACTGGATTGGCGAACAGATTGAAATTACAATTGAAAAAAAACATCATGAAATACCTTTGGGTGAAATAGCTAGTCTTTTAAATAAATTTTTGAATATAGAATTAAAGAAAAAGAAAGGTAATTTAGTTAAGAGAATTTTTAATAGTAAAAGTGTTGAGATTGGAAAGTTGGAAATCAAATTACAAAATTTAAAGGAAGATTGTTTATATTTTGATTTAGATGAAAATATGGGATATCTTAACCTGTCAGATAATACAGGACCAAGATTTTTATTTGCTTGGAATATTGTAACAGATGAGCTAGATAGAAAATCAAAGTTTTTTTATTGGTATGTAATTAAAGTAATCTATAGTGTTATTTTAAATATAGATATACAAGAAATACTTATCAATAACTGTATTTATTTACCAGCAGCAAGAACTGGTTTTATGCTTACAAAAGATATTATTAATAAAGTAGGAAGAAAAAATACCTTTAATTTACCGGATGAAAAGGAAACGATTACTCCATTTATTCGTCCTATCAATGAATTTTTAGATATTATGGGTGATTTATCTGTAGATAATTTTGGAAAAGATGAAAATGTAAAATTAGCTTCGGATTTAGAAAAAGAAATGACCAATGGAACAATTGAATTTAGTGCGATGCCTAATAAAGAAGTTCAATATATTCCAACAGGATATAAAAAAGGAATCCCACTTCGTCTTTCATCGGCAGTTGTTACAGAGCTATCTCCTTTCATCTTAATTTTAAAACATCACAATTATATTAATCGATTTTACTATGAAGAACCGGAAATGTGTTTACATCCGCAATTACAAAGCAAAATGGGGAAAATGATTGGTCGGATTGTAAATTCTAATATTGGAATGGTAATTACAACACATAGTGATATTATATTACAGCATATCAACAATATGATTAAATTATCCAAACGTGAAGATAATAAAGATATTTGTGATAAATTGGGTTATACAAAATTAGATTTATTGGATGATTCTCAAGTGAAAATATATCAATTCAGAGCTAAAATAAGAGAAAAAACAGAAGTAGAAGAACTTATATGTGGTGAGGATGGTTTTATAGTACCTACTTTTAATGATGCTCTTGATGAAATTATGGATGAAGCATATGAAATTCAAGGATGATATAGAATGAACAATATAAAGAGACAATTTATAATGGATGAATTAATGATAGAAAACTTTATAGAATATTCTGCAAATGTAATTCACTTAGAAGAAACAGAAGATACGGGTAAAAGTGAGTTGAATTTTCAAGTAGTATCAAATAAAAATCTTATTATAAAAAATGTAGATAAAAAACATACAGAACTCCATTTTTTTCAAAAAAATAAGATGAAGTCGATGTTCAAACGTGTTGATCATATTATTTTTGAAAATGTATCTGATAATAATTGGAACCTGCATTTAATTGAAATGAAATCTTCTGTGGGAACTGAAAAATGGATAGAAGTAAAAGGAAAGTTTCGAGCAAGTTATTTATTAGCACAAGGAATTGCTGCAATGTTAGAAATGCATATTATAGAAACATATATGTATACCACTTATGAAAAAGTACGTTTATCGTTAGCTGAAACAATGCCATCAGCAAGAAGACTTCGACTTGGTGAAAAAGCAGTAAGTGCGGAAAATGAATGGAATGGAAGTAATTTTGGATTAAATTTTGGAACTACAATAAATTTTATACATAAACCGATACAGATGCAGCGAAATGAGCAAGATATACTTATTGGTGAATATGTTTGTGGTAATATATAAGTTTTAGAAACTGAAAATAGGAGAAAGAGAATTTTTTGACTGAATCGAAGATTTTCTTCTTTATTTTCCGGATATTTTTTCGGGTTTGTGGAAGATTAAATAATAATACTTCTGCAAATGTGGTTGTGTGTTCGTAAACGCATCATAGCAAGTACCTTGATATTTTAAAAGGCGATGTTCTCGCCCCGAGTTACTTAGGTTTTCGAATTTTTTCCGGCAGGTTTGGCGACCATCCCGCAATACGGAGGTCGTTGCGTTCTTTTTCGATGGTGTGGTAAACCTGATAACCATCGGTTACACAGATGCCGGAATAATCCTTCAGAAACTCCTTTGGATGGGAACTGTTTCGTGTTTTATGATAATCGTAAAGAACGATTTGTTTATCTTTATACATATGTCCGGAGCGGTAAACCCACATATAACTCTTGGAGCCGGCAGGGCGTCCGTCTCGGTTTACAAGCTAAGAAAAGGTACGCAGTATGATGCGTTTACGTTTTAGACGGATGCGGTTATTGGGGAATGGGCGAAAATATTGCAGCAGGACAAAAAACACCGGAAGCTGTAATGAATGCCTGGAAAAATTCACCGGGACACAATGCAAATATGTTAAATCCGAATTATAAATATATTGGTGTAAGTGCATTTCATTCAAACACAGGATATGGAATTTATTGGGTACAAATGTTTGCATATTAAAAATTTGTAAGTATTTATTAGTTTACAAATTTTTATAATAAGATATTTATTGACTATTTTTAGTAGAATTAAATGATGATTTGTAAGTGCTCCAAAAGATGGCGTAGTATAGTATTATATTTGCTATATTACCTATATCATCATTAGGAGCACTTATAGAAAGTATATTATATTTTTTCCATTAAGCCTAATATTTCATATGATTTTTGTTCAGAGATATTTTTTTATAGAAATAATTAATATTTTATATATCTTTGATTTTTACTATTAGGCTTATCAGGAAGTGTCATTTTTACAAGGTTATGTTTTAAGGCAGGATTCATATAATTTTTACGGAATGTTTCTTTGGATTTTAGACCAAGCAATTCCATAATTGTGTTAGCTGTATATGGTACATCATATTCCATAACATCAAGCATTTTTTTTAAATATTCTGTCATATATTCAGCATTTTCAGATAACTGTCCGACAATTTCATCTAAGATTTTATCTATTTGAGCAAGCATAAACTCTATAAAAATAGTAGATTCTCCTTGTATATGACATTTGGCAATGGCATCATAATAATCATCTTGAAATTTTTCAATCTGACTTTCTATAGGAATGTATGCAAATATTGGTTTCCATTGTGATAAGATTGCGGTATGCCATAGACGTGCCATTCTTCCATTTCCATCCGAAAATGGGTGTATAAATACAAATTCATAGTGGAACACACTGCTTATAATAAGTGGATGTACCTTTTTTTTCGCTTTTTTCATCCAATGAAAAAGTTCTTCCATTTGATAAGGTACAAATCTTGCAGGAGGACACATAAAAATGCATACATCTCCATTGAAAACACCTTCTTCTCCATGTCTGAAATCTCCGGATTCTTCTACGACATATTTTGTCATAATTCCATGTAATTCTTTTAATGCTTGAATACTATAGGGGTCAATATCTTCCATCTTCTCATAAGCTGCATAGGCATTTTTTACTTCTTGTATTTCTTTTTGTTCTCCAAGTACCAACTTACCATTAATAACATCTCTTACCTGACCAAGTGAAAGTGAATTTGCCTCAATTTTTAAAGAGGAATGAATTGATTTTATTCTATTATTTTTTCTAAGATGTGGTTTTGACTCTAAATTACTGACAACAGATATTTTGCCAATTTTTTCAGAAATAGAAGCCACATAGGATACGATTTCATTTGTTATTTGAAATGGTGGTGTATATTCGTTCATTTCAGTTCTCCTTCATCTTGCTTATTATCTTGCTTACTATCTTACATCTTTAAACCTCACACTCCTCAATTATACAAGCATGTTCCTTACTTTTTTTATCATACGCAATCCCAACCAACAAAATATTCCCCGTATAATTGGAAATCGCCTGCACATATTTTTTTTCCTTAATTTGCTGTAATGCCGTAATCACCTTTTTATTCCATTTCAATTCCACAAGCAGAGCCGGTATTTCATTTGCATATTCCGGCTTTGGCAAAAATACATAGTCTGCAAATCCTTGTCCTGTTGGCATTTCTCTTATTGGTATAAAATAATACTGCATTGCTGACAGGTAAGCTATTGTTAGAACACTACTGAGAGAATTTTCATCATTGTATTGAATGGTAGAAGCAAATTGTGTGTGAATTTTTTCAATTCCTTCTGCGACTGCTTCACAGTCCATATCCAATGTTGCATCCAATAAATCTTTGGATTCTCTTTGGAACTCAATCAGCTCATTCCATTTTTGATTTTTGGTTGCCATCAAAAATTCCTGTCGAATTTCTTCATTTGGAATAAAAGCCTTTCCCCGCTTTTGATCATAAGTTAAATATCCAAGATGAATCAATAAAGTAATTACATCATCTTTATTTTGGAAGGAAACCATATCATTTTGAAACGTATTAATATCCACTTCGATGGATGCACCGGAAAGCATCTGAATAATGGCTGTTCGCAGACCATCAAAATCCATATTTATGAGTGGCAAAATAGATTCATACGTTCCTGTCTTTGACCAATAACTGCGAAATGCTCCTCTTAACATAATACTAATTACAGCTTTCGGATTATATACTTGATATTCTCCCAGAACATAGCCATCGTACCACCGTTTTACATCTTCAAAATTCCTCCGATAACGAATGCATAGTTCCTTAACTTCTTCTTCCGTAAAACCAATATAAGGAGCAAGCATATCAGGCTCCAGCATCGTAAATTCCTCAAAGTTGTTAAGTGCTGACTGTGTCTTGATTTTTTTAATTGGAAGAATGCCTGTTAAATAAGCAAGGTGCAGAAACTCTGTTGGATGACTTCCTTTAAATAAGGTTCGTAGAAAATCAATATATTCTTTTTGAATTTTTGAATTTTCTGCTTTATCACGAATCAGAACATCCCATTCATCAATGATTACGATAAATTTCTTTCCGGTAGCTTGATTGATACTGCTGAGTCCTTCTGCAAGGGAAAGATTCTGATTTTCTACTTCATTTGGATAGTATTCTTTCAGTTCTTTCATAACACTTTCTTCTATTCTTTGTACGATGGTATCTAGTGGTTTGGAAGGTGCTAAGAACCATTGAATATCCAAACGAATGACATCATATTTGTTAAGGTGTTTTTTGAAACTATCCGTTTTACTAATTTTTTTTCCTTCAAACATCTGCTCTGAGTTACAACCACAGCTATAATAGGCAGTCAGCATATCGGCTGTTGTGGATTTTCCAAATCGCCTTGGACGGCTGTTGCAGATTAAAGCTTGTTTTGTATCCATCATGCGGTTTGTATATTCAATTAATTCTGTCTTATCCACATATATTTCTGAATTTAACGCAACTTGAAAGGCGTTGTTCCCCGGATTAACGAATATTCCCATAATTATCTCCTCCTTACCTCTGAAAAATATTGACTGACTGTATTTTACCTATCATAAATAGTTTGCTCCAAATAAATACTTTCACATTACATATCTTTTGGAATACTTGAGAGAAAGTTAATTATTCAACACCTCAGCAATCTCAGCAAAGTTAATAACCAAATCATCATAAAGATTAACCTTAATTGCAGAATCAAAAGAATATTGAATATTGAGCATATTTCCCTCAAAATAATTTACGGTCACAATCTTTCGGCGAGGGTCAACAATCCAATATTCGCGAACTCCGGCATTTTTGTAATAGTAGAGCTTGCGGATATAATCATCTGCTGCATTACTAGGAAAAATAATCTCAATGATAAAATCAGGAGCACCATTACAGCGTTTTCCATCCAATTTACTTTTATCACATACAATCATAATATCAGGTTGTACGATAGTGAGAGGTTTATCAGAAAGTTTTACATCAAATGGAGCAGGAAATACCCTGCATGGTCCTTTTTTTTGTTTTATATAAGAATTGAGCAGAGTGGAAAGTTCTAACAATATTGTTTGGTGCTCTTGTGAGGGAGCGGCCATGTTATAAACAATTCCATCAAATACTTCAATTCGTGTATCGTCTGTATAGGCTTCGTATTGTTCAAGTGTTAATAACTGTAATTGTGATTGTAATGCTGGCATATATTCACTTCCTTTCATAGTTATTGTAGTATCTGTTATTTCTATAAATTATTTATTATTATAACAAAGAATAGGTATAGCAAAAAGAAAAAATTTAAAAATATAGGTATTTTTACATACTTAATTGAAATTTTTCGTTAATAGAACAGGAAATACTATGAATAATAACTAAATTCACAAAAATGTATACACAATTTGCCGTTTTTCCTTGAAATTTATACCAATTAATAGTAAAATTTAACTTAGCATAAATATATGGGAGGGCTCTATTTATGGCTAAAGAAAAATCGAAAGAAAATGGAAAACAGGTTTTAAACAAAGAAAGTCAAAAAGCACAATTACAGGCAATTCGTAAGCGTGCAAACATCGTTTTAATAATTGGAATCGTGCTCTTAGCATTATCTCTTGCTTCAAACTATCAGATGTTAATTGCAAAAACAAGGCAGCTTACCGTTACGATGGCATTAAATCAGTATCGTTTAGGCTCAAAAGCTTTGACGGCAGCAGTACAGTCCTATGCAGTAACGGGAAATTCGGAATTTTACGATGCATATATGAACGAATTAAATGTAGATAAGAATCGTGATAAAGCGATTGCAATTTTGGAAAAAGAAGGACTGGAAGAAGATGAATGGGCAGGACTCGAGCAGATAGCAGGATTATCGGACGGTCTTGTTCCATTAGAAGAAGCTGCTATGGAAGAAGTGAAAAAAGGTAATCTGATAGCAGCACAGGATGCGGTATTCAGCGATATGTATGAAGAAACAATTGGACAGATTAATGATTTGACCGACACGACGATTCATGCCATTCAGCAGCGATTAGCAAATGATACTTCTATTTGCAATATTATGCAGATGACATCGCAATTGATGTTTATTGGCTCTTTTATTTATCTGTCTTGGGAACTGATGTCATGTATTAAATTTTCCCATAACAAACTTCTTATGCCAATTGAAAAAGTTTCTGAGGAAATGAAACATCTTGCAAATGGTGATTTTACGCAGATACTTGATTTGGAAGCAGATTCAAGCGAAGTTGGCACGATGGTAAAATCCATTGCCTTTATGAAAAAGAACATGAGTGAAATGATAGGAGAAGTTTCGGATGTTTTAGAACAGATGGGTAATGGTAATTACAACATTAAATTGGAAAAAGAGTATGTCGGTGCATTCGTAAAAATCCGCGAGTCTTTAGATACAATCGGAGCAAAAATGCGTGAAACATTACATACGCTTCGTGAAGTAACCTCACAGATTGATTCGGGGGCAGAACAGCTTTCTTGTGCAGCACAGGACTTAGCAGATGGCAATACGGAGCAGGCATCTCAAGTTTCTGACCTTGTAATTGTAATCGAAAATATGACAGAAAGCATTGAGCATAGTGCAGGAGAAGCAACAGAATCCGTAAAACTTGCTACCCATGCAGGTGAAATCCTAATGGTTGGAAGTCAGAAAATGGAAGAACTCAAAAGTGCAATTGCAGAAATCAGCAAATGTTCAGAACAGATTGGCACAATTATCAGTACAATTGATGATATTGCATCTCAGACAAATCTCTTATCATTAAATGCAGCAATTGAGGCTGCCAGAGCCGGTGAAGCAGGACGTGGATTTGCAGTTGTAGCAGGGCAAGTGAAAAAATTGGCAGAAGAGTCTGCACTTGCAGCAGGAAGAACCGATAAATTAATTGAAACCACAATTGCAGCAGTAGACCAAGGAATTGATATCGCAAATCAGACCATGGAGACAATGAATAAGGTTATTGAGAACGCACAGGCTGCGACCTCAAAAATGGGACAAATTGCAGATATGTTAAGTGCAGATGTAGAGAATATGCATAATATAAATAGTGCAGTCTCAACGGTTTCAAATGTTGTAGATAATAATTCCGCGACTTCAGAAGAAACAGCGGCTGTTAGTGAGCAGCAAAAAGCACAGGTAGAGACGATGGTATCTCTTATGGGAAATTTTAAAATTTAACGAAATTCCATAAAAACCTTGCAATTAAACGTTTTTGGTGCTAATATAATTATTGATAACAATGAGACTTAAGTTGAGAGAGGGCAAACGTCCTCTCTCAATTCATGTTTTGAACGCAAGTACAAAACAGCCTGCATTCAAAGTAAGTAGTGAATGAGTATAGAAAACAGAAAGGGTGGTGTACATCATTGTCAAAAGCAAGCGTATATGAAGCGAAAACAGAAGAACTGATTTTGCCAATTTTAGAAAGATTGGGATTTGAACTTGTAGACGTAGAGTATGTAAAAGAAGGAAGCCTGTATTATTTAAGAACGTATATTGATAAAGAGGGCGGAATTACAGTAAATGACTGTGAAACAGTAGCAAGAGAAATGAATGTATTATTGGATGAAAAGGATTTTATTCCGGAGTCTTATACATTTGAGGTGAGTTCTCCGGGACTTGGTCGTCCATTAAAGAAAGAAAAAGATTATATCCGCAATATGGGCAAAGAAGTCGAAATTCGAACGTATCGTGCCATTAACCGATGCAAAGAATTCTATGGCTTGTTAACAGCATATGATGACAATGGTGTTACAATTGATGCTGACGGAGAAGAAATGCATTTTGAAAAAGCAGAGATTGCACTCATCCGTCAGGCAGTACACTTTTAACCGATTGAAAAAATAAAAAGGAGGAAAAAATAGTGAACAGCGAATTATTAGAGGCGTTAAATATATTGGAACAGGAAAAAAATATCAGTAAAGAGGCATTGTTGGAAGCGATTGAAAATTCTCTCGTTACAGCATGCAAAAACCATTTTGGCAAATCCGATAATGTAAAGGTTATCATTGATAAAGATACCTGTGAATTCCATTGCATTCAGGAAAAAACAGTTGTAGAAGATGTAGAAGATATGGTAGAGGAAATTTCTTTGGTGAATGCAAAGATGATTGACCCAAACTATGAATTGGGTGATATCGTGCAGGTAGAAGTAAAATCAAGAGAATTTGGTCGTATCGCTACACAGAATGCGAAAAACGTTATCTTACAGAAAATTCGTGAAGAAGAACGAAAAGTTGTATATGATGAATATATCAGCAAAGAAAAAGATATCATTACAGGTATTGTTCAGCGTTATGTTGGCAAAAATGTCAGTATCAACCTTGGCAAAGCAGATGCACTTTTAACAGAGAGTGAACAGATTAAGGGTGAAACTTTTATGCCGACAGAACGTATCAAAGTATATATTTTGGAAGTAAAGTCCACCTCAAAAGGACCAAAGATTTTAGTTTCCAGAACACACCCGGAATTTGTGAAACGTTTATTTGAATCCGAAGTAACAGAAGTAAAAGACGGTATTGTAGAAATCAAATCCATTTCCAGAGAAGCAGGAAGCAGAACAAAGATTGCGGTATGGTCAAATGACCCGGATGTAGACCCGGTTGGAGCATGTGTTGGTATCAATGGAGCCCGTGTAAATGCTATCGTAGATGAGCTTCGTGGGGAAAAAATTGATATTATCACATGGGATGAAAATCCTGCAATTTTAATTCAAAATGCATTAAGTCCTGCAAAAGTTATTTCTGTTATTGCAGATGGCGATGAAAAAACTGCAAAAGTAGTCGTTCCGGATTATCAGTTATCTTTGGCAATTGGTAAAGAAGGACAGAATGCAAGACTTGCAGCTCGTCTTACCGGATTTAAGATTGATATTAAGAGTGAATCACAGGCTCGCGAGGCAGGAGACTTCATGGATTATGAAAATGACTATGAAGATGAAGAATACGAAGACGACTATGATGGTAATTACGAAGAAAATGCTGTAGAAGACTTTGATGGTGCAGATGATTTTGAAGCAGAAAAATTCGATGATGAATACGAAGAAGATGCATATGAGGATGACTACGAAGATAGCAGCAAGGAATATAATGAGGAATAGGCATGACAGTTAAAAAAGTCCCAATGCGACAATGTGTTGGCTGTGGGGAAATGAAAGCAAAAAAGGAGTTAGTACGTGTCATTAAAACACCGGAAGGTGAAGTAGTTCTGGATACGACAGGCAGGAAAAATGGTCGTGGTGCATATCTGTGTTCTAATATGGGATGTTTGGAAATGGCCGTGAAACGAAAAGGATTGGAACGCTCTTTGAAAATTGCTATCCCGACAGCGGTTTACGAGGTCTTAAAAGAGGAGATGAGCAGTATTGCGAAATAGAGTATTACAAATGCTGGGTATTGCAGCGAAATCCGGTAATGTGGTAAGCGGAGAGTTTTCTACGGAAAAAGCAATAAAATCAGGGAAAGCATATTTGGTAATTGTTTCAGAAGAAGCATCAGACAATACATTAAAGATGTTTACAAATATGACGAATTTTTATGAAGTCCCAATGCACGTATTCGGAACAAAAGACGAATTGGGCAGATGTATTGGGAAGCAATTTCGTGCATCGTTGGCAATTACAGATGAGAACCTGGCAAATGCCGTAGTCTCAAAGCTGCTTGCGTTCACAAGCAAGTAGCGAATGCGGATTGTGAGTGTCCGCTTTATACGCAACAAGCAATTATAACGGAGGTAATTAAGTATATGGCGAAAATGAGAGTCCATGAACTTGCAAAAGAGTTAAATATAGAATCAAAAATTATAGTAGAATATCTGGGTACCACAGAATATGCTGTAAAAACTGCTGCTAGTGGAATTGACGAAGCGGCACAGGATATGGTACGTAAGAAATTTGGTAAAAAGGTAACAGAAACAAAAATAGAAACAAAAGAGGCAAAGCAAAACGTGAAACAAGAATCAAAACCGATGACAGAGGGCGAAACAAAAGAACGCCCAAAGAAAAAATCAAGTATTTCAGCTGTATTTAATGCACAATACAGTAAACAGCAGAGAAAACAAAATCAGAACGGACAGCAGAAGAATAACCGTAATAATAACAACAATAATAACGGGGAAAATCGTGGGCAGAAGAAAGAGGCAAATAATAAACAGGAAGCACATACCATTATTCGTCCGCGTCCTGTTGGAGAACGTGCAATGCGTCCAATTAGCGAAAGAACTGCAAACGCACACGAAGATTTGGTAATGACAAGTCGCCCACAGAACGAAAAGTCAAAGAATGAGCGTCAGCAGGAAGAAAAAGCAACCAGAAATGACCGTCCACAGAATGACCGCCAGCAAGGTGACAGACCAAACAGAAATGACCGTCAGCAGGGTGACAGACCAAACAGAAACGAGCGTCAGCAAGGTGACAGACCAAATAGAAACGAGCGTCAGCAAGGCGACAGACCAAACAGAAATGAGCGTCAGCAGGGTGACAGACCAAATAGAAATGAGCGTCAGCAAGGCGATAAAAACAATCGTTTCAATAATGAGAGAAATAATAACGATAGAAACGGCAATGATAGAAATAACTTCCGCGGAAATAAGAACGAAGGTCAAAAAGGACGATTCGACCGTGAAATGGATAAGTTTAATAAGGAAGTGGCTGCTGCATCTGAAGAAATACGTGGAAAAGAAAGTCGTGAACGCGGTGGAAATAATGACCGTCGCAGCAACAGACATCAGGACCATGATAAGTTAGGCAGCAAACGTCAGGAAAACTATGTAAATTTAGAAAAACATGGCGGCAAGAGAAAACCTGCTCCACAGCCACAGAAACCAAAGGAAGATGAAGATGTAATCAAGACAATTACAATTCCTGAAAAATTGACAATCAAAGAATTGGCAGATTATATGAAATTGCAGCCATCTGTTATTATCAAAAACCTGTTCATGAAAGGTACAATGGTTACCATGAACCATGAAGTGGATTTTGAGACAGCGGAAGAAATTGCATTGGAATTTAACTTTATTTGTGAACAGGAAGAAAAAGTTGACGTTATTGCAGAATTATTAAAAGAGGAAGAAGAAAACGAAGAAGATATGGTGCCACGTTCACCGGTTGTTTGTGTTATGGGCCACGTTGACCATGGTAAAACTTCCCTTCTGGATGCAATTCGTTCTACAAAAGTAACTGCAAGAGAAGCAGGTGGAATTACACAGCATATTGGTGCATCTGTTGTATCTATCAATGACCAGAACATTACATTCTTAGATACACCGGGACATGAAGCATTTACTGCTATGCGTATGCGTGGTGCAAATTCTACAGATATTGCAATTCTTGTAGTAGCAGCAGATGATGGTGTAATGCCACAGACGGTAGAAGCGATAAGTCATGCAAAAGCGGCAGGCGTTGAAATTATTGTTGCAATCAATAAGATTGACAAACCAACCGCAAATATTGACCGTGTAAAACAGGAATTATCCGAACATCAGTTAATTCCGGAAGATTGGGGCGGAAGTACTGTATTTTGTCCGGTTTCTGCACATACTAAGGAAGGTATCGACAACCTTTTGGAAATGATTCTTTTAACAGCCGAAGTGCTTGAATTAAAAGCAAATCCAAAACGTCAGGCTCGTGGTCTTGTTATCGAGGCACAGTTAGACAAAGGTCGCGGTGCAGTTGCAACAGTACTTGTACAAAAAGGTACGCTTCATGTAGGTGACCCGATTGCTTGTGGTAGCAGCTATGGTAAAGTACGTGCTATGATTGATGACAACGGACGCAGAGTAAAAGAAGCAGGACCTTCTACACCGGTAGAAATCCTCGGATTAAACAGCGTACCGGTTGCAGGAGAAACCTTTGTAAATACCGATAGTGAAAAAGAAGCAAAAGCCTTTGCAGAAACTTATATTGCAGAAGAAAAGAACAGACTCTTAGAAGAAACAAAAGCAAGAATGTCTCTGGATGATTTATTCTCACAGATTCAGTCCGGTAATATGAAAGAATTAAACTTAATCGTAAAAGCAGACGTTCAGGGTTCAGTAGAAGCTGTAAAACAGAGTCTTATGAAACTTTCCAACGAAGAAGTTATGGTTAAAGTTATCCATGGCGGTGTTGGTGCAATTAATGAATCTGACGTTACACTTGCATCTGCTTCTAATGCGATTATCATTGGCTTTAATATTCGTATTGACCCAATGGCAAAAGCGACAGCAGAACGTGAAGGCGTAGACGTAAGACTTTACAAAGTTATTTATCAGGCAATCGAAGATGTGGAAGCAGCTATGAAAGGTATGCTTGACCCTGTATTTGAGGAAAAAATTCTTGGTCATGCAGAAATCCGTCAGATATTCAAGGCTTCTGGCGTTGGTAACATCGCAGGTTCTTATGTGCTTGATGGTACACTTGAAAGAGGATGTAAAGTTCGTATTACCCGTGAAGGCAAGCTGATTCATGAAGGTAATTTAGCATCTCTCAAGAGATTTAAGGATGATGTAAAAGAAGTCAGAACAGGATACGAATGTGGTCTTGTATTTGAAGGATTTAATGAAATTGAAGAACTCGATATTGTAGAAGCGTATAAAATGGTAGAAGTGCCGAGATAATGATAAAATAGAGTGTAAATATAATAGAAGCAAGCCCTATCACAAAGTGATTTTTCATGGGCTTGTGGTTATAACTATGACAGAATGAAATAGTTATGTGCCAAAATAGAAAGTAGGTCTCAATGAGAAAAAATAACATTAAAAATATTCGTATTAATGAAGAAGTTATGAGAGAGCTTTCCAATATTATTCGCGGGGAAATCAAAGACCCTCGTATTCACCCAATGACGAGTGTCGTTGCAGTAGAAGTAGCTCCGGATTTAAAAACTGCAAAAGCATATATTAGCGTATTAGGCAATGAAAAAGCACAGCAGGATACGATTGCAGGCTTAAAATCCGCAGAAGGATTTATCCGCAGAGCATTGGCAAAGTCCATTAACCTTCGTAATACACCGGAAATTAAGTTTATTTTAGACCAGTCGATTGAGTATGGTATTGCAATGTCAAAGAAAATTGATGAAGTGATGGGAACACAGTCGAGTGAGGAAGAAGATGACTAATTTAGACGAAAAATTATGGAATGTGAAAACAGTTGGCATATCCGGTCATGTGAGACCGGATGGTGATTGTGTAGGTTCTACATTAGCAGTTTACAATTATATAAAGACGTATTATCCGAATATAGAAGTGGATTTATATTTAGAATCCATCCCGGATGTGTTTTTCTTTTTGAAAAATGCGGATAAGATTTGCAATTATGCAATAGCAGATAAAGTATATGATGTCTTTTTTGTGCTGGACTGTGGAGATGAAGGTCGTCTTGGCGAAAATTTGAAATATTTTCATTCGGCAAAGCATACGGTTTGCATTGACCATCACATCAGCAACCAATCTTTTGCAGAAGATAATTATATTATCCCGGATGCCAGTTCCACTTGTGAATTGGTATTTGATTTGATGGATTCCACAAAGATTACAAAGGAAATTGCAGAATGCATTTATACAGGGATGGTGCATGATACAGGTGTGTTCCAGTACAGTTCTACTTCAGCAAAAACAATGAATATTGCAGGACAGATGATGGAGAAAGGGATTGATTATTCTAAAATTGTGGACGATACATTCTACAAAAAGACATATAATCAAAACCGTATTTTAGGTCAGGCACTTTTGGATAGTAAATTGTATCTGGATGGGAAATGCATTATTACGTATCTTACCAGAGCACAGATGGAATCCTTTGGCTGTGGACCAAAACAACTAGATGGCATTGTAAACCAGCTCCGTGTTACAAAAGGAACAGATGTGGCTGTATTTTTATATGAAAACGCAGATGGAACGTATAAAGTAAGTCTCAGGGCGAATGGAGATTTTAATGTAGCAGAGATTGCTTGCTCTTTTGGCGGTGGTGGTCATGTAAAAGCTGCAGGTTGCACAATGGATGGGCAGATTGAAAACATTATCAATCGATTGCTAGATGCAATTAAAGTGAAACTTAAATGAAAGACTTTTTTTATGGTAAATGGAATTATAAATGTATATAAAGAAAAAGGGTTTACCTCCTTTGATGTGGTAGCAAAAATGCGTGGCATTTTTCATCAGAAAAAAATTGGTCATACAGGCACGCTTGACCCGGATGCGGAAGGCGTGCTTCCGGTGTGTTTAGGGAAAGCAACGAAAGTATGTGACCTTCTAACGGATAAAGATAAAGAATATAAAACCATACTTCTTTTAGGACAGGAAACAGATACACAGGATATTTCAGGAGAAATTTTAAATAGGGCATCGGTAGAAGTGACAGAAGAACAGGTACGAAAAGCCGTGCTTTCTTTTGTAGGAACTTACGAACAGATACCTCCTATGTATTCCGCTTTAAAAGTAAATGGGCAGAAATTGTGTGATTTAGCAAGAAAGGGCATTACCGTAGAGCGAAAAGCCAGACCGGTTACGATTTATGGGATTGAAATTATAAACATCAATCTCCCGGAAGTAGAAATGCTTGTGCATTGCTCAAAGGGCACTTATATTCGTACGCTTTGTGATGATATAGGAAAAAAATTAGGCTGTTTTGGCTGTATGAAATCATTGCTTCGCACCAGAGTATCGCATTTTACATTGGAAAATGCATATAAATTAGAAGAACTACAGCAGTTATCCCAAAAACCACAGGAAGAATGGAAATTTTTGTCTCCAATTGATACCGTATTTGAACAATATCCTTCTATTACGGCAATTGAACAGGCACAAAAGCGGATTCAAAATGGAAATCGTATTCCACAGGAGTTGATTTTGGATTTTGAACGCAGAACAAGTAGCGAAGCTACCTGCGTTCATGAGCAAGTAGCGAAAGCGGATTGCGAATGTCCGATTTGCCAATGTGAAACCCTTAGGCTTTATGATTTTAATCAGAAATTTATCGGTCTTTATACTTATTTAAAAGAAGATAAAGAGTACAAGCCGGTAAAGTTATTTATGGAATAAGAATGGAATATATTAAAAACACCTTGGAATTTAAAATAAAGGAACCGACAGTTGTAACTTTAGGAAAATTTGACGGACTGCATCGTGGACATGAACTTCTTATGAAAGAAGTAATGCGATATGGAAAATTAATTAATTTAAAAACAGTAGCATTTACGTTTGATATTCCACCAAAAAATAAAATTGAAAATATTTCCGGGAAAGTGCTTACAACAAACGAAGAAAAACAGCATATTTTTGAGGCAGCCGGAATCGATTATTTAATTGAATGTCCGTTCACAAAAGAAGTGATGTGCATGGAACCAAAAGTATTTATCAAATGGATTTGCAAATCTTTAAATATGAGATGTGTGGTAGTAGGAACTGATTTTTGCTTTGGGCATAAAAGAGCCGGAAATTTCTCTACGTTGCAGATGTATGAGCAGGAATTTGATTATAAAACGATTGTTGTATCAAAAATTCGTGAAGATAATCGGGATATCAGCAGTACATTTATTCGGGAAGAAATTGCAAAAGGCAATATCCGTAAAGCCAACCGACTGTTAGGATATGAATATTTTGTGAAAAGCTATGTTGTACATGGCAATAAAATAGGAAGAACGATTGGGATTCCTACTATTAATATGGAACTTCCATCGGAAAAACTGCTTCCTCCAAATGGCGTGTATGTGACACGCGTTGTTATTGGAGAGGCAAGTTACATAGGCGTAACTAATGTGGGTTCGAAACCAACCGTATCCGATTCCGGAAATATTGTCGTGGAAACGCATATTGTGGAATTTTCTGAGGATATTTATAATCAGATTGTAGTGGTAGAATTTTTGGATTATATTCGTCCGGAAAGAAAATTTGATTCTTTAGATGAATTAAAAGCACAAATGAGCAAAGATATTGCATATGCAAAACGTTATATGATGGATATGAAGAATTCCCGTTAGGACACCTACGGTATACAATTCATCTTGTCTGTACAGTAACAATTTAAAGAATAATTGATTGAAATTTTAAATTATATATTTACAATTAAAAATTTGTGTGATATATTATTAGGGTATGATTAGCCCATATTCGGTAAATGGACACTCCGACCTTTTGCTGAGTATCCGTTACATTTTTTGCAACAGGGGCATTATTATAAAAATATAAAGGAGGATCAAACAATGATCGCAAAAGAAAAGAAACAGGCAATTATCGCTGAATATGGTATTTCAGCAAACGACACAGGTTCACCGGAAGTACAGGTAGCAATCTTAACAGCAAGAATTCAGGAGTTAACAGAGCACTTAAAAGTTAACCCAAAAGACCATCATTCAAGACGTGGTATGTTAAAAATGATTGGTCAGAGAAAAGGATTACTTTCTTACTTAAAGAACGTTGATATCAACAGATATCGTTCCTTAATTGAACGTTTAGGACTTAGAAAATAATTTTTGTAAAAATGGGGCGGAGTTATTATTCTCCGTCCATTTTTATGCAAAGAGTGAAAAATACAGATGTATTTGCCGAGACCACTGAAGAAACTACGATGTAGCATGTTGCTTTGTATATGTTCGTAAATTTTTATTGATTAGTTGGCATTTATCCTCTCGTAGTTTGTTCAGTAGTTTCGGACATCTGTTAATAAATAAAATAAAGGAGAAAAAATATGTATAAGACTTATTCATTAGAACTTGCCGGCAGAACACTTACTGTAGATATTGGCAGAGTATGTGCACAGGCAAATGGTGCAGCTATTTTAAAATATGGGGAAACAACAGTATTATCCACAGCTACTGCATCCGATAAACCGCGTGATGGTATTGATTTCTTTCCACTTAGCGTAGAATATGAAGAAAAAATGTATTCCGTAGGAAAAATTCCGGGAGGATTTAATAAACGTGAAGGAAAAGCATCAGAAAATGCAATCCTTACTTCCCGTGTTATTGACCGTCCAATGAGACCATTATTCCCAAAAGATTATCGCAACGATGTTACATTAAACAATATGGTAATGTCTGTTGACCCACAGTGTCGTCCGGAATTAGTGGCAATGATTGGTGCAGCTTTAGTAACTACTATTTCTGATATTCCATTTGATGGTCCATGTGCAATGACGCAGATGGGTATGGTAGATGGAGAATTTATTGTAAACCCATCACAGAAAGTTTGGGATGAAGGCGATTTAGAGCTTACTGTAGCTTCTACAGCAGAAAAAGTAATCATGATTGAAGCCGGAGCAAATGAAATTCCGGAAGAAAAAATGATTGAAGCGATTTATAAATGTCATGAAATCAACCAGACTATTATTGCATTTATCAATCAGATTCGTGAAGAAGTTGGAAAAGCAAAACATGAATACGCAAGTTGTGCAATTCCGGAAGAATTATTTGACGCTATCAAAGCCGTTGTAACACCGGAAGAAATGGAAGAAGCTGTTTTCACAGATGAAAAACAGAAACGTGAAGAAAATATCAAAGCAGTAACTGCAAAATTAGAAGAAGCATTTGCAGAAAATGAAGAATATCTTGCACTTTTAGGAGAGGCAATTTACCAGTATCAGAAAAAGACTGTTCGTAAGATGATTTTAAAAGACCGTAAACGTCCGGATGGTCGTGCAATTGACCAGATTCGTAAGCTTGCAGCAGAAGTGGATTTAATTCCAAGAGTACATGGTTCTGCGATGTTTACACGTGGTCAAACACAGATTTGCGATATTGTAACACTTGCACCATTATCTGAAGTTCAAAAAATTGATGGACTTGATGCAAACGTTACAATAAAGAGATATATGCACCACTATAACTTCCCGGCATACTCTGTTGGTGAAACAAAAGTATCTCGCGGACCGGGACGTCGTGAAATTGGACATGGTTCTCTTGCTGAACGAGCACTTGTGCCGGTACTTCCAACAGAAGAAGAATTCCCATATGCAATTCGTGCAGTTTCCGAAACATTTGAATCCAATGGCTCTACATCCATGGCTTCTACTTGTGCATCTTGTATGGCTCTTATGGCAGCAGGTGTTCCAATCAAAGCAATGGTTGCAGGTATTTCCTGTGGTCTTGTAACAGGTGACACTGATGATGATTATGTAGTTCTTACAGATATTCAGGGATTAGAAGACTTCTTTGGAGACATGGACTTTAAAGTAACAGGTACAACAAGAGGTATTACGGCAATCCAGATGGATATCAAGATTCATGGTTTAACACGCCAGATTGTAGAAGAAGCGATTCGCAGAACAAGAGAAGCAAGACTTTACATTATGGATGAAGTTATGAGCAAAGCAATTGCTGAACCACGCCAAGATGTAAGTAAATTTGCTCCAAAGATTGAACAGATTGTTATTGACCCTGTTAAGATTGGTGATGTAGTTGGTCAGAAAGGCAAGACTATCAACGAAATCATTGCCCGTACAGATGTAAAGATTGATATTACAGACGAGGGTGCAGTATCTGTTTGTGGTACAGACAAAGCTATGATTGACAAAGCTATTGATATGATTCGCGTGATTACAACAGATTTTGAAGCAGGACAGATTTTAACAGGTGTTGTAACAAGCATTAAAGAGTTTGGTGCATTTATTGAATTTGCACCGGGCAAAGAAGGCATGGTTCATATTTCAAAAGTTGCAAAAGAAAGAATCCACCATGTAGAAGATGTATTGACACTTGGTGATAAAGTAAAATGTATCTGTCTTGGAAAAGATAAAATGGGAAGAATCAGCTTCTCCATTAAAGATGTTCCGGCTGAAAAATAAATAAATTTGCTTGTTTGAGTATAGGGAAAAGACCGCACGAGAGTGAGGTCTTTTTCATATTATAAGAAAAGAAATGCATATGGGCATAAAGGATTTCTATTATGAACAGAATAAAACAGCAGATTTTTGCATCAAAAGCATATGAAATGGGCTACACCGGAAAAAATGTACGCATAGCTGTTTTAGATACCGGAGCTGCTTTACATCCTGATATAGCCAACAATATTATATATTATAAAGATTATATTCAGAATAAAACCAACTGCTATGATGATAATGGGCATGGTACCCATATTTGCGGCATTTTATGTGGGAATGGACATAGCAGTAGTGGAGAAATAACGGGAATGGCACCGAAAGCAGAGCTTCTTATTTTTAAAATTTTAGATGAGCATGGAAATGGAAAAACAGCTGATTCATTAAAAGCATTGGATTGGATTTTAAAGTACCATAAGAAATACAAGATTCGTCTCCTTAATTTTTCTATGGGCTATCTTCCAAGTGGAAATATTAAAATGCAGGAGCTGTTGATAGAAAAATTAGAAAAATTATGGGATGAGGGAGTTACGGTTGTTACAGCAGCAGGAAATAATGGACCGGATATAAATTCCGTAACCGTTCCCGGTGTTTCCAGAAAAGTAATTACAGTAGGTTCATTTGGGAATGATTACAGTAAGTGGAAAAATATCAGTAGTTTTAGTGGGAGAGGACCAACAACGTGTTGTATTGTAAAACCGGAAATTTTAGCACCGGGAACGGATATTTTAAGCACATGCAGCAAAGGTGGGTACGAGAAAAAAAGCGGAACATCGATGTCAGCACCGATTGTTTGTGGAGCGTTGGCTTTGGCATATGAAAAAAATCCGTTTTTAACACCTGTAATGATTAAAATTTTATTGTATGATACTGTAGAAAGACCTGCATATAAACAAAATCAGGCATGGGGAGTTCTTAATGTTGATAAATTAATGGAAATGCTATAAAATGTTTTGTGGAGGCATTGCAAATGAAGAAAGTTTTTAATCGATTATTTAGTAAGTTAGTTTTAATTGGGATTATGATTTTGATTCAATTTAATTGGATTGTGTATACGATTTATGTCGCTACAGATGGTAATCCTGTTGCAAATACCATTTTACGCATCATTTCGGTGGTATGTGCACTTTATGTTGTCTACAAGGATATGAAATTGTACAACAAATTGTCATGGGTATTTTTGATTTTATTTGTGCCAATTGTGGGTTGTCCCTGTTATTTTCTTTTCGGGCGTTCCGATATGACAAAGCAAGTGCGGATAAAGATGAGCGACATAGAAAAAATGGTTTCGCCTCTTAGGATAGAAGATAAGGAAGTAAAGAAAGCACTATTTGAGGAAGATGAAATTGCATGGAAGCAATCGAATTATATTTCGAATACAGCCAAATATCCGGTTTATAGAGAAGTCGATTCCTGTTATTATAAAGTAGGGCAGGAAATGTTTGCGGATATGCTTAAAGACTTAAAAGAAGCAAAAGAATTTATTTTTCTGGAGTTTTTTATTATGGACCCGGGAATTATGTATAATTCCATCATTGATATACTTGAGCAAAAAGCAAAAGAAGGTGTGCATGTCCGCATGATTTATGATGATTTCGGATGTATCCGTAATTTTCCATCTAAATTTTATAAAGAACTTCAAGCAAAAGGTATCCATTGTGCGTGTTTTAATCCATTTCGCCCTTCGCTTGATGTTGTTATGAATAATAGGGACCATCGAAAAATTCTTGTTATAGATGGAAAAATTGCGTATACAGGCGGCATTAATTTAGCAGATGAATATATTAATGAAGTAGAACGTTTTGGTTATTGGAAAGATGCCGGGATTCGTATCACAGGAGAAGCGGTATGGAGCTTTACTACGATGTTTTTGGAAATGTGGAGCTTTATAACTAAATCCAGTGAGAATTTTACACGGTATAAAGCGATTGATAATGAAGTTTTACAAACAGAAAGCAAAGCAGAAGACAGAAAAAAAGGTTTTATTCAGCCGTTTGCAGACAGTCCGTTGGATAAAAAATATGTAGGTGAAGCTGTTTATTTAAATCTGATTAATCATGCTCGCAGATATGTGTATATTTTTACGCCATATTTGATTTTAAGTACGGAATTGATTACGGCACTTATTAATGCAGCAGGTTCAGGTGTAGATGTGCGTATTGTAACACCGGGGATTCCGGATAAAAAGATGGTTTATCTTGTAACACAGGCAAATTATGAAACATTAATCCGTGGAGGGGTAAAGATTTTTCAGTATACACCAGGGTTTATTCATTCCAAATGTTTTGTTGTAGATGACGAATATGCATGCGTGGGAACAATTAATTTGGATTTTCGAAGTTTGTATCTGCATTTTGAATGTGGTACATTTATGTATAAGACAGCCTGCATATCCGGCGTAAAAGAAGATGCTTTAATGACATTTCGTGAAAGCAGACAGATTTCATTGGAGGAATGTGAAAATAAGAACTTCTTTTATCAGTTATTTTTAAGTGTGCTTCATCTTTTTGCACCGCTGTTGTAGAAATTGGATTTGTTTTATGGTAAAAAGAAAGTGAAAAAGGAAATAAAATGGATTTAACAGTAAAATTGCAGGTATTTGAAGGACCCTTGGATTTGCTCTTATACCTGTTAGACAAAAATAAGGTAAATATTTATGATATTCCGATTGTTGAAATTACAAGTCAATATATGGAATATGTAGAAGAAATGAAACGCAGAGATTTGGATATATTAAGCGAGTTTTTGGTTATGGCAGCTACGCTTGTCGATATTAAGTGTAAAATGCTTCTTCCGTCACAAAAAACGGAGGAGGAAGAAGAAACGGAAGACCCAAGAAATGAGCTTGTACAGCAGATTTTGGAATATAAAATGTATAAATGCATGGCGTATGAACTGAAAGATTTGCAAATGGATGCAGAACGTGTAATGTATAAAAAACCGACCATTCCTGCGGAGGTTTTAGCTTATCAGGAACCTGTTAATATAGAAGAATTGGTATCTGATTTGACATTAGAAAAATTAAATGCCATATTTAAAAATGTGATGAAAAAGCAGGTTGATAAAATCGACCCACTTCGTTCTAAATTTGGAAAAATTGAAAAAGAAGAAGTTTCCGTAGAAGAAAAAATGGGGCATTTAGAGCAGTATGCTTTAAAGAATAAAAACTTTTCTTTCCGAGGATTGCTGGAAAAAGGCACTACAAAAGAGGAGATAGTAGTAACGTTTTTGGCGATTTTAGAACTGATGAAAGTCGGAAAAATAAGGATTTCACAAGAAAATTTGTTTGATGATATCCAAATCGAATCAGCTATTGCGGCATAAAAAGTGAAAACCATAAAGAGTAGGCAATAGGCGTACAAGGCATAAGAATGGAACTATGTAATAAAATAGCTTGATTTTATGTTGGTTCATTATCTTATAGAGGAAGAAATAGCAGACAAGAGGAAAATTTATATGGAAAAAAATTATGCAGCAATTATCGAAGCAATTCTGTTTACAATGGGAGAAGCGGTCGAATTGGAAAAAATTGCAGAAGCAATTGAGTTAAGCAAACAAGAAACAAAAGAGATACTTGAGCAAATGATGGAACACTATAAAGGCGATTCCATTGGATTGCAGATTATAGAGTTGGATGGTTCTTATCAGATGTGTACGAAGTCAGAAATGTACGAATATCTGATTAAAATTGCAAAGCAACCGAAAAAACATATCCTTACGGATGTTTTGTTGGAAACGCTTTCTATTATAGCTTATAAACAACCAATTACAAAGGCTGAGATTGAAAAAATAAGAGGTGTATCTTGTGAGCATGCGGTAAGTAAGCTCGTGGAATATAAGTTAGTTTGTGAATTAGGTCGATTGGATGCCCCTGGAAGACCGCTTTTATTTGGAACAACAGAGGAATTTTTAAGAAGTTTTGGTGTAACATCCTTAGATAATCTTCCAATACTGAATCCGGTGCAATTAGAGGAATTTAAGCAGGAGGCAGAAGCGGAAATGCAGGTAGAGCTAAATGTATAAAATGTAATTATTCAGTACAGCACAAAACACTTGCTGTTTTGTGCGTAAAAAAGTGATTCAGGAGTGCAAAAATCCCATTGCGAAGCAATCCGGAATGGATTTTTGCATTGTATTTATGAAGGTACTGAATAAATACTATAAAATTTAGAAATAAGACAAGAAAGGTAATCATATACATTTCAAGAGAATAAGATGTATATGGTTATTTTTTTATGAAATGGCACAAGTATGGATTTAACATGCGAATGAGATATCATATTTATAAGAAACGTTATGGCAAATGGAGTCACAACTTCGTAAAAGGCGTATTGCTGATTGTTTTATTTATTTCCATTTTTTATTTTAGAGAGAAATTTTTTGCAGATGAGAAAGCAGAATTGGATTTATATGCATATTCCTATGCTTTAATGGATGGAACAACAGGCAGGGTATTAGAAGGCGAAGATGAGACAAATCCTATGGCAAATGCCAGTACCACAAAGATATTGACTTGTATTGTAGCGTTGGAAAATGGGAAAATGGAAGATGTGGTAACCATATCCGAACATGCTGCTTCGCAGCCGAAAGTGCATCTTGGCGTAAATGCAGGAGAAACATATCCGCTAAAGGATTTGTTGTATGGACTTATGCTAGAATCTTATAACGATTGTGCAGTAGCAATTGCAGAGCATATTGGCGGAAGTTTAGAGGGATTTGCCGATATGTTGAATAAGAAAGCAAAGGAAATTGGATGTACAGACACCTATTTTATAACGCCGAATGGTTTAGATGCAGAGGACGAAAAAGGATTTCATCATAGTACCGCACAGGATTTATGCAAAATGATGGCATATTGTGTTTGGGAATCTCCTCAAAAAGAGCAATTCCTTACGATTACGCAAACAAGAGCGTATGAAGGTACTTCAGGAGAGCGAAACTATGCATTTTCCAATAAAAATACATTTTTAGACAGTATGGACGGTGTACTTTCGGGAAAAACGGGATATACTTCAAAAGCCGGTTATTGTTATGTTATGGCATTTGAACAGGAAGAGGAACGATATTGTGTAGCTCTTTTAGCTTGTGGTTGGCCGAATAACAAGAATTATAAATGGTATGATACGAGGGAATTGTTAAATTATGGAATGGAAAATTATTCAAATGTGAAGATAGATAAAGTGTCTGTATCTGAAAAAATACAAGTGGATGGATATTTACAGGGGGCGGGAGTAGAATGGCTGAATCGTCCGATGGAACTTAGTGTGACGGCAGAAATGGATTCTTTTGAGGTGTTATTAGGGAAAAATGAGAATCTGAAAACAGAAACGATTCTTTATACGGATGTAGAGCTTCCAATTATAAAGGGGCAGGTTTTAGGCTATTATAATGTATATTTAGAAGAAATACAGCTTTGTTCCATACCATTTGTGGCAGAACAGGATTGCACGATTTGGAAGTTAAGCGATATATGGAGAGTTATTTTGAAAAAGTTTGTTACATTGTAAGATATGGGAAATACAAATAAATGATAAGTAAACCACAGGTGAGATAGCGAATATTGTTGGATTTAGGGGGAAAAATTAGTTTAGATTTAGATAAATTTAATAAAAAAATAAGAATTTTCTTGTAAATTTGCAAACGTTGGAATATAATGGTCACTAGCTGAAATTTTTTAATTTTTATAGATGGAGGTAATAACATGAGTAATAATCCAAGTTTAGCTATGCAGCGCATCAGCAAACTCGTTGATGAAAATAGTTTTATGGAAATCGGCTCACTTGTGACAGCTAGAAGTACAGATTTTAATCTGTCTTCCGTAAAAGCATCTTCGGATGGTGTTATCACAGGATACGGACTGATTGATGGTAGTCTTGTATATGTATACAGTCAGGATGCATCCGTATTGAATGGTACAATTGGAGAGATGCATGCAAAGAAAATTACTGCCGTATATGATATGGCAATGAAAATGGGAGCACCTGTAATTGGTCTTATTGACTGTGGTGGTATTCGTCTTCAGGAATCTGTAGATGCATTAGAAGCATTCGGACAGATTTATGCAAAACAGGTAGCAGCATCCGGCACTATTCCACAGATTAGTGCAATTTTTGGTAACTGTGGTGGTGGTCTTGCTGTTGTTCCGGCACTTTCTGACTTTACATTTATCGAAGAAAAGAAAGGCAGAATGTTTATCAATTCCCCAAATGCAATTGCAGGCAATACAATTGAAAAATGTGATACTGCTAGTGCTGCATTTGTGGCAGAAGAAAATGGCTGCATTGATATGGTAGGCAGTGAAGATGATATTATGGAAAATATCAGAGCACTTGTATCTGTTCTTCCGCTTAACAATGAAAGCGATGTTTATACAGATGAATGTACAGATGATTTAAATCGTGTATGTGAAGAACTTGAAAACGTAATTGAAGACCCAAGATACATTCTTTCTGAAATTTCCGATGACCATATTTTCTTTGAAGCAAAATCTTATTATGCAAAAGATATGGTAACAGGCTTTGTGAAATTAAATGGTATGACAGTTGGTGTCGTTGCAAACTGTGCAATCAGTTATAATGAAGAAGGCGATGTAGAAGAAGAGTTTGGCACAATTCTTTCAGCAAGAGGCTGTGAAAAAGCAGCAGAATTTGTACAGTTCTGTGATGCATTCTCTATTCCGCTTCTTACAATTACAAATGTAACAGGATTTTCTAACTTGCTTTGCAGTGAAAAACGTATTGCAAAATCACTTGCAAGATTTATTTATGCATTATCCAATGCAACTTGTGCAAAAGTAAACTTAATCACAGGACAGGCATTTGGAAGTGCTTATGCAATGATGAATTGTAAATCATTAGGAGCAGACCTTGTTTATGCCTGGGCTGATGCAAAAGTAGGCATGATGGAATCCGATATGGCTGCAAAAATTATGTATCCAAACGCTTCCGCAGCAGAATTAAAAGAAAAAGCAGCAGAATATGACAACTTACAGTCCAATATTATGTCTGCAGCAGCAAGAGGTTATGTAGATTTAGTGATTGACCCGGCTGATACAAGAAAATACTTGATTGCTGCATTTGAAATGCTCTATACAAAATATGTAGGTCAGGCAGATAAAAAACACGGAACAAAATAGGCAGGTGAGGTTATATGGAAAATACATGGTTTTTTGTGTTAAGTGCACCTTCTCTTGCTGATACTATGTCAAAAGCAGCTATGAATACACTTATTTCAATGAGTATTGTATTTAGCGTGTTAGTATTGATTATTTTTGTAATCAGCAGCTTTAAAATTTTTCCTTATTTAGAAGCAAAGAAAAAGGAACAAGAAAAAGCAAATGCAAACCAAAATGCTGCAAATACATTTGAAAATCAGATTGAACAAAGAGAAGAACAGCAGGTTGTAGAAGAAGAACTTGTAGATGATACGGAATTAGTTGCGGTAATTGCAGCGGCGATTGCGGCAAGCACAGGAACTTCTACCGACGGTTTTGTAGTTCGTTCGATTAGAAGAAGATAAATTAGGAGGATAATTTCATGAAAAGTTATACAATTACAGTAAATGGAAATGTTTATGATGTTACAGTAGAAGAAAATGGAAACGTATCTGCTCCGGCAGCTGCACCAAGAAAAGCAGCAGCTCCTGTAAAAGCAGCAGCTCCGGCTCCGGCAAAAACAGCTGCTCCGGCAGGTGGTGCAGGCAGCGTTCGCATTGAAGCAGGTGCAGCAGGTAAAGTATTTAAAGTAGAAAAGAAAGTAGGAGATGCTGTAAAACGTGGAGATGCAGTTGTCATCTTAGAAGCAATGAAAATGGAAATTCCGGTAGTAGCTCCACAGGATGGTACAGTAGCAAGTATTGATGTATCCGTTGGTGATGCAGTTGAATCAGGACAGCTTCTTGCAACTTTAAATTAATAATATTTCAATAAGGAGGAAATGTTTGTGAGTTACGTAGTTGATACTTTATCAAACCTCCTGCATCAGACAGCGTTTTTCAATTTGACGTGGGGAAATTATGTAATGATTGCTGTTGCATGTGTTTTCCTTTATCTTGCGATTGCAAAAGGTTATGAACCATTGCTGTTATTACCAATCGCATTCGGTATGCTTTTGGTAAATATTTATCCGGATATTATGGCGAGTCCGGAAGAAACCAGTAATGGCGTAGGTGGTTTGTTACATTATTTTTATTTGTTAGATGAGTGGTCGATTTTGCCATCACTCATATTCCTTGGGGTTGGTGCAATGACTGACTTTGGTCCATTGATTGCAAACCCAATCAGCTTCTTGCTTGGTGCAGCGGCACAGTTTGGTATTTTTGGTGCATATTTCCTTGCTATTTTTATGGGCTTTAATGATAAGGCAGCTGCAGCAATTTCCATTATTGGTGGTGCAGACGGTCCGACTTCCATTTTCCTTGCAGGAAAATTAGGACAGACAGACCTTATGGGACCGATTGCGGTAGCGGCATATTCCTATATGTCACTTGTACCAATTATTCAGCCGCCAATTATGAGAGCACTTACCACAAAGGAAGAACGTGCAATAAAGATGCAGAATCTTCGTCCGGTAAGCAAAACAGAACGTATTTTGTTCCCGATTATTGTTACAATTATCGTATGTTTAATCCTTCCTACAACAGCACCACTTGTTGGTATGTTGATGTTAGGTAACTTATTCCGTGAATCCGGTGTTGTACATCAGCTTACAGAAACAGCCAGCAACGCACTTATGTATATCGTAGTTATTTTGCTTGGTACATCCGTAGGTGCAACAACAAGTGCAGAAGCATTCTTAAACTGGGATACAATTAAAATCGTAGTACTTGGACTTGTAGCATTTGCAGTTGGTACTGCTTCCGGTGTATTATTTGGTAAATTGTTATGTAAACTTACAGGAGGCAAAATCAATCCGCTTATCGGTTCAGCAGGTGTATCTGCGGTACCTATGGCAGCCCGTGTATCACAGAAGGTTGGTGCAGAAGAAGACCCTACAAACTTCCTTCTTATGCATGCAATGGGACCAAACGTTGCCGGTGTAATCGGTACAGCCGTAGCAGCAGGATGCTTTATGGCTATTTTTGGAATTTAACGGAAACACACAAGTTCTGATTAGGAACTTGTGTGTACCAGACGGAGCTTCAGCTTCGGCTGGTAGATTGCGACAGCAATTTTCCGTTATGAGCAAGAAGCGAAGCGGATTGCGAATATGGACTTGAATCAGATAGGAAATTATGACCGTAATTTTCCGTTATGAGCAAGAAGCGAAGCGGATTGCGAATATTAGCTTGAATCAGACAGGCGGATTGTGAATATCCGCTTTGTATATTAAATGGGATTTTTATATAAACAAGGAGAAACTATCATGGCAGAAGTGGTTAAAAAACCTGTAAAAATAACAGAAACTATCTTACGTGACGCACATCAGTCCTTGATTGCAACACGTATGACAACCGAACAGATGCTTCCAATCATTGATAAAATGGACAAAATCGGCTACCATGCAGTAGAATGCTGGGGTGGCGCGACTTTTGATGCATCACTTCGTTTCTTAAAAGAAGACCCATGGGATCGTCTTCGTAAAATCAGAGATGGATTTAAAAATACAAAATTACAGATGTTATTCCGTGGACAGAATATCTTAGGATATCGTCCATATGC
>CALAST010000035.1 GCA_937889225.1 uncultured Lachnobacterium sp. | reverse complement strand
CACAGTATAAATTTGTGTAAATTTGATAAAATTTGTACCTATTTATCGTAGCGGAAAATGCTTTGTCATTATTGCGGATATGAAGAACCGATTCCAAAGGTGTGTCCGTCTTGCGGCTCGAAATATATTGGTGGTTTTAAATCAGGAACACAAAAAGTGGAAATGATTGTAAATCAAGCATTTCCTCATGCAAAAACACTTCGTATGGATTTTGATACGACCAGAACAAAAGATAGTTATGAACAGATTTTACAGGCATTTGCAAATCATGAAGCGGATATTTTGATTGGTACACAGATGATTGTAAAAGGGCATGATTTTCCAAACGTAACGCTTGTAGGTGTGTTGGCAGCGGATATGTCGCTTCATGTGAGTGATTTTCATGGTGCAGAGCGTACATTTCAGCTTTTAACACAAGCAGCAGGCAGAGCTGGACGTGGAAGTGAGCCGGGAGAAGTAGTCATTCAAACGTATGACCCGGAACATTATGCCATTGTTACTGCAAAAGAACAGGATTATGAAAGTTTTTACAGTCAGGAAATCGAATATCGGAAAATGATGTTTTATCCGCCTGTTTGGAATTTGCTTGTTATTTGGGCAACTTCCTTACAAGAAGAAAGACTAGAAAAAGCAACGGAGAAAATGGCAAATCATTTGTCTGTTTTTATAAAAGAAGATGAGCTTCTTGCAAAAGAAAAAATTCAGATTGTAGGTCCAACCGATGCGGCAATCTCAAAAATCAATGATGTGTATCGTAAAGTGATTTATCTAAAAACAAAAGAATATGATACGTTGGTGCAGATAAAAGACCGTATGGAGTGGTATATAAAGGATAATAAAGATTTTCGGAATGTGTCGATACAGTTTGACTTTAATCCGGTAAGTGGATTTTAACCAAATCAAGAAAGTCCCCTACTTCAAGTGCGTAGAGCACTAAGTGGTGGGTAAGGGGACTTTGCCTCGTGGCATATAGCAATTATTTGGTTATGAGCAAGTAGCAAAAGCGGATTGCGAATATCTGCTTGACAATTAGTATATTTATAAAGGAGAAAAAGAAATGGCATTGAGAGAAATCAGAACACAGGGAGAGCCTGTACTTGGAAAAGTTTGTAAGGAAATTAAGGAAATTACACCGCGTATTGCAGAATTAATCGAAGATATGATTGAAACCATGTACGAAGCAAATGGTGTAGGTCTTGCCGCACCGCAGGTAGGTATTTTAAAAAGATTGGTTGTTATTGATGTAGGGGAAGGTCCAATCGTTATGATTAATCCAAAGATTATCGAAACATCAGGCGAACAGACAGGTGAAGAAGGCTGTCTTTCCGTTCCGGGAAAATCAGGATGTGTTACCCGTCCAAATCATGTCATCGCACGTTTCTTTAATGAAGAAATGGTAGAGTGCGAAGTAGAAGGAACAGAATTGTTAGCAAGAGCCATTTGTCATGAATTAGACCATTTAGACGGACATCTTTATGTTGAAAAAGTAGAAGGGGAATTGCATGATGTAACTTATTCTGAGGATGAGGAAGAAGCATAGTATAAGTTTGAACGCAGAACAAACAATCCCCCCACTTCAAATGCGTGGAGCATTAAGTGGTGGATAAGGGGAATTGTCAGAAATAGAAAAGGAGTAAGAATAAATGCGAGTAATTTTTATGGGAACACCGGATTTTGCGTTAGGAACATTAGAAGAAATTATAAAAGCAGGACATGAAGTGGTGTTAGTTGTTACACAGCCGGACAAACCGAAAGGTCGTGGAAATGCGATGCAGTTTCCGCCGGTAAAAGAATGTGCCCTTGCACATGACATTCCTGTTTTTCAGCCAAAGAAAATCAGAGAAGAAGAAAATGTAGCATATTTAAGAGAATTTCAGCCGGATATAATAGTAGTAGCCGCGTTTGGTCAGATTCTGCCAAAAAGTATTTTGGATATGCCGAAATTTGGATGTATCAATGTGCATGCCTCTCTTTTGCCAAAATATCGTGGAGCAGCACCAATTCAATGGGCGGTTATCAATGGTGATGAAGTAACGGGTGTTACCATTATGCGAATGGATGTAGGACTTGACACAGGCGATATGATTGCAAAAAAAGAAATTGTAATTGAAGAAGATGAAACAGGTGGAAGTTTGTTTGATAAATTAGCACAGATTGGGGCACAATTATGTGTAGAGACTATGGCAAAAATTGAAGCAGGTGAAGCGGAATATACACCGCAGAACCACGAAGAAGCAACACATGTGTCTATGATTGGCAAAGAGCTTGGCTTGATTGACTGGAATAAGTCAGCAATAGAAATTGAGCATCTTATCCGCGGATTAAATCCATGGCCAAGTGCATTTACAAAATTAGATGGAAAGACATTTAAAATTTGGAAAGCAAAAGTAAATGCCAAAAATACAGAACATGAACCGGGCTGTATTGTTTCCGTGACAAAAAACAGTATGGAAGTGCAAACCGGAGAAGGTGTGCTTTCTCTTTTGGAAGTGCAGTTAGAGGGAAAGAAACGTATGCAGATTGATGCGTTTTTAAGAGGTTATTCCGTAAATGAGGGAAGTTATTTTTGTATTTTATAGAAAGTAAGGAGAAATTATGCCTTTTTTTTATTATTTTGACCCAACCTATTTTTTAGTATTAATTGGTGCTGTCATTTGTATGATTGCATCTGCAAATGTAAAGTCAACGTACAACAAATATTCGCAGTATCGTAGTGCCTCAGGCATGACCGGAGCACAGGCAGCAGAACGGATTCTGCGTGCAGCAGGCATTTCGGATGTGCGTGTGGGGCATGTGGCAGGTCAGCTTACAGACCACTATGACCCAAGAACGAAGGTCGTTAATTTATCAGATGCCGTGTATAGTGCGTATTCGATTGCGGCAATTGGCGTAGCGGCACATGAATGTGGGCATGCAATTCAACATGCACATGGATATGTACCACTGCGACTTCGCAGCACGTTTGTGCCGATTGCCAATTTCGGTTCGAAACTGGCATGGCCATTGATATTGGTTGGTTTATTTATTAACAGTCAATCATCGCAGATGATTATCAATGCAGGAATCTTTTTATTTTCATTTGCTGTGATTTTTCAGTTGATTACATTGCCGGTTGAATTTAATGCATCTAAAAGGGCACTTGCATTATTGAATCAGCATGGTATTTTAGGACAGCAGGAATTGCATGGAACGAAAAAAGTGCTTTCCGCAGCGGCGCTTACGTATGTGGCAAGTGCGGCATCGGCTATTTTGCAGCTGTTCCGTATCATTTTACTATTTGGAGGAAGAAGACGCGATGACTAATGGCGTAAGTACAAGAGAATTAGTCTTGGATATCCTTTTGGAAGTAAATGAAAAAGACCAATATTCTCATTTGGTTATCCGTGATGTTTTGAATAAATATCAATATCTGGAAAAACAGGAGAGAGCTTTTTTAACAAGGCTTGCAGAAGGTACAATCGAACATATGCTGGAAATGGATTTTATTATCAATTCCTTTTCTAAAGTAAAAGTAAAGAAAATGAAGCCGCTTATTCGAAATCTGCTTCGTATGAGTGTTTACCAATTAAAATATATGGATTCCATACCTGATGCAGCAGTCTGTAATGAAGCAGTAAAACTGGCAAAAAAACGTGGATTTGGGCAGCTTCGCGGCTTTGTAAACGGTGTGCTTCGCAATATTGCACGAAGTATGCAGGAATTAAATTATCCCGATGAGAAATTAGAACCGGCAGTTTTTTTGGAAGTTACGTATTCCATTCCGCAATGGATTGTAAAGCAATGGATAGAAAGTTATGGCTATGAAACGGCAAAAACTATTTGTCAGAGCTTTTTAGAAGAAAAACCAATTACGATTCGTACTAATTTAACAAAAATCACGCCGGAGGAATTGAAACTTCGTTTGGAAGCGGAAGGTGTTTGTGTAATGCCAGTAGAAAACCTGCCTTATGCCTTTGCGATTTGTGGATTTGATTATTTGCAATCATTGGAAAGTTTTGCAGAAGGGCTTTTTTATGTACAGGACGTAAGTTCCATGATGGTAGCAGAAACGGCATCTCCTAAGATGGGAGATTATATTATCGATGTTTGTGCCGCACCGGGTGGAAAAAGCTCGCATTTAGCAGAGAAGTTAAAAGGAAGCGGCATGGTAGAAGCCAGAGATTTGACGGAATATAAAGTCTCTTTAATAGAGGAAAATATAGAACGTCATGGGCTGACAAATATGAAAGCTGTACAAATGGATGCAACTATTTTTGATAAAGCATCTGTAGGAAAAGCCGATATTTTAATCTGTGATTTACCATGTTCCGGTCTTGGAGTTATGGGTAAAAAGACAGATATTCGCTATAAAATGACACCACAAAAACAAAAGGACTTGGTGAACTTGCAAAAAGAAATATTAAAAACCGTACATCCTTATGTAAAAGCAGGTGGAAAATTGATTTACAGCACTTGTACGATTCACAAAGGCGAAAATGAAGGCATGACAGCATGGTTTTTGAAAGAATTTCCGGAATTTACTCTAATTTCCCAAAAACAAATGTTTCCGGGAGAACAGTTTCATGATGGATTTTTCATTGCTACATTAGAAAGGAAAGCAGATGACAAATAAAGTTGATATCAAATCCATGAATCTGTCCGAACTTACAGTATTCATTGGAGAGTTAGGCGAAAAATCATTTCGTGCAAAACAGATATATCAATGGCTCCATCAAAAGCAGGTGGATGATTTTGCAGAAATGACGAATATTTCCAAAAAGCTGATAGAACAGTTAAATGAAAAGGCATTTCTTACAGCATTAAAGCCTGTAGAAGTGCAGACTTCAAAAATAGATGGGACAAAAAAATATTTATTTTTGCTGGAAGATGGCAATGTCATTGAAAGTGTGTTAATGCGTTACAAACATGGCAATTCGGTTTGTATTTCCTCACAGGTAGGATGTCGCATGGGATGCAATTTCTGTGCATCGACATTAGATGGTCTTGTAAGAGGTCTTAGTGCAGGGGAGATGCTCGACCAGATTTATCAAATCGGAAAAGATATTGGGGAACGCATTTCAAATGTTGTTGTAATGGGAACAGGAGAACCGCTTGACAATTTTGATAACTTATTAAAATTTATTGAGTTGCTTACAGATGAAAATGGCATACATATCAGCCAAAGAAATCTTACTGTTTCTACTTGCGGTATTGTTCCAAAAATGAAGGAACTTGCGGAAAAAAATCTTTCCATTACACTTGCACTTTCTTTGCATGCCTCCAGTCAGGAAAAAAGAAAAAAACTTATGCCGATTGCCAAAGCCTATGATATTGCGGAGGTAATTGAGGCATGTAAATATTATTTTGAAAAAACAGGCAGACGCATTACGTTTGAGTATAGTTTGGTAGGTGGCGTAAACGATACGGACGAGGATGCAAAAGCATTGTCCGATTTAATCAAGGGCATGAATTGTCATGTGAACTTAATTCCGGTGAATCCGATTAAGGAACGTGACTATGTGCAGTCAAACGAAAACGTAATTATGGCATTTAAAAATAAACTGGAAAAAAATCATATCAATGTAACGGTTCGTCGGGAGATGGGACGAGATATTGATGGTGCGTGTGGACAGTTAAGAAGAAAATATATGAAATAAAGTGAGTAAAGTGGGAATATATATAGAATACAGTAACGAGCAATCTACTATGCACACAAATAAGGCAACGCTTGCCCTTTTTTATATTGTGTGATATAGTGTATTGTTGATAAATAGTGTTTTTTTATATCAAGAAAGGACAAAGGGGATGAAGGTATTTTCCATGACGGATACAGGAATCCGTAGGATGATGAATCAGGATTATTGTTTTACATCAGATTCAGCAATTGGGAATCTGCCGAATCTGTATATTGTTTCGGATGGCATGGGTGGTCATAAGGCTGGAGATTATGCTTCACGTCGTACAGTAGAACGTGTAGTAGCATCTGCCTTGCGGGACACGGCAGATGACCCGGTAAAGATTTTAAAAGATGCTATTAAACGGGCAAATGAAATTCTGGTTTTGGAATCAAGAGACGATGAAGATAAACGAGGAATGGGTACAACCATTGTGGCAGCTACGATTGTAAATGGCAAGATGCATGTTGCAAATGTAGGAGATAGCCGTTTATACATAATCAATGAAAATATTTGCCAGATTACAAGGGACCATTCCTATGTAGAAGAAATGGTTCGCAGAGGACAATTAGACCCACAAGCGGCAAGGAATCATTCAGAAAAGCATGTGATAACAAAAGCTGTGGGTGCTGAGTGGACAGTTGAGCCCGATTTTTTTGAGGTAGAATTAAAAAAAGATGATATGGTGCTGCTTTGTTCAGACGGACTTACAAATATGGTCACGGATGAAAGGATTTATGAGATTGTTTCTGAATTAAAAGAACCGAAAAAGATAGTGAAACAATTGGTGGATGAAGCAAATTTTAATGGCGGCAGCGATAATATCACAGTAGTAGTTGTAAACCCATATGATGAGGTGATGGAATAATGTTGACAAATGGTATGTTTTTAGTAGACCGATATGAGATTTTAGACAAAGTCGGTTCCGGCGGAATGTCGGATGTGTACAAAGCAAAAGACCACATTTTAGGTCGTATTGTTGCAATCAAAGAATTAAAAAGCGAATTTTCAGAAGATGTAAATTTTGTGACTAAATTCCGTACGGAAGCACAGTCAGCAGCAGGATTGGAACATCCGAATATCGTAAATATTTATGACGTTGGAAGTGAAAACGGATGTCATTTTATTGTAATGGAATACGTGGAAGGCATTACATTAAAGACCTATATTGAGAAAAAAGGTCAATTATCATTTAAAGAAGCTACCAGCATTGCAATTCAGGTGGCAAGAGGTATTGAAGCAGCACATAATAAACAGATTACCCATAGAGATATCAAACCGCAGAATATTATGATTTCCACAGAGGGAAAAGTAAAAGTAATGGATTTTGGCATTGCTCGTGCAAGCAGTTCCAATACCATTAGTTCGGAAGTGATGGGTTCTGTGCATTATGCTTCACCGGAACAGGCTAGAAACGGAGTTGTAGATGGCAGAAGTGATATCTATTCATTAGGTATTGTAATGTATGAAATGGTAACAGGTCGTGTTCCATTTGATGGTGAAACCACGGTAGCAGTAGCATTGCAGCATTTACAGGAAGAAATGAAAGTGCCAAGTGCATACGCACCTGAGCTTCCGATTAGTTATGAAAAAATTGTGCTGAAATGTACACAGAAAAACGCAGAACGTCGTTATCAGAATATTGCAGAGCTTTTAACCGATTTACGAAAGGCATTGGTTAGCCCGGATGAAGATTTCGTAATTATTGCACCAGCTCCAATCGCAGCAAAAACCAGAGTTATCACTAGCGAAGAGGTAGAGCAGATTAATAATCAGGTGAGTGATACTGATTTAGAAGGTGAAACAAAATTTGCAGAAAACGATGATGTCGAAACAGAAGAAGATGAAGATGAAGACGAGGATGGAACCGGATTTTTAGACCCTAAAGTAGAAAAAATCGTAACAGGTGTCGGAATTGCAGTTTGTCTCATTATTGTTGCATTGATTGTATTTTTGGGTTCGAGCATTATCAGTTCCTTTAAATTTGGTGGTGGAAAGAAGAATTCGGAAAGCCAAAATTCACAGGTAGAATCTCAGACAGAATCCGAATCTGAAAGCAAATCCGAAACGGAAGAAATGTTAGAAATGATACAAATCGTTGACATGTCATTAGAAGAAGCTGAACGTGCCTTAGAAGAAATGGGACTCAAACTTTTCGTGGCAGCAAGCAAAGAATCTGATAAAGCAGATAATACGATATTACAACAGAGCGTAGAAAAAGGGGAAAAAGTTGAAAAAGGTGCGACAATTGTAGTAGTTGTTGCAGGTGAAAACTCTAATGTTGAATTAAAAGAAATACCAAATGTAGTTGGACTTACGGAAACGGATGCAGTAAATAAGATTTACAACAATGGATTTACTCCGGATAAACAGTATGAATACAACGATACTGTTGTAAAAGGCAATGTCATTTCCCAATCTCCGGAAGGAAATGAAGAAGCAGAACCGGGCGAAAAAGTTACAATTGTAATTAGTCAGGGTAAAGAACTTGTAAAAGTACCAACAAACCTTGTTGGAAAAGAGAAAAGTGCGGTTAAAGCGGAATTAGAAAAGTTAGGATTTACCGTAAAAGAAGGTGAAAGCCAGTATAGTGATACGTATGGCGAAGGTGTTGTCACGAAGATTGATAATGCTGGAAAAGAGTTGGAAAAAGGTTCAGAAGTTAAGATTTATCTTAGTAAAGGAAAAGAACTTGTAAAAGTACCAACAAACCTTGTTGGAAAAGTTGCAGATGAAGTTGCCGGAAAATTGGTAGAGTTAGGCTTTGAAGTGGTAGATGAAAGCCAGTATCATGATACCTATGAAGAAGGAACTGTAATAAAGATTGACAATGCCGGAAAAGAACTGGCAAAGGGTTCAAAAGTTAAGATTTATATCAGTCTTGGGAAAAAAATTACGGAACCGGAAACATATTTGTATGATAAAACATATAAATGCAGTTATGAACCTGCAGCAGGAGAAGAAATACTTTCTTATTCTTATGAGTATAGATTGACAGATGCGAATGGCAATAAACGCGAATCGTCTGGAAAGAAGAGTTCTGCTCGAGTTTATGAAACTGGTCTTTCAGCATCAACAGGAAAATTAGAAATCGAATGGAGTCTTGAAATCAAAACCATAGTCGAAGTAGAGACAGAAGGTACAGAAGACTTAGATGGTGATGGAAAGCCAGATACCATTATAACAAAAAAAGAAAAGACAGAAACAAAAACAAAAAAAGATTCTTATACAGTAAAATTTGACCCAGAACAGTAATGATTTTCAGAACAATAACAGGTAAACAATGCAAGGAAAGATTGTAAAAGGAATTTCCGGTTCTTACTACGTTTTCGTAGCAGGAACCGGAATTTATGAATGTAAAGCAAAAGGCGTTTTTCGCAATAAAAAAATAAAACCATTAGTAGGCGATAATGTAGAGATTGCCATTATTGATGAGGCAAAGAAAATTGGAAATATAGAGCAGATTCTACCACGCAAGAATGAGCTGATTCGTCCGGCAGTTTCCAATATAGATATGGCTTTGGTTATTTTTGCAGCAGCAAAACCGGACCCAAGCTTTAATCTCTTAGACCGCTTTTTATGCATGATGGAATATCAACATGTACCCGTGACGATTTGTTTTAATAAGTGTGATTTGATTACGGAAGAAAAGAGAAAAGAGTTAGAAGACATTTATAAGCCGGCAGGCTATGAAGTGATTTTTACAAGTGCAAAAGAGGAGGAAAACATGGATATGTTAAAAAATCTTTTGCAGGGAAAAACAACAGCAGTAGCAGGTCCTTCCGGTGTAGGAAAGTCCTCTTTGATTAACAAATTGCAGGATAATGTATTTATGGAAACCGGTGCAATCAGCCAAAAGATTGAGCGTGGGAAACATACAACACGACATTCGGAAATTATTCCAATAGGAGAAGATGCCTATATTATGGATACACCAGGATTTAGTTCCATGGATGTTCCCGGATTTGAAAAAGAGGATTTATGGACATGCTATCCGGAATTTGTGCCATTTGAGCCAAATTGCAGATTTGGAGGATGCAGCCACATAAAAGAGCCGAATTGCGGAATAAAAGATGCTCTGGAAGAAGGAAAAATCAGTAAGGTACGCTATGACAACTATGTGTTGTTATATGAAGAAATTAAGCAGATTCGGAAATATTAATATTATGCAAGTAATGGTATGAAAATGATAGATATTACCGTTTACTTGATGTTTGTTTGAGGCGAAAATACAATTAAGTGAGTATTCGTAATTTGCTTATACAAAGAACATTTAGGAATTATATTTGAAATATTATATTAGGATAGAAGTTTTCAAAAGAAAGGAGTAGTTGCTCTTTGGCGGATACGTATGAGTTTTTCGATTTTCTTGATAATGGAGAGCAACTGGAAAATAGTATGAATTGTTTATCACCATCCATTTTATCAGCAGATTTTAGTATATTAGGAGAACAAATAAAACTTTTAGATAAAGCAGGAGCACAATATGTACACATTGATGTCATGGACGGAAGTTTTGTGCCGAGTATTTCATTTGGGATGCCGATTATGAAGTCGATTCGCAAATGTACGGAACGCATTTTTGATGTGCATTTGATGATTGATGAACCGATTCGTTATATTGATGATTTCGCAAAAGCAGGAGCAGATATCATTACGGTTCATGCCGAAGCTTGTAAGCATTTGGATAGAACGATTGAAGCAATAAAGGAAAAGGGGTTAGGTGTAGGCGTTGCAATTAATCCGGCAACTCCGGTTTGTATGATTGCACCAATTCTTGCAAAAGTAGATATGGTGCTTATTATGAGTGTCAATCCGGGATTTGGCGGACAGAAACTCATTCCATATACGATTGAAAAAATAAAAGAAGTGAAAGAATTAGTGGAAAGAGTAGGAAGTAAAGCCGACATTGAAGTAGATGGTGGAGTAACACTTGAAAATGTAGAGCAGATTATGGATGCGGGAGCAAATATTATTGTAGCCGGAAGTGCAGTCTTTAATGGGGATATTGAAGAAAATGTACATTCTTTTTTAGAAATTTTGAAGGGATAGTATGTTTGTATTTTAAGTATCTATACAAAGCAAAGCGTATAGGAAAGAAGGAGTGTTAAGAGTAAAATGAAAGTTATAATCATAACCGGTGGACAGATAGATGATTCATTTGCCTGTGATTGGATAAAAACACATCCATATGACTATATGATTGCCGCAGATTCCGGGATGAATTTTTTGCATCGCAATGGCATTGTTCCAAACGTGATTGCAGGAGATTTTGATTCTGTAAGCTCTGAAAGTTTAGAGGCATTTTCAAAGATGAAAAATGTGGAAATGCTTCGCTTAAATCCGATAAAAGATGATACCGATACGGAATTTGTGATTCGTGAAGCCATTCGTCGTGGTGCAAAAGAGATTACGATATTAGGAGCAACCGGAACACGCTTAGACCATGTGCTTGGAAATATGCATTTACTGGGCATTGGTATCAAAGAGCAAGTAAGTATTTTTCTTGTAGATACTCATAATCGCATACGAATGATTGAAAAAGAGCATACGATTTTAAAAGAAGAGCAGTTTGGCGATTTTGTATCCCTTTTGCCGATTTGCGGAGATGCAAAAGGAGTGACGCTGCAAGGAATGAAATATCCGCTTTTGAATGCAACCATAACTAGTTTTTCGTCACTTGGCATTAGTAACGAAATTGTGGAAGAAAAAGCTGTGATAAGCATAGCAGAAGGAGTGCTTTTGCTGATTGAGTCGAGAGATAAATAGGGGATTTAGAAAAAGAGCTTGTCAGGAAATGGAAGGAATACAATATTACACTAGAAGTTGTATTTATCTTTTATTTCCCGATAAGTCTTTTTTCATTAAGCGGATAGTTCGTATTTGCTTAGATATAAAATAGCTATTATGATAGCTTGTCGGATGGAGGATTTTACATATGATACTTTACTTATCTATGATTGATACACCGAAAGAACAAGTAAAGTTTGAATTACTGTATCGGGAGTATAAAGACCTGATGTTCTACACCGCTAACCGCATTTTGAATAATTCGCAGGATGCAGAGGATGTAGTACAACAGGCTTTTTTGTCGATTATAAAAAATTTAAAAAAAATTTCTGATATCAAATGGCCCAAAACACGGTCGTATATCGTTATTATTGTTGAAAGGAAAGCGATTGACCTTCTTCGGTTACGGTATCGAATGAATGAGGCAGAGTTAAACGAGGATACCTTTCGTAAGGAGATTCCTCTGCCGGGGGACAATGGTCTTGCAGATGCTATGGCATGTTTACCTGTGCACTATCGGGATGTATTATTGCTTAAATATGACAATGGTTTTTCCACTCGTGAAATCGGAAAGATGTTAGGCATTACGGAGTCAGGTGTTCGCAAACTGATAGGGCGGGCAAAGGAAGCCTTGAAAAGACAGATGGAAAAGGAGGGGAATGAGTTTTGAAAGAACAATTTTTTTCTGAGGATGCCTTGCGAGAAGCAGCGGCAAAGGTACGTGATGTCAAACTTAGTACAATTCCAAAGGAACTTCCACCTCATGAATTCAGTCATGAATTTGAAAAGGAAATGAACATTCTTTCTAAGAAAGAAAAACGTAAGAGGTCTTTTTATACCGGTATGAAGTGTGCTATGGCAGCAGTATTTGCTCTGGTTGTTGGAGTGTCCGTATTTTTAGGAATCAATGCAGAAGCAAGGGCATCTGTTTGGTCATGGACAAAGGAAATTTTGAAAAACTATAGTATATTTATGTTTAAGGAAGAAAATACAAAGCAATTGTCCGATTATAAATTGACGTATATTCCGAAAGGCTATGAGTTTATAGGTTATGAGTCTATGGGACTGATGGAACCGGAAGCAATGGTACTCAGACGAACAGCCGTATACAAAAAAGCAGATGAACCTGAAAAAGAATTATTGCTGTATTTTGGCGGTATGAACCAAGGAATGTCATTTGTGCTTGAAACAGATGATGCAGAATATGAAATAAGTGAGATACAGGTTCATGGATGTGAGGGGCAACTGTATATTTCACAAGACCCGAATGTAAGCAGTGCGATTGTATGGTTAGATGAAAAAGAACAGGTATATTTTTGTTTGATTGGTTTCTTTGATGCTGAGGAACTTTTGCACATAGCAGAGGGGGTAATTTTGGTAGAATTGACGAATTAAAAAAAATTTTTAATTTTGTGTCCCATTTTCGCTTATTTTTTCGTTTTTATGTTTAAGAACGAAAAAATGGGGGAGGGATGTATATGATTGTGAACATGAATAACATTTAGGGCTAGGGTAGTATATGTCTGACATATACTGCCCTTATAAGCTTTTAAATAAGTAAGGAGTTGATAAGTATGAGGAAATTTTTATCTATAGTTATTGCGATAAGTATGATGCTTTTCTTATCTTCTTGTGCCCAACCGCCACCAAGAACAGATACAACTCTTGATTTGGATATTCCGGTGCTGTCGGTGGAGCATGGAGAGGATTATGTAATTGAGTGGGCAGATGAAGGCATGGAAGCCCATATACGTATGTGGCTGGGCAAACCAGAAGGGGATATTTATCATAGTGATGTGTGGGATATTCGATTGGTAAACATATCGCCCGGGGGAGGAGCAGATTATGATGTAATAATGGAAATGCCACCTGAGAACCGTAATTATTTTGATAACATGGATTTTTGTTATGAAGAAAGCAGAATGTATTATGATGCTAGTGGTCTTCCTGCTATCAACAGTTTGGAGGATTTACGTCATTTTGATAGTCTTCAATATTTGCTTATTGCATCACATGGTATATATACGTATGCATTGACAGATATATCTGCTTTGACGGCATGTAAGAACTTAAAAGTTCTAAAATTTGTTAGTGTATATTTGGAATCATTAGATGAAATAGGACAACTGACTTCGTTGGAACGGCTTAATCTGCTACAATGTTTTAGTGAGGGAGAGTTGGATTTGGAACCTTTGCGTAATCTGACGAATGTATGGTATTGTGCAATCTCTAATACAGGGATTATGTCGTTGGAACCGTTGGTGGACTTACCGTTACAATTATTAAATATTGGCTGTGGATTGTATACAAAAAATTTACATGATAATTTGGACTTTGAACCAATTTCCAGAATGGAGAAACTAACACATTTAAACTTTTCCCGAGTGGATTCGTTTACAAAAGAAGATTGTGAGTTCATAATGAGTAGTTTGGAGAATTTGAAGCAGATTGATATTTCCTATACGATGGCCGCAGATTATTTGGGAGATATTAGAGCACAGTATCCAAAGGTAAGATTTATTTGTGATGGATTAAGGTAAAAGAAGAATTTATGTTACTGTTCGGATAGTATTAGTATTTATTGTTTACTAGTTGTGTGAACAGGAATGGGGTTATTTGTTAGGTATTATCCATAAGTTTTCAAATAAGTAATAAGGGGGCTGAAAGTGATGAAGAAATTTTTATCCATAGTTATTGCGATAAGTATGATTGCTTTATGTGGTTGTACAAAAAACGATGACCAGGTCAAAGCTCTAAAAATTTGTGTAGATGGAACGGGCTTTCAAGAAACAAATCTTTTAATGAGTGCTTTTGAGGAGAAATATCCAAATATTCAGGTAGAAATAGAAGTTTTTCCGGAGGTAAAGATTAACTATGACAGTAACTATATGCCTAGTGTGGATACGGATTCTTTGGCTGAACGAGAGGCAGTATTACAACAGCATCGTACTGCCCTGATGGCAGGTAGTTCAGATGCTGACCTATATATTATTGGTGGTGGAATCAGTCAGTTTGATGAATTTAATGGCGGGGCTTTGGTTCAAGACCCTTATGACCTTATGAGAAATGGTGTTCTTGGAGATTTGTCCGGTGTGTTAAAAATGATAGAGGAATCGGATTATTTATCCTCTGTTTTTTCAGAAGGGCAGATGGATGATGTGCAGTATTTGGTGCCTCTTAGAGTTAGTAGTTCAGGGATGCTTGTAAATTTGGATGGAAATATTCCTTTCGAACATGCGAAAACACGAGAGGAAATGCTAAAGTTGCTCTCCGAAACGTATGCTCGGGAACTGGGCAATCTTTCAGGTATTTGTAATACTCCTGTTACAGCTCTTTCTTATCCGGTAGTAAACCGGCAGGAGGAACTGATTTCACTGCAGGATGATAATTATGTTACTGCATTTTCTGAGGCGAAGGAATTTTTTGAACTTAAAAGTCAGTTTCCTTCTGATGACAGTTATTATGCGGATAAAATTAGCCGAGGCGATACGTTGCTTTGTTCTATGTCTAATCCGTTAAGTGTTCTGGCGGCAGCAGCTTCAGATTTAAGCAGGTATGAATCAAGTACCAATTTGGCTTGCGTTCCTATGTATAATGAAAAAGACGGAATTACCGTAGAAGTGGCACTATATGCGTTTGCTCCGGCATCAAGTCAAAATTTGGAGACTGCTACTATGTTCTTAAACTGGCTTTTAAGTCAGGATGTTCAAAATGGAACGATTCCGATTTTCAGCTCCATAGTAAGTTATCCGCTTAAGAAAGGCTGTGCCAAAAATCAATTAAATCAGATGGGAGACTATGTTTTGAAGTGCATAGGAGAATCCGCATTGGAGAGTCTGGATGAATTTGAAACGAATGTAACAGATGCTAAATTTGCCAGCCATTATGACTATGAAATGCTTTCTGTGTTGCAGAAATGGCAAGCACAGACTGTGGAGTTGGATGTGGCATTGGAAGAACTTTACAGCGGATGGGAACTGTATTTGGATGAGTGATTGCTGTAGAAGGCAGCGAAGCGGATGTAATGTGGACATTCAGGTGATGGAATGGAGATGGATATGAACAAACGAAAACAAAAAATGACACCTTGGCTTTTACTTGCCCCTATTCTTTTAGGCATGACGGTGTTCTTTCTGATTCCTTTTGGCATTACCATTTATTATAGTGTTACTTTTGGTGCTACAGGCAAATTTGTAGGGCTGGATAATTACATACAGGTGTTGAAGTCTTCCGCTTTTCGTCTGGCGGCTTGGAATACGTTGCGATTTTTATTTTTGGGTGTGCCGCTGATTATGCTGATTTCTTTTGCTTTGGCATTGTTTTCACAGAAGAAATTAGCCGGAATGAGATTATTTCGTTCGGTACTGCTACTACCTATGGTAATGGGAGTTTCCGGTATTGTTACTGTGATGGAACTGTTGTTTTCAGAGACGGGAATTGCAAATAAGATATTGATAAAAATTGGAATGCCTTTAGTGCAATGGTTGAATGGACCAATAGCATTTTGGGTTTTGCTAAGTCTTTATATATGGAAAAATTTTGGTTATAATGTGGTGTTGTATCTGACAGGATTAAATGCAATCCCTAAAGACCTGTATGCACATGCAGAGCTTGAAGGTGCGTCTTCGAGCCAAAAGTTGCGTTATATTACCTTACCTATGATGGTACCAACATTCTTTTTCGTTTTTCTCATTAGCGTTATTCATTGTTTTCGTACATATCGTGAAGCATTTCTGTTGGCCGGGAATCATCCACATGAGAGCATCTATATGCTGCAGCATTTTTTAAACAATAACTTTAAGAATCTGAACTATCAACGCCTATCTGTGGCAGCAGTATGCTTGTTTGTGCTGATTGCCCTGTTCGTTGCAATTTTTTACAGATTGCAGAAGCGGTATGAGGAGGTGGGGCAATGAAAAAACGGTATTTTGCAGGAACGGTCTTTGTTATTTTCTTGTGTCTGTTAGTGGTGCTTCCGATAGCATATATGATACTTGGTGTTATACAAAATCCAAAGAGTCTATATCAGATTCTGCTCCGTCAGCCGGATTATCTGTATAAATTTTGGAAGAGTCTGACATTGGGCATAATTGTTGTGACAGTACATAGTTTAGTCAGCTGCATGGGAGGGTTTGCCTTTGCCAAGTATCATTTTTGGGGAAAACGAGGACTGTACTTTTTTATGATTGTCCTTATGATGATGCCGGTACAGGTAACATTAGTTCCAAGTTACATCATATTGGATAAGCTGAAACTATTAGATACATGGCTGGCATTGGTACTGCCTTGTATTTTTAATCCATTTGGAACGGTATGGATGACACAAGTGTTTCGCAGTATTTCAAACGAAATTTTGGATGCTGCCAGAGTCGATGGTGCAGATACGTGGCAAACTTTGTGGCAAGTTTTTGTGCCGGCGGGTAGGGGAGGACTGATTAGTCTGCTCTTACTCACATTTACAGATGTATGGAATCTGGTGGAACAGCCTATGGTATTTCTGCAAAATTCACAAGATTATCCGCTAAGTGTATTTTTGGCAGTATTCAATGACACGAACCAATCTCTCAGCTTTGCAGGAGGAATGCTTTCTATGGTTCCGGTATTTCTGTTATTTTTGTATTTCAAGGATGAATTGGCAGAGGGAGTTGAATTTATGGGGGTGAGATAGTGTGAGTAAACGAACTGTTCGAAATTTATCCATTATAATTTTCATAATTCTTTTGGTTTGCACCCTTGTTTCAACGATTGTTTATGATGCTCTGCTTCCTAAAGTTACGGCATACACCCCAAAAAACGGCATTATAAATGGTAAAGAATATAGCATGGTAGTACCGTTATCTTGCATTTATACGGATAATGAGGGAGTATATGTTTTTCGTTTGAAAGAGGTGGATGAGGAATGGAAGGCAGAACGTTGTTCTGTCCGTATTGAGGCACAGAATAAAACATATGCGGCAATACGCAGAGCAGTATCTGAGAAGATTCAGATTGCAGTAAATCCATCGCGTAAATTACAGGATGGAGAAATTGTAAAGGTAGCAAAATGAAAATATAATGTTGTTTTCCAATAATAACTTATCATGATGTGGGTGCCAAAAGTACATCCCACTATCTAATTTTTAGTTCCTTGATAACTGAATAAAGCTATGTTTTATTGCTGTTTTTTGTTAAAATATAAGCATAAAAAATATATTTTACGAGGTGTAGCGATGTCTTTTGTTTTAAATAATTACCAGCAGGTTTCGTGAGAGAAATGCGGCATATGAACTCGTTACAGGCAGAGACCTTATTCATGACTGTATCGTTTCTCTTTCTGAAAACATCCGCAAATATATGGATATTTCTCCGGCAATCAAGCGAATGGACAGCATGATGATTGAAGCTAACATTCGTCAGATGGGTCGTTTAGAATTAACAAAAGCTGATTTGACAGGGGCTAACTTGAAAGAAGCTAAGTTGGTAGAAACAAGTTTAGAAGGAGCTGATTTGACAGAAGTTGATTTAAGAAATGTGGAATTAACAACATCTGATTTAACAAAAGCAAATTTACAAGCGACTATTTGGTATGAGGATAATATCATAAAAATCTTACCTAAACTGAAAAATACTAATTTTACATATCTTAAAATTCAAAAGGGAGATAAGATAGAAGAAAAAAATAGAGATGAAGTATTTCAGATGATTTTAAAATAGTAATTGACGGAAATTATTTATGGATGTAAGAGAAAAGTATCTGCCCCCGACGCTATGGTTGTAAAGACAAAAGAGTTTGCGAATTTGAAAAAAGTTTATATTTTCAAATTGTGTAGGGTGTGGTATAATATCAAACTGTATCAAACGCTTTTTGTTAACGAATAGAAAAAAATGGAAGATGAAAACATAAAAGAGGTTGAAAAAGTTAAGAAAACCTTGAAAATTATGTAATAAAATTATAGAGAAAGGCGAAAATACTTCAAAAGTAAGGTGTTTTCGAATAGGTAATAGCAGATATGAAACTAGGTATCGTAGGTTTGCCAAACGTAGGCAAAAGTACATTATTTAACTCATTAACAAAAGCAGGAGCAGAATCTGCAAACTATCCATTCTGTACAATTGACCCAAATGTGGGCATCGTAGCAGTGCCGGATGAACGATTAAAATTATTGGGTGATATGTACAAATCCAAAAAAGTAACACCGGCAGTTATTGAATTTGTAGACATCGCAGGTCTTGTAAAAGGTGCAAGTAAAGGTGAAGGTTTAGGAAATCAGTTCCTTGCAAATATCCGTGAAGTAGATGCGATTGTGCATGTAGTGCGTTGTTTTGAAGATGCAAATATTGTGCATGTAGACGGAAGCATCAATCCGGCAAGAGATATTGAAACCATTAATTTTGAGTTGATTTTCTCTGATATTGAAATTTTAGAACGTCGTATTGCAAAAGTAGCAAAACAGGCACGTATGGATAAAACGCTTGCAAAAGAATTAGAACTGATTGAAGCTGTAAAAGCACATTTGGAAGATGGAAAAATGGCCCGTACATTTGAAGTGGAAGATGACGAAGATAAACAGGCTTGGTTTGCTTCTTACAACCTTTTGACTGCAAAACCAACTATTTATGCAGCAAATGTAACAGAAGATGATTTAGCAAATGATGGAGCAGACAATGCAAATGTAGAAGCAGTTCGTAAACTTGCAGCAGAGGAAAATTCTGAAGTATTTGTTATCTGTGCACAGATTGAACAGGAAATCGCTGAGTTGGATGATGATGAAAAAGTAATGTTCTTAGAAGATTTAGGATTACAAGAATCTGGTCTTGAAAAATTAATTAAAGCAAGTTATAGTCTGCTTGGACTAATCAGCTATTTAACAGCTGGAGAAGATGAAACGAGAGCTTGGACAATCAAAAAAGGAACAAAAGCTCCACAGGCAGCAGGTAAAATTCATAGTGACTTTGAACGTGGATTTATCAGAGCAGAAGTTGTAAACTATAAAGATTTATTGGAATATAAGAGTCTTTCCGCAGCAAAGGAAAAAGGACTTGTAGGAACGGAAGGCAAAGAATATGTCGTAAAAGATGGCGATGTTATGTTGTTCCGTTTTAATGTGTAGTCCAACTTTTAGAGAAGTGCATAGCATTTTATAAAAGATAAGATTGCATAAACATAGCAAAAATTAGAATGAGAAAGTGTCAGTATATAAAGAAAAGGGATTTTTATATATACTGGCACTTTTTATGTTTTTCGCAGCAAATGGGTGATAGTGAAAAAATGAATCATTATATCCTATTAAAAAAATCAAGGGTGTAGGTAACGAATAATTAAAAAGCTGGGTTGAATATATAATTTTGGGAAATATTTTAGAAATTATGGAACAAACAATTTTTAACGAAATAGAATGTCAAAACACAAAGTTGTGTCATATTCTAAGTATAGGAGGTCTGTTCTATGCGTTTTTTGGATTTGTGTGATAAAGATGTGATTAATATTAATAACTGTAAATATCTGGGGCATGTACGAGACTTGGAATTTGATGAATGTACAGGTTGTATTTGTGCAATTATTGTCCCTGGACCGGGAAAATATATGGGTTGCATTTGTCGAGATTTTGAATTTGTAATACCGTGGAGCAGTATTGTAAAAATAGGTCCTGATATTATCCTTGTGAATTTGATAGAATGTGATATGAAGAGGAAAGTGTAGAGCGGTAAATTGATAACAAATACAATAATTTAAGTAAAAATCCTTATCATAAATGTGGTAAGGATTTTTATTATGATGTAAAATGTGATTAAGGAATTATTTTGGTAAAAATAAAGAAAATAAATAGTTAGGGATGGAAACAATATGAAAAAAGTATTGCCGATTGGTGTAGATGATTTTAAAGCACTCATTACAAATGAATATTATTATGTGGATAAAACCCTTTTGATTAAGGAATTATTGGATTTAAAAGGAGGAGCGACTCTTTTTACGCGTCCTCGTAGATTCGGAAAGACATTAAATATGAGTATGGTTCGATACTTTTTTGAATACGTGCAAAATCCAAAGGAACAGGAAGAAAACAGAAATTTATTTAAAGGATTAAAAATAATGGAAGCAGGGGAAGAATACTTACATCATATGGGAAAGTATGAAGTAATTAGTTTTACGCTAAAGTCTGCCAAACAAGATAACTTTCATTCTGCATATCACAAATTAAGAGAAGAAATTTCGAATGAATTTACCCGTCATAATTATTTATTGGAAAGTGAAAAATTAGAAGTATATGAAAAAGAAATGTTTCAGAAAATTGCAAGACAAATGGCTGAGTATGATGATTATTCGGGTGCATTAAAGTTTTTAAGCAGATGTTTATGTAAGGTGACAGAACGAAAAGTTATTATTTTAATTGATGAATACGATGTAGCATTGGAGAATGCTTATTTTATGGGATTTTATGATAAAATGGTTAACTTTATTCGTTCGCTTTTTGAGTCAGCACTAAAAACAAATGAATTTTTAAATTTTGCTATGATTACAGGATGTTTAAGAATTTCAAAAGAAAGTATTTTTACGGGATTGAATCATTTAAAGGTAATATCTGTTTTTGACAGAAAATATAGTGAACATTTTGGTTTTTTAGATGGAGAAGTGCAGGATATATTGAAATATTATGGGCATGAAGTTCGTTATGCAGATGTAAAAAAATGGTATGACGGATATTTGTTTGGAGATGTGGAAGTGTATAATCCATGGAGTATTATTAATTTTATGGATGATTTAAATGCTTCTTTTGCAGCACACCCAAGGGCATATTGGGTAAATACCAGTTCTTCAGAAATTATTAGAGATATTATCCGTCGTTCTACCAGAGAAGTAAAAAACCAAATGGAAAATTTGATGAATGATGTAGCAATAGAGTTTCCACTTATGGAGGAACTTACTTATGGAGAGATTCATAAAAATAAGGATACTCTTTGGAATTTCCTTTATTTTACGGGATATTTGACAAAATCAGAAGAAATGATGAGAGAACGTACTATTTATTTAAAGGCAGTAATACCAAATGAGGAATTGAAAAGTGTCTATGAAAAAGTGATTATGAATTGGTTTGAAGAAGTAATAACAAAACAAGATTTTCATGATTTATATAAGGCTTTAGAATCTAAAAAAACAGAAAAAATAAGGGATATTTTAGGAGAACAGCTCATCCATACCATTAGTTTCTATGATAGTGCGGAAAATTTTTATCATGGATTTCTTGCAGGAATTTTGAGTCAGAGCAATCAATATTATGTAAAATCGAATCGAGAGTCCGGTGATGGACGTTCGGATTTGATGTTAAAGAGTGTGAGTCTTCGTGGGAAAGCATTTATATTAGAATTGAAAGTATCCGATAATGTATTCGATTTGGAAAAAGATGCTAAGAGAGCGTTGGAGCAAATAAAAGAGAAAAATTATGCAAGAGAATTATATGGAGAGGGATATAAAGAAGTATATTGTTATGGAATTTCCTTTTATAAAAAGGATTGTGAGGTTTGTGGTTGACAAGAATTTAACGAAAAGATATACTATTTACAAACTATGCGGCAAATGCGAAAGCGGAGGTAACACAGTATGAAATGCCCATTTTGTAGCAGTTTGAATACCAGAGTCATTGATTCACGCCCGGCGGATGACAATAGTTCTATTCGAAGACGCAGGCTTTGTGACGAGTGTGGAAAGCGTTTTACAACATATGAAAAGATTGAAACAATTCCTGTCATTGTAATAAAAAAAGATAGCATTCGTGAACAATATGACCGTTCTAAAATAGAGGCAGGTGTGCTTCGTGCTTGTCATAAACGTCCGATTTCGGTGGAGCAGATTCGAAAACTCATAGATGAAGTGGAACTTGAAATTTTTAATAGAGAAGAAAAAGAAATTCCAAGTACTGTCATTGGAGAAATTCTTATGGACAAATTAAAGGATTTAGATTCTGTAGCATATGTTCGCTTTGCATCCGTATATCGTGAATTTAAAGATGTAAATACATTTATGAATGAACTTAAGAAAATGTTAGGATAATATAATATGGCGATTTTATTTCCGGGAGAATATTTAGACTCCACGTATATCATTGATTTTGATAAATTATATAAGCAGGGTTATCGAGGTATTATTTTTGATGTAGACAATACGTTAGTGCCACATGGTGCACCGGCAGATGAAAGGGCGATTGCACTATTTGCACATCTCAAAGAATTGGGATTTGAATGTATGTTATTGTCAAATAATAAAGAACTGCGTGTGAAAAAGTTTAATGATGCAGTAAATGTAAAATATATTTATAAGGCAAATAAGCCGATGCCGGATAATTACAAAAAGGCAATGCATATCATGGGCACAAATAAAGAAAATACGATTTTTGTAGGGGACCAGATTTTTACGGATATATTGGGGGCAAATTGTGCAGGGATTCGTACGATTTTAGTAAAGCCAATTCATCCAAATGAAGAAATTCAGATTATTTTAAAACGCATTCCGGAAAAACTGGTACTGTTTTTCTTTAAAATAAAACGTAAGTTGTTTGGAAGTAAATATGAATCTTCAGTTAGAAGTGAGTAATAATAAGTGCAGCGTAGAGCAGACATTCGCAATCCGCATTCACTACTTACTCATGAACACAGGCAACTTCGTTGCTTGTTTTGCGTTCAAATGGGAAAAAATAGATAAGACAGGCTGAGAATTAACAGAAATTGGATATAAAATGAACAGTAAGTGGTTCGTATTTCTTGATTAAAATTAGATGAGAACCATATAGAACATAATAGAAATGACAGTTCTCATAAGAAAAAATAAAGGAGAAAATATTTATGAAAATAGCAATTGGAAACGACCATGCAGCAGTTGATTTAAAAAATGAAATTGTTGCATATGTAAAAGAATTAGGACATGAGGTAGTAAATTTCGGAACAGATACACACGAAAGCTGTAATTATCCGGAAATTGGTGCACGTGTAGGACATGCAGTAGTAGAAGAAGACTTTGACTGCGGTATTTTAATTTGTGGTACAGGCGTAGGTATTTCTATTGCAGCAAATAAAGTAAAAGGTGTTCGTGCAGCAGTATGTTCGGATGTAACAACAGCTCATCTTGTAAAAGAACACAATAACGCAAATATTATTGCATTTGGTGCACGTATTGTAGGCAGTGAACTTGCAAAAGATATTGTAAAAGCATATTTGGGTGCAGAGTTTATGGGCGGCAGACACCAGATGCGTGTAGATATGATTAGTGAGCTTGAGAAGTAATGAGGTTGTGTGAAATACACAGAAAAAATAGTTGAAATATATGGTATTTTATAGTAAAATTTTAAGATAAAGAGTCATCTTATAGACTTAAAATAAGCCCAAAAGTAAGGGTAAAATTTAAAAAATACAAGAAAGGAGAAGCTACTAAATAGGCTTATAAAGTGGAATAGATAAGCATTTACAGATGAGGCATACGATAAAATTATCTGTTCTATCGCAATCATCTCATATATATGATGTATATATGTTTTTAGTAGCAGGAAAGATCGAATGATTTCAGCAGGAGATTTCAGAAACGGTATTACACTTGAATATGATGGAAATATTTTTCAGATTGTAGAATTTCAGCATGTTAAACCAGGAAAAGGTGCAGCATTCGTTAGAACAAAATTAAGAAACATTATTAGTGGTGGTCTTATCGAAAAGAGTTTCCGTCCAACAGAAAAATTCCCACAGGCTCGTATCGACAGAAAAGATATGCAGTACTTATATGGAGATGAAGATTTCTACCACTTCATGGACGTAGAAACATATGACCAGATTGACTTAACAAGAGAAGCAGTAGGCGATGCATTAAAATTCGTAAAAGAAAACGAAATGTGCAAAATCTGCTCACACAATGGCAATGTATTTGCAGTAGAACCACCATTATTTGTAGAACTTGACATCACAGAAACCGAACCGGGCTTCAAAGGTGATACAGCTACAGGTGCTACAAAACCGGCAATCGTTGAAACAGGTGCAAAAGTATATGTTCCATTGTTCGTAGAAATTGGCGACAAAATCAAGATTGACACACGTACAGGCGAATACTTATCACGTGTATAATTTTTAAGCGAAAAATTAATAACAGTTTGAGAATTTTGTAAATTTTTAAACAAAAATAAATAATAATAGTAGAAAATGCTAGGAAGCTTGAATTTCCTGGCATTTTTCTATTGTGCAATTTCACGAAATGATAGTTAAAAACAGTTAAAATCTACAATACACACTCCTTTTCATGTATAATATAATCATAACAACCCTATATTAAAATTACATCATACACGAAAGGAACTCTTATGACTTTAAACTGGGATATCATCACAGATGCTTTTATAAAAATGCTATTAGCCCTAATCTGCGGTGGAACACTAGGCGTTGAGCGTGGCAGAAAGAAACGCCCCGCAGGTTTTCGCACATATATGTTAGTATGCCTTGGTGCGACACTAGCCATGATGATTAACGACTTTGTTTGTATGAAATACGGCACAGGTGACCCAACTCGTCTTGGTGCACAGGTTATCAGCGGAATCGGTTTCCTTGGTGCGGGAACAATTATTACAACCGGTCACAATCGTGTAAAAGGCTTAACAACAGCCGCAGGCTTATGGGCAGCGGCATGTATTGGACTTGCAATCGGTGTAGGCTATTACGAGGGAGCAATTATCGGAACAGCCATGATAGTAATTATTATGGTTCTTTTGCAAAGTTTTGACAGACGTATTTCTTTTTCACCTAAGATTTTGTTTTTATACGTAGAATTAGAAAACATTTCCGCCATCAAACGAATCAAAGCCTACACAAAAGAAGAAAATATCGGTGTCATAGATATGGAAACAGAAATGTCACACGGATTGGAAAATTATAAAGCAGCGAGCATGATAACACTTAGTATTTCCGGACAAAGTACACACGAAGAAATCATCACAGAAATCAGCCATATTGAAGGTGTAATTTATGTAGAGGAAATTTGATGTGCGTGAGCACGAACCACATATGTAACTACACCGGCTAATTCTACAGTTGTAAGCAATGACGCAGCTATCAGCGAAAAAATATAAGCATACATGCCATATTCCGGCACGAAAAACCAAATAGCGGCAATTCGCAACAGACATCCCGAAATATTACATAACAACGTCAGATGGGCATAGCCAAGTCCATTGACAATACTGCTTAATAGGGAAGACGTATACATAAACGGACAAAGGATGCTAAGTATTTGCACATAAAATCCTGCCATGCGATTTTCAAATACATAGATGCCAATCCAATCCGCAGAAAATAAAAATAAAAACGTACATAAGGAGCCAAACGCAATTCCACAAGCTGCGGCTCCTTTTATGGTATCCATAACCAAAGAAGTGTCATTTTGTGCTTTTGCTTCGGAAATTCGCGGCAAAAGCAACACAGATAAGGAATTTGTAATAACGGCAGGAAAGAAAATCACGGACAGAGCCATTCCGGTTAAAATTCCAAAGTGACTCAAAGCCTCATCCGAGGTAAAGCCAAATACCATAAGTTGCTGTGGAATCAGCATATTTTCTACGCTGTTGCTTAGCGACATCAATACATGATTTAAGCTAAGGGGAATTGCCATACAAAGCAATGCTTTTATTGGGAGGTAATTGGAATTTTTGCTAAATATTAAATTATCGCTGTCATTTTCTATGGAATCATCCGTCTTTTGTCCAAGAAATCCCGTAAGGCATACAAGCAACCCCATAAACTCACTAATCACAAGTCCCCACACCGCATGAATTGCCAAAAGAGGCAGATTTTTGTTAGAAAGAACTGTGTAAATAAGCAAAGTTGCACCTACACGAGCAACCTGTTCCAAAATTTGACAGATGGAAGGAACAACAGAGTTCTTTTTTCCATAAAAATAGCCATTAAAACAGGAATGGATGGCAGCAGGGATAAAAGTGAAACTCATGGCACGTAAAAGTTCTTCCGTACGTGGTTCTTTTAAAATGATATCGGAAATCCATGGAGCAAATGTATATACACAAAATGCAAAAATGCTGCAAAGTGAAGTGGAAATGAATAAACCCGCATATAAATATTTGCGTGCATTTTTTTCACATGAAGAAATCTTATTCCAATTTGCATTGCCAACGCTAGTGCCTGTTTTATGATAAGTTCTATCAGATGGTATATTTGCAGAATTTTCCGACATTTCAATCGCTACAAAACGAGAAATTGCAGTCTGGATTCCACTCGTAGAAATAGAGAGGCAAAGTGAAAAAATCGGAAAAATTAATTGATAAAGTCCCAGTCCACTTGCACCAATTGTGCGTGAAAGGAATATTTTATAAAAGAAGCCCAGAATTCTACTGATGATTCCGGCACCGGACAAAAGCAGAGTTCCGAATATTAAGGGGTGTTTTTTTATTTTTTTAAAAATAGCAATACCTCCAAATGGGGCTTTATTAGAAGTATATGCAAGGAAGGTGTGACATATGAATAAAAGGATTTATCTTGATCATGCAGCCACAACGGATATGCTGCCGGAAGTATCCTATGCCATGGAACCTTATTTTGTAAAGAAATTCGGAAATGCATCTACTGCATATGAGCTGGGAGAAGAAGCAAAAAATGCAATGGAAATTGCAAGAAAAGAAATAGCTGCATGTATTGATGCAAAACCGGAAGAAATTTTTTTTACATCCGGTGGCAGTGAATCGGATAACTGGGCGATAAAAAGTATTGCGGGATATCGAAAGCACATAGGAAGCCATATTTTAACATCGAAAATAGAACACCATGCTATTTTGCATTCTTGTGAATATTTGGAAAAGTTAGACTATAAAGTCACATATTTGGATGTAGATAAAGATGGAATTGTGGATATGAAACAGATGAAAAAGCTGATGGAAGAGGGAAAAGAGTCAAAACAAAAAGAAAAAAGAGTAACGCTGGTTTCTGTTATGTATGGAAATAATGAAATCGGAACAATAGAGCCAATCGAAGAAATTTGCCGTCTTGCAAATCGTTATGATGTATATGTTCATACAGATGCAGTTCAGGCAATTGGGCAGATTCCTATTTCTATGAAAAAACTTCCTGTAGATATGCTTAGTGCGAGTGCACACAAGTTTCATGGACCAAAAGGAGTGGGTTTTTTATATGTAAGGGAAGGGCTTGATATTCCGTCCTTTATCCATGGCGGTGCACAGGAGAAAGGGAAAAGAGCAGGAACAGAAAATGTTGCAGGAATTGTAGGAATGGCGAAAGCATTGTCGATTGCAAATAAGCAGATGGGGAAAAAGAGGCGAGAGTTGACATATCTGAGAGATTATTTTGCAAAACGCATTATGAATGAAATTCCGGATGTATCTTATAACGGACACCCTACAAAGCGTTTACCGGGAAATTTGAACTTTTCTTTTCGAGGAGTAAATGGAACAGCTCTGTTGGTACTTTTGGAAGAAGAAGGCATTTTAGCCTCCGCAGGCTCAGCATGCAGTACCGGAACAACAAGGGTTTCTCATGTTATTGAGGCAATTAACGTACCGAAAGAATATGCTTACGGCACATTGCGTTTTTCCATGGGGCGACAGACGAGTAAAAAAGATGTGGATAAAACGATTGAAGTGTTAAAAAATGCGGTAGAGTTGTTAAGAAGAGGAGAATGATGTAGAAATCAGTTTTCATAATACAATAATTTCTAATATTGGGTAAAGAAGTGCCGGTAGCAAAGCGGATATTTGTAATCCCCCACTTAATGCTCTACGCATTTAAAGTGGGGGATTGTTTTGCTTTCAAATGTCCGATTGATTTTTGTCGTTTCAAGATTTCAGCACTTGAAGTAGAGACTTTTTTGATTTATTCATGGCATATTAAGGAATAAAATGCAAAATTGCATTGCCGACACCATCTTCATTATAAGAAGTCGTAATATAATCCGCAATTTCCTTTACATCCGGTGAGGCATTACCCATTGCAACCCCAATATGTGCAGTCTTTAAAATAGAAATATCATTTTCCGTGTCACCAATTGCCATTGTCTGCTCAATTGGAACAGATAGCACATTTGCCAAATGAAGAAGCCCGTTTCCTTTTGTAACACCGGCTTTACTGAATTCTAAATTATTAAAGCCACCGCAGACACATTCAATTTCCTCATTTTTCATAAGAAAATCGTAAACGGTATCACGATGAAGGGCAGTTCCGTCAGGCTGTGGATAGAAGTTCAAAGTCATTTTTTGCACTTTTTCACCAGAGTCTCTTACATAGCCAAGCAAATCATCGACAGGAGTTCTGGTTGCAAGAATATATTCCTTCAAAGAAGGCGGAACATTCAGTTTGTGCAGATTTTCCCTGCAATAGCGAGGCGTAAAGCCTTTTCCATTGATATACAAATCAATGTGAATCCTTTTTTCTAAAAGGAAAGCCAAAATTGGCTCAACAAGTGCAAAATCCATGCAATTTTCATAAAGACATTCATTTGTGGAAATGCGATAAATGGCAGCACCGTTTGTAGTTATAGCATAATCAATGCCTGTATCCTTGATTTGAGAAAAAGGTACACCGTTATATGGGCGACCTGTGGAGATTACTACATGTACGCCTTTGTTTGTGATTCGTTTAATTTCGTTTTTTGTTTTTTCAGTAATAATACCGTCGTGATTAAATAAAGTGCCGTCTAAGTCGAGGGCGACTAATTGTATTTTGCTCATAGTTATCCTTTCTTGCATTTGAAATATGTAATAAAAAATATTGCATGTATATGAAAAATATCAGTTGGGAAATCTGTTTTTATAAAATTTCAAGTTTTAACGTTTTCCCTATTTTTTATGCCATAAAGGCATAGGTTCTAACTAAGCTCCAAAATATCTTGCTAAGTATTTACATTATATCATGGAAAAGTGAGATTTGTCATAATATTTATAAATCTATAATTGAGTGAAAATCCATCCTAAAATTGCTTCGCAAATGGATTTTTACTGGAAATATTTATATTTTCATACAGTAACCTAAAATTTGAAAAATTTTAAAAAAATTGTTGACATTTGATGGAAGATAAGGTATTATAAACAAGTCGCTGATACTTAACAGCGAGGACATGGGATCTTAGCTCAGCTGGGAGAGCATCTGCCTTACAAGCAGGGGGTCACAGGTTCGAGCCC
>CALAST010000034.1 GCA_937889225.1 uncultured Lachnobacterium sp. | reverse complement strand
GGTTTGGATGTAAACGCACCATAGTGCGTACCTTGTGATAGTTTCCATTTTTTGTAAGTGCACCAAAACACAGCGTAGTGAAAAAATATCTCTCCTCTGCTATAATTTGACTAACTCAAAGATAACAAAGGAGGGAATTTTTTATGGGCAAAGCTCATGCAGAACACACAACCGCATTCGCAGAAGTATTTGCAACATCGGGAGCAACTTATCCACAGAACCGTTCCGTCGGTGCTAACGATAACCGTCTTATGCTATATTTTCAAGGCGTGAAAGTGTATATTCCGGACGGATGTAAACAGGAAACACTTCTGACTACACTTTTGGCAATCAAACAACTATGATGAAACGGTTTATACAGGATGCGGACCGCATTTTTCTCGCTTGTGGAACTACGGATTTTCGAAAACAGATTCCGGGGCTCGTGGCAATGGTACAAATGCAATTTAAACTTGACCCATATATGGGAAGCCATGTCTTTCTTTTTTGTAATAAGAAGAAAGATGGTATCAAAGTTCTTCGGTATGACCAAAACGGCTTTGTGCTTGCCACGAAAAAGTTACTGGATGATATGAAATTTCAATGGCCGAAAACACCAAACGATGTAAAGGAACTCTCGTTTCAACAGGTAGAATGGCTGTTGCAGGGGTTGGAAATCGAACAGAAAAAAGCACATCATGAAGTAAAAATAAGTTCCAAAAACAGTTGTTTTTAATCCGTATAAATGACGGAAAAAAGAGGAAAAACGCCCAAAAATTCAGCATTTTTAGGACTTGAAAAAGTTCCAAAACAGTAGAGAAATCCTTTGAAAAATGGTATACTAATCCTATCGAAAAAATAAAGGAAGAACGACCATGACCGAACAGGAAGAATTACAGATGCTGCGTGCTCTTACGCAAAAACAAAAAGAAGAACTTGCAGCAAAAGAACGTATCATAGAGGAACAAAGCATTCGTATCGAAAAACAGAATGTCCAGATAGAAAATATGATACAGGCATTGTTACATGCCCGAAAAAAACTGTTCGGTTCTTCCACGGAAACGACGAAGCAGATAGAAGGACAACTTTCGCTGTTTGAAGATATGCAACAGTTGGCAAAACAACTGGGTGTAGAGCAGAAAAAGATTACCGTAAAACCGTACGAAAGAGTACCAAGACAGCCGGGTGTACGTGCGGAACTGCTTGCGGCATTACCAAAAGAAGTAGAAGAATATATTTTGCCACCGGAAGAAACCTGTTCTGCCTGTGGCAGTCCGTTAACCATTGTCGGAAGACAAATCGTACGTACGGAAGTGGAATATCAACCTGCGAAACTCATTGTAAAACAAATCGTACAACAGGTAGCAAAATGTAGTGTATGCGGAGAAAAAGGAAGTAAGGAGCCGAACAGCCGATTTTATAAAGCGGCTGTTCCGGTACCACCGCTATCGCATTCCATCTGTACGCCATCCTTACTTGCACAGGTCATGTACCAAAAGTTTGCGATGGGACTTCCACTTGCTCGTCAGGAGAAAGACTGGTACCGTTTGGGACTGGTATTGCCAAGAAAAAATATGGCATACTGGATTATCCGCTGCAGTGAGGAATGGTTGGAACCGATATACTGGCGAATCCAGGAAAGACTAAAAGAATGCGAAGTGCTGCATATGGATGAAACACGAATCCAATGTAATAAGGAGAAAGGGAAAAAAGCAAGCAGTGAATCCTTTATGTGGGTCATGCGAAGTGCAGCATGCGAACAACGCCAGGGAGCTTTCTTTTATTATTCGAGTACCCGAAGCGGAGAAATTGCCAAACAACTGCTTGCGGGCTTTCACGGATATCTGATAACGGATGCGTATAGCGGTTATGATAAATTAACGGATGTGAAACATGCGTTTTGTTGGTCGCACTGCAGACGTTACTATATTGAAAGTATCCCTTTGGATAGCCAGGGAAAAGAGATTCCGGGTTCGAAAGGAGCGGAAGGCAGAGAATATATTAATCTTTTGTTCAAAATTGAAGACAAACTCAAAGAGTTGCCTTATGAAGAACGAAAACAAAAGCGTCAGGAAGCGTCAAGACCGCTGCTTGATGCCTTTTGGTCGTGGGTAGAAAAAACGTCTGCGTTATACACAACAAATGAGTTATTAACAAAAGCTCTGACGTATTCGACAAATCAAAAAGAATATTTGGAAACATTCTTGGAAGATGGTCGTGTGCCACTTTCGAATAATCTTTGTGAAGCCAATATCAAACCGTTTGCAACGGCAAGACGTGCCTGGCTGTTTGCAGATACTCCGAAAGGAGCGAAGGCAAATGCGGTGTTATATACATTAGTAGAAAGTGCACGAGCAAATGACTTAGATGTATATGCGTATCTAAAATATTTGCTTAGCGAAATGCCGAATAATCACCATCTGGAACACTCGGAAATATTAGACCGTTATTTGCCATGGTCATCCGAACT
>CALAST010000033.1 GCA_937889225.1 uncultured Lachnobacterium sp. | reverse complement strand
CTACGCTTATGTGAAAGCATAAGAGGTCTGCCGGTGACGGTAAGACTGCATGGAACTTGCGACTCCATGTGAATGAGATAACTAGATACAAAATGCCGCGAAACGCGGCGTATCAATGACACAAAAATAATTTACAACCGTCCGTATACACGTTATACTAAGAACACGCAAAAGTAGTAAATGTGGAAACGGAAGATAGGTAGAAAAGATAGATTGCAAAGAAATGAAACAGCCATAACTGCTTTTTTGCGTAGAACGGATGCGAAAGAAGTGAGAAACAGCTATGCAAATAGGAAGAAAAATCCGACTGCTACCAACACCGAAACAGGAAGAACTGTTTTGGAAAAGTGCAGGTGTGGCAAGATGGTCATATAATTGTTTTTTAGAAGAACAACAAAAGGTGTATCAGGCATATTTAGAGAATGGAAAAACGGGAACATGTTTTGTAAGCGAAGGAGAAGTGCGAAAGTATATCAATCACGTACTGAAGCCAACCACACATACATGGCTCAAAGAAGTGAGCTCTAACGTGATGAAACAAGCAGTCAAGGATGCGAATGAAGCCTATCAGAAATACTTCAAAGGTCTTTCGGATAAGCCAAACTTCAAATCGAAACATAAAAGTGAACCGAAGTTTTATGTGAATTATGAAACCTTGAAACGAAAACCAAACGGATTTCAAGGCGAAAAGTTAGGAACTGTAAAAACCGTGGAACCACTTCCGAAATTGCCAAAAGGAGAACACTACTTAAATCCAAGAATCTCGTTTGACGGAAAATACTGGTATCTTTCCATAAGCTATGAAATAGCGGAAAAAGAGGAAACATTAACCGGAGAGAGTCTAGGAATCGACCTTGGAGTAAAGGAACTTGCGGTTTGTTCGAATGGAGAACGCTATAAAAATATCAACAAAACGAAACGTGTCAAACAATTGGAAAAAAAGTTGAAACGAGAACAGCGAAAACTTTCCCGAAAAATAGAAGCCAACATAAAAGCGTATAAAGTAGTTGGAAAGAAGCGTTATCCTATTTGGAAGCGAGCATTAAAAGAATGTAAGAATATCCAAAAACAGAAACAGAAAATTCGTTTACTATATCGAAAACTAACGGGAATCCGAAATAATTATTTGCACCATATCACAACAGAGATAGTGAGAACCAAGCCATCTCGAATTGTAATGGAACACTTGAATGTAAAAGGTATGATGAAAAACAGACATCTTTCCAAAGCAATCGCACAACAGAAGTTTTATGAATGTAAGAGAATGCTACAATATAAATGCAAAAAATACGGAATTGCATTTGTAGAAGCCGATAGGTGGTATCCGAGTTCAAAAAAATGTTCTTGTTGTGGGAATATAAAGAAAGACTTAAAGTTAAAAGACCGCATATATAAGTGTGAAAAGTGTGGACTTATCATAGACCGAGATTATAATGCAAGTATCAATTTAGCAATGTATCAAATACAAATAGTATAAGTAAAAAAACGGATACTATAAAAATACCTATCGCTACTGGGAAATTTACGCCTGTGGAGTGTTAGACCAAACGAAAGTAGCCTTGGCAAAATCGGACACAAAGAACCAGGAAGTCTGTATTGTGAAAGCAGACACAGAATAAATTTGTGTAAATTTGATAAAATTTGTACCTATTTATCGTAGCGGAGATACAATGCCAGACTACCGAGTACAATGATGCACAGAAAAAGCCAAAAACAGAAGAGGACGGTATCGTTTGGGATGTGGACGAATGTTATGTGTCTTATTACTGTGAATACAAGGGAAAAGAATTTTTGATGATTACATATGAAATGATTCACAGTACAAAAATAAAGACAAAAACAACGAATCTTGTATTTTTGCCGCCACTTGGCATTCGTTATTTTGATATTCATACATTGCTTCCATATGCGGTGGAAGCCTCTCAAATGCTGACGTATCAGATTCATGCATTGTGGGAATTGCTTTTAACAATGTACAAAGCAAATCCAAGTAGTGTAAAGTTGGATGTAAGTGAGAGAGAGCTTACGATTGAAGACTAAAGCAGAGAAATGGAGATGGAAATGGCTAAGTTATTTTTTCGCTATGGTGCGATGGGCAGTTCGAAAACCGCAAACGCACTTATGGTCGAGTATAATTATCGTGAAAGAGGAAAAAAATGCATTTTAGCAAAACCAATGACGGACACAAGGGATGGGGAATTGGTTTTAAAATCCCGTATCGGTCTGGAAAGTCCATGTATGTTAGTGGAAGATTTGGTAAAAATGCCGGAAGAAGAGGTAAAAGAATACGATTGTGTCATTGTAGATGAAGCACAATTCTGTACAAAAGAGCAGATTGCCTATATGGTGCATTTAGTGGATGATTTGGATATTCCGGTTATTTGTTATGGGCTTCGTGCAGACTTCCGCAATGAATTGTTTGAAGGAAGTCTTTGGCTTTTGGCATGGGCAGATAAAATTGAGGAAATCAAAACAGTGTGTTGGTGTGGAAAAGCGGCACGATGCAATGCACGTTTTAATGACAATGGGATTATCCGAGAAGGTGAGCAGGTTTGTCTTGGAGGAAACAGTTCTTATATTGCACTTTGCCGCAAACATTGGAAAGAAGGCAATTTAGGACCGCATTTTCGGGAATTGTTAGAAGAATATAATAGATAAATAATATGTAGTGATAGTCAAAGGATTATGATAGTGGCACAAAGGATGTATAGTGATAGACTAAGCATTATAATGAATATATAGATATGGGGGAATAGTAAATGTATAAAGGATATGCAGTAATTACAGGTGCAAGTGCAGGGCTTGGCGTATGCTTTGCAAAACGTTTAGCAAAAGAGGGATATCCGCTTGTGCTTGTGGCAAGACGAAAGGAACGATTGGAAGAACTGGCAAAAAATTTGGAAAATAAGTTTTGCGTGAAGTGTAAAACGATAGTTTGTGATGTATCCAAAACAGAAGATTGTAAATCTTTTCTTAAGCAAATAAAGGACCTGCCGATAGAAATATGGATTAATAACGCAGGTTTTGGAGAATGTGGTGCATTTTTTGATACAAATGTAAAAAATGATTTAAATATGGTGGATGTAAATATTAAGGCGGTGCATATGTTTATGAAATTTGCACTTTTAAAGATGAAAAAGAAAGACAGCGGCTATATTTTAAATGTTGCATCTTCCGCAGGGCTGATTCCGGCAGGTCCGTTTATGTCTACGTATTATGCGACAAAAGCCTATGTTACGAGCTTGACACAGGCAGTTGCAGAAGAATTAAGACAAGCCAAAAGTCACATTTATGTAGGCTGTCTTTGCCCGGGACCTGTAGATACGGAATTTAATGAAGTCGCAAACGTAAAATTTGCCCTCAAGGGTATTTCCGCTGAGTATTGTGTCAATTATGCCATTGACAACATGTTTGCGAAAAAGAAAGTCATTATACCGGAATTTCATATGAAACTGGCAGTTACATTTGGAAGATTTTTGCCACGAAGTTTATATTTACGTATCGTAGCAAAACAGCAGAGAAAGAAAATCGAAAAATAAAGATATATTTGACATAAAAAAGGAAGTAAAAGAGGTAAGCATGATATTTTTTAATTGTGATTATACAGAAGGGGCTCACCCAAGAATTTTAGAGAGATTAATAGAAACCAATATGGAACAGACAATTGGTTATGGGATGGATGAACATTGTAAAAATGCAGCAGACTATATCAAAAAAGAGTGTAAAGATGAATCATTAGATGTGCATTTTTTAGTAGGTGGAACACAGACCAATGTAACAGTTATTGATTCTGCTTTAAAACCATATCAAGGCGTTATCTGTGCCGAAACAGGGCATATTAATGTGCATGAAACAGGTGCAGTAGAAGCAAGTGGGCATAAATGTATTACTATTCCGTCACCGGATGGAAAAATCTATGAAAAAGACATAAGCCATCTTTTCGAGAGCCATTTTGCAAATGGCGGAGATGAGCATATGGCACAACCAAAAATGGTCTATATTTCCAATCCGACAGAACTTGGAACGATTTACAAAGAAGAAGAACTGAAAGCATTATATGCCCTTTGCAAAGAGTTTGGAGCATATTTATTTATGGATGGAGCACGTTTGGGATATGGTTTGATGTGTAAGGAAAATGACCTTACATTGGAAACAATCGCAAAATATACGGATGTGTTTTATATTGGCGGAACAAAAGTAGGGGCATTATTTGGCGAAGCTGTTGTCATTTCCAATCAGGAATTAAAGGCAGATTTTCGTTACAATATTAAGCAACATGGAGGTATGCTCGCAAAAGGACGTTTGCTTGGCATTCAATTTGAAACATTATTTGAATGTAGAAGCAGCAAAGATACCTGCGTTCATGAGCAAGCAGCGAATCCGGATTGTGAATGTCCGCTTAACCTTTATTATGAGATTTCCCGACATGCAATGGAAATGGCAGAATTGATTCATGAAAAATTAGAAAGTTTATCCATAGAATTTGCCGTAAATTCCCCAACAAATCAGATTTTTGTAAACCTTCCAAATGAAGTCGTTGCAGCATTAAAAGAGAATTATAAATTGGAAGACCAAGGTGCTGTGGATGAAAACAGACGTACCATGCGTATTTGCACTTCTTGGGCGACCAAGAAAGAAAATGTAGAGCAATTTTTGGCAGATTTGGAAAGATGTATGTATACAGTAGCAAAATAAAACTTTAACAAAAAGGATTTTTAAAAAAGATGGATATAAATTTATTATCAAAAAGTTATATTGTCCGAAGATTAGGTAGGAGTGATATTGATAGGATATATAATTTGAGTTGTAAAAATGAAATTTTTTATCAATATCATCCTCCATTTGTTACAAAGAAAAGTATATTAGAAGATATGGAAGCATTGCCACCGAAAAAGAGTTTAGAAGATAAGTATTATATTGGATTTTTCCAAAATGATTTTTTAGTAGCAATTATGGACCTTATTCTTGATTATCCTACAAAAGAAATTGCATATATTGGGTTGTTTATGATGCATATAAAATATCAAGGTAAAGGAATTGGCTCAATGATTATAACCCAAACAGCTGATTATTTAAAAGTATTAAATTATAAGAAAATACGTATTGGAGTGGATAAAGGTAATCCACAAAGTTATGCTTTTTGGATAAAAAATAAATTTGATGTTATAAGAGAAGACGAATATAAAATTATGGAGTTAGAATTATAGAACTTAATTTGTCAAAACAGGACAGTTTATATATTTCTTATAGAAAGAGGATAGTTCCATGAAAAAAATTTTATTTATCGCAACAGGCGGTACCATTGCATCTAAAAAATCAAAAAATGGCTTAAAACCGCAGATTTCACCGGATGAGTTGCTTTCTTATATTCCAAGTTTAAAAGGCATTTGTGAGATTGATACGATTCAATTGTTGAATTTAGACAGTACGAATATGGAACCAAAACATTGGTGTGAAATTGTGGAGTGTATACAAAAATACTATGAGGCATATGATGGCTTTGTAGTAGCACATGGCACAGATACAATGGCATATACTGCGGCAGGTCTTTCTTATATGATACAAAATTCGAAAAAACCAATCGTGATTACCGGCTCACAGAAACCAATCGACATGGATATTACAGATGCAAAGACAAATTTATTAGATAGCTTTATCTATGCTTCCGATGAAAAATCGCAGGGTGTATCAATGGTTTTTGATGGAAAAGTCATTGCAGGAACAAGGGCAAAAAAAATGCGTTCCAAAAGTTATAACGCATTTTCCAGCATTGATTTTCCATTTCTTGCAGTTATGCAGGATGGGCAGATTATGCGTTATATTCCAATGCTGCCATTCGAGGATGAAGTGAAATTTTACAATAAATTAAACCAAAATATTTTCTTATTAAAATTGATACCGGGGATTTCCCCGGATGTTTTGGATATGATTTTTGCCAAATATGATGCCATTATCGTAGAAAGCTTTGGCGTAGGCGGAATTCCAAAATCCATTCAGCATACCTTTTATGAATTATGTACGAAATATCCCCAAAAAACCATTATTATGGCAACGCAAGTCGCACATGAGGGCAGCGATATGACGGTATATGAAGTGGGAAATGAAATGAAAACGGTATGCAGCTTTTTGGAGTCTTATGATATGACATTGGAAGCTGTAATTGCAAAAACAATGTGGATGCTTGCAAATAAGGACATTTCAAGGGGCAATCAGGAGGATGTTTTTTATAAAAACATCAATTTTGATGTAATTTTTGGAAAAAATCGTACTTGTTAAATTACGAAAAAATCAGCACAAGTTAAGCGGATATTCGCAATCCGCTATCGCTACTTGCTCATAACCGAATAACCGCTTTGCGGTTTGTCAGATGGAGCTTGAAATCTCCACCTGACACAAGAAACTCCCCCTACCCACCACTTAGTGCTCTACGCACTTGAAGTGGGGGATTTTCTTGATTCGGTTAAATCATTCATTTATGCAATGTTGTACTAGTTTATAGAAAATAAGAGGTAGTATTATGGAAAGAGAATATGAAGTTTATGAAGGCACCGATTTAGGGGCGGTTTATACAAAAGCCAGCACTTCTTTTCGCGTGTGGGCACCAACAGCACAGCAGGTAAAATTATGCCTGTATGAAGCTGGAAATGGCGGCGAAGCATTTGAAGTAGCCGAAATGAAAAAAGATGTAAATGGCACATGGCTTTACAAAAAAGATGGCGATTTACATAAGGTGTATTACACCTACATCGTGGAAGTCGATGGAAAAGCACAGGAAACCAATGACCCGTATGCAAAAGCAGCAGGCGTAAACGGCAAAAGAAGCATGGTTGTGGATTTATCCTTAACAAATCCGGAAGGTTTTGAAAATGACCATGGTTCTGTAATCGAAAAAGAAACCGATATTATTGTTTACGAACTTTCTGTAATAGATACGACAGCAGATGCAAGCTGTGGTGCAAAAAATGCAGGAAAATATTTAGGTCTTACCGAAAGCGGTACAAAAACAGCATCCGGTATGGCTACAGGTCTTGACCATATCTTGGAACTTGGCGTAACACATGTGCAGATTATGCCTTGCTATGACTTTGGAAGCATTGATGAAAGCCGTCCTGATATCGAACAGTATAACTGGGGTTATGACCCAATCAACTATAATGTACCAGAAGGTTCTTTCTCGACAGACCCATTCCATGGTGAAGTGCGTATTAAAGAATTAAAACAGATGGTACAGACGTTCCATAATCATGGAATCGGTGTAATTATGGATGTAGTATACAATCATACATATGATATCGAAAACAACTGTTTCCAAAAATGTGTACCCGATTATTATTATCGTATGAATGAAGAAGGCTATTCCAATGCTTCTGGTTGCGGTAATGAAGTAGCATCCGAAAAACCAATGGTTTCTAAGTTTATCATTGATTCTTTGAAATATTGGATGAATGAATATCATATGGACGGTTTCCGTTTTGACTTAATGGGATGCTTAGATATTGAAACAATGGAAAAAGCAGCCGTAGAACTTCGTAAAGACAATCCTTGTGTTATTTTATATGGAGAAGGCTGGGCAGCAAATAAATCCGTTATTCCGGAAGAAGAACGTTGCTTAAAAGAAAATGTGCCAAACTTCAAAGGTTTGGGTGCATTCTCTGATGACATTCGTGATACCATAAGAGGACATGTATTCCATAAAGAAGAAGTAGGATATGTAAGCGGTGCACCGGATTTGGAAAATGCTATCCGTTACTCTGTAGTAGGTGCAACTCGTCATCCGGAAGTTGATTATGAAAGTTATACATATAGTACAGGACCATGGGCAAAGAATCCAACTGATATCGTAAACTATGTATCCTGCCACGATAACTTAACACTTTGGGACAAACTTTCTGTTTCCAGACCGGATGCAAGTAAAGAAGACTTACTTGCTATGAATCGTCTTGCTGCATCAATGGTATTTACTGCACAGGGAATTCCATTCTTCTTATCAGGTGAAGAATTTGCCCGTACAAAACCAATCGAAGGCACAGATGAAGTAGCAGAAAACAGCTATAATCTTCCTTTTTATACAAATACGATGAAGTATGACAGACTCGAAGAATATAAGGACCTTTATGAATTCTATAAGGGACTTATTGCATTTCGTAAAGCAAAAGGATTGCTTCGTCTTGGAACAACAGAAGAAGTTGTAAAGCACCTTAGCTTTGTAGATGGCTTATCGGCAAATGTAGTTGCATTCGTATTGGAAGATGATGTAGAAAAAATTTTTGTAGCATACAACTCCAATGAAGAAGCTGTAACCATAGCATTACCGGAAAAAGGCAATTGGGATATCTGCATTGATGATGACAAAGCATCTGTAGAAGCCATTGCAACAGCAACGGATAAAGTAGAAGTAAAACGCATTTCTTGCATTGTAGCAGTATTAAGCAAATAGTTTAACCGAATCAAGCTACGGTAGTAGCTGTTCGGTTAGAGTCATAGCGAAAGCGGATTGCGAATATCCGCTTAACTTAAAAGTTTAGTTTGTGAAACCTATAAATAGAAGCATCCCCACAGAAATCAATGGTGTAATTAGTGTGATTTCTGTGGGGTGTTTCATGTTACGTAGTATGTTTATTAATAAAGTCTGTCTTGTATTTCGAATACATAATTTTCTGACTGCGGTATGCACCGGAATAGCCGGAAAGGACATAACTGAAAGCCACTGTAATCAAATAATATGGCATTGCCTCATAACCAAACAATTCAAAACCAATCAAAAGTGCAGTAATCGGACTGTTAGTTACACCGCAGAATAATGCAATTGCACCGATTGCGGCACAAAATGCCGGGTCAATACCAAGAAGCTGTCCCATGACATTTCCAAAAGCAGCTCCTACAAAGATAGAAGGAACAATTTCACCACCTTTAAAGCCAGAGCCAAGTGTTAAAGCTGTATAGACAATCTTAAGCAAAAAGATATATGGTAAAACCGTACCTATCATACATTCTTCTAAAATAGAAATGCTTGTACCAACTTTATTTGCCGGTCCAATAACGATATTCATGATGACAAGAAAAGAACCGATAAGGAAAATACGTAAATATGGATTTGGAATTTTCTTTTTTAAAGTATCTTCTGTCATATGCAATACGGTGCAAAACAGAACGCTGATAAAAGCACAAAGAATCGCAATAACAGAAACTTCAATAGCAGACCCGATTTTAAATGTTGGCACAACATCCAAAATAAATGTCGAATGAGATACACCTAAATAAGTTGCAATGCCATGAGCGGTTAATGCACTAATCACGCATGGAACTAATGCCATATAATGCATAATTCCCACACTTACCAATTCCATTGGGAAAATGGCAGCGGCCATTGGCGTGCCAAACAAAACAGCAAATGCAGCACTCATTCCGCACATAATCATCGTATTGGTATCTTTTTTATCAAATTTAAAAACATCTCCCAATGTATTTCCAATACTGCCACCAATCTGCAATGCGGCACCTTCACGACCGACAGAACCACCAAAAAGATGGGTAAGGGTAGTGGAGATAAAAATAAGCGGTGCCATTCGAAGTGGAATGTGGTCACCCGAATGAATGGCGGAAATAACAAGATTTGTCCCACCATCATTTTCGCCTTTTAGCATATGGTAGAGTGCTACAATGGCAAGTCCGCCTACCGGAAGGAAGTAGACAATCCATGAATTTTGTGTTCGTATGATATTGGCAATCGTGAATACAAAATGAAATCCACAACTGCAAAGTCCGACAAGTACACCGGTTAAAAGGGCGAAAACAACCCATTTGACAAAAATAATTTTATTTTGTACTTCTTTTTTAATCTTATGTTTTAGTACTGTATTCATAACTCACCTCATATATTACTATGAAACTAAGTGAATCAAGCCCAAATTGGAGAAAGAAGAACGCTGAGTTTCATGTAATAATAGTACCAAACGAACCAAAAATTGACAAGGAACAAGTGTAAAAAAGTTTGGATTCAGCCATTACTCTTGTTTTTAGGGAAACTTGAACTTAAATTTTGTGCATTTTGACATGCGTGAAACTAGAAAAAAGAAATTGTCACATGAAAAAAACCATGTTAAAATACCAACGTAGAAAGCAAGACAGTAAAAAGTGTGATGGAAGAAGAAACGTTATAACTTTAAAAGAGATTAGTTAGAGATTTCATCAGATTTAGTGCATGGGCAGTTCATATATAAGGCTATTGAAAACTTTTTAAAAAATATAGAACATATATAAATGGAATTCTTACAAGGAAAGAGAGAAATTATGTATCATTTTATCGTAAATACAAAATCCCGTACGGGAAAGGCAAAAAAATTGTGGGAAGAAATCAAAAGAGAATTGGATGACCATAGTGTAAAGTATGACTATCAGGTGACAGAGTACGCAGGTCATGCAGTAGAAATTGCCAGAAAATTAGTTCGTAAATACGAAGCACCTGTAAAAATCGTAGTTATTGGTGGAGATGGTACATTTAATGAAGTAATTAATGGAATAAAGAACCATGAAAAAGTGCAACTGGGTTATATTCCAACAGGTTCCGGCAACGATTTAGCAAGAGGCTTAGGATTGTCTCAAGAGCCAATGGAAAATTTAAAACGAATCCTAAAATCCAAAGAATGTTGGGAAATGGACTTGGGGTGCATTTCATGGGATGATGGAGAAAGCAAACGTTATTTTGGCGTAAGCACAGGTGTAGGCGTGGATGCAGACGTATGCCGCAGAGTTTTGTATTCTTCTTTGAAAAAAATCTTAAATAAGATAGGACTTGGAAAACTTACATATGCGATTCTTACAATACAATCTTTATTTGCAAGTCCATTTTTAAATGCACGTATTATAGCAGATGGCAAAGATTATGGTAAAAGGAGCCGTTGTGTCTTTATTGCGATTATGAATCACAAATGTGAAGGCGGCGGCGTGCCGATGTCTCCGACAGCAGATGCTATGGATGGAAAATTGTCCATGTGCTGTGTTTCAGGTCTTGGTAAAATAGGAGCATTGTGTGCATTTCCATTTCTTTTAAAGGGAAAGCATATGAAACTTAAGGCTTGTCTTGGTGTAGATTTTAAGGAGGCTGACATTATGTTAGAGACTCCGTTTGTATGGCATACGGATGGAGAAATGTGTACCTTTAATACGGTGATGCATGTGGAATGTATACCCGGTGCATTAAAGATTATGAAGTAAAAAATAAATCAGGTATGAAAAACTTCCTTCCCTCATATAGTAATGATATATGAGTGGAGGGATTTTTTATGGATATATACAAAGATATTGCAAATAGAACAAATGGAGAGATTTACATAGGAGTAGTAGGACCGGTACGAACCGGAAAATCTACATTTATCAAACGTTTCATGGATTTGTGTGTGATTCCATATATAGAGGATGAAAATATAAAGGAGCGAACCATAGATGAGCTGCCGCAATCTTCGCAAGGAAAAACCATTATGACAACAGAGCCAAAATTTATCCCGCAAAATGCGGTTACCGTAAGATTGGACGAGAATCAGGAAGTGAAAATTCGTTTGGTCGATTGTGTGGGATTTGTGGTAGAAGGTGCAAACGGGCATATGGAAGGAAATGGTGTTCGTATGGTTCGCACACCGTGGTTTGAAGAAGAAATACCATTTACAGATGCAGCCAAGATAGGCACATTAAAAGTAATTAAGGAACATGCCACGATTGGTGTTGTAGTTACGACAGACGGCAGTTTTGGGGAAATTCCAAGAAACAGTTACATAGAAGCAGAAGAACGCACGATTGCAGAAATGGAAGAGACTAAAAAGCCGTATGTTATTCTTTTAAATAGCGAGCGACCTTATAGTGCGGAAACCTTACAATTAAAAGAAGAATTAGAAAAGAAATATATGCGTCCTGTTGTTCCGGTCAATTGCAGACAGTTGCAAAAAAGTGACATTACACGATTGTTGGAAAATGCATTGTTGGAATTTCCGATTTCAGCAGTAGAATTTTATATTCCGAAGTGGACAGAAATGTTGGAGAGTGACCATAAAGTAAAAAAAGCACTTATTGATTATGCAATGAATTGGCTTACAAATGTATCCAGAATGCGTGATTTATATGATAATGATAGCATGGCAAATGGGAATCGAAATGTAAATGCAGCAAAAATGCCTAACGCTGTAATGCAAAATAATACGGCACAAAATAGCATGCCATCAAACAGCCCAATGTTAAATGGTATAATATCTAATGGAACGGCACAAAATAACAATGTTGCAATTCACCCTTCCATACGCAGAATCCGTACGGAAGAAGGAAGCGTAGAACTTCGCATGGAACTGGAAGATGAAGAATATTATGCATATTTAAGCGATATTACAGGAATGGAAATTGACAGCGAATATCGCATGATTTCCATGATAAAAGATTTAGCTGCAAAACGACAAGAGTATGAAAAAGTAGAAAGTGCCATGGAAAGCGTATGGGGAAGAGGGTACGGCGTAGTAGAGCCGGAACTTTCGGACATTACAATGGAAGAACCGATTCTGATTACGCATGCGGGAAAATATGGGGTAAAGATTCGTGCAAATTCTCCTTCGATTCATATGATAAAAGCAAATATTGAAACAGAAATTGCACCGATTGTCGGTAGTAAAGAGCAGGCAGAGGATTTAATTAACTATATAAAAGAAGGAGAAATGTCAAAGGAAGGCGTTTGGGAAGCAAATATTTTTGGAAAATCGCTAGGTGATTTGATGGAAGACGGCATTCGTGAAAAAATCTCTAAGATGGATGATGAGTGTCAGGTACAGCTTCAGAATACGATGCAGAAAGTTGTGAATGATAATAACGGTGGGATGGTGTGTATTATTATTTAGTGGATTGAAATAGAAAGGTATATGTTACCAGTCATGTGTGTACAGTAACATATATAATAGGAAAATATCACTCATTTCAGATGAGTGGTATTTTTTTTATGGGAATTGTGTTATAATTTAACAGACAAGGTACGATAGTAGCTTGTCTGTTATGAGCAAGTAGCGAAGCGGATTGCGAATATCCGCTTGACTTAAGGAACCACAGATAGAGTGAAGTTTTAGTTGCTAAAGAGTAGAAGATAATGCAATTCATTTTGCTTTGGGATTGTCACAAAAAGAAAGGAGAAGGCATATGAATCAGGTATATGAAAAAGTAAAAAAATGTTTGGAAAGTGTAAGAGAAAAAACAGATTTTGTTCCAAAAGTAGCATTGGTTCTAGGTTCAGGTTTGGGAGATTATGCAAAAAATATTCGTGTAGTAGATACGATTGACTATCATGATATCGAAGGATTTCCGGTATCTACCGTTTCTGGTCATGCTGGTAGATTTATTTTTGGCTATGTGGGAGAAGTGCCTGTGGTATGTATGCAGGGTCGTGTGCATTATTACGAAGGCTATCCGATGAGCGATGTCGTTCTTCCAACCCGTCTGATGAAATTGATGGGTGCGAAAGTGCTGTTTTTAACAAATGCAGCAGGCGGATGTCAGCTTGGCATGAAAGCAGGAGATTTAATGTTATTAAAGGGACATATTGCTTCCTTTATCCCTTCTCCATTAATTGGAGCAAACATTGATGAATTTGGACCACGTTTTCCGGATATGAGCGAAGTATATGACAAAGAATTACAGCAGATAGTAAAAAAAGCAGCCGCAGAACTCGACATTCCAATCAAAGAAGGCACATATGTGCAATTTACAGGTCCTGCATATGAAACACCACAGGAAGTAGCAATGGCCAAACTCCTTGGTGGAGATGCTGTTGGTATGAGTACAGCATGTGAAGCAATAGCTGCAAGACATATGGGAATGCGAATTTTAGGAATTTCCTGTATTACAAACCTTGCCTCAGGTATTTCTCCTGTTCCATTATCTCATGAAGAAGTAAAAGAAACAGCGGATGCGGTTGCAGCCAAGTTTGAAGCACTTGTGACGAATATTATTCAGAAGATTAAGTGATTTTTTACAAATTTTATGTTTGAAATTTTCGGAAAACAGTTTTATTTGAGATGCATTTCCTTGAAAATTATATTTTTCCATAGACTTTTTAAAGGGATTAAAAGTAGTACACTTATGTTGAAACTGTCAATTTTATTTGTCATTTATTGATTTTTGTGAGATATAAGCGTATGATGAAAAATAAATAAGAGAAGTAATGGAAAAAGGAGATAAGATAAAATTTTATGAAAGTAATTTTTATACACCATAGCTGTTTTGTGGTGGAAGCAGATGAAAAAGTTTTTATATTTGATTATTTTGATGGCAACAAACTAAATGGCTATACATTTACAGGAAAATTGCCGGAGTATGAACCGGAAACAAAAATCTATCTTTTTTCGAGCCATAGTCACAAAGATCATTATGACATGGATGTACTGCGTTGGACGGAAAAATATCCGAATATACAATATATTTTTTCAAAAGATATTAAAATCAGTCCAAACTTCTTAAAAAAACATGGCATTAGCCCTAGTGTACGAGAAAAAGTAACCTTTGTTTCACCAGATAAACAATACAAATTGGACGATTTAAATATAAAAACGCTTCGTTCTACGGATGTGGGTGTGGCATATTATGTGGAATGCAATGGTATTACATTGTTTCACGCAGGAGATTTGAGTAACTGGAAATGGGAAGGTGCGGGAGATTTGACAAATGGCGTACAGGAACGCAGCTATAAATTCCAAATCAGACAGCTTACAGGACTTCCAATCCAAGCTGCATTTATTCCAATGGACCCTCGTCTTGGACAACACCAATCAGCAGGACTGGAATTTTTCTTGCAGGAAACGGAAGCTGAACATATATTTCCAATGCATATGTGGCAGGATTATAGTGGAATAGCCGCCTTTAAACGAAAAATTTCTAATGTGGGTATGGCAGAGCGTATTATGGATGTTTGTGAGGAAAATCAGGAGTTTTTAATAACAGTTTAGCTATGTCAAAATACACAAAAATTCGAGTTTAAACTTGTTTAAATACGAGAATTTTTTGTGTATTTTGGATAGGGCGTTCTGCCACAAGCGAGATTTTTAGCTGCATAAGCAACGAAAAAGGCTGTGAAACAGCCAAATCGAGCTTTCATGGATAAACTGTTACAATTTTTATTCTAAATTCCCAAAAGTGATTGAATTGTAAATTGTTTTCGTATATAATAACTAAATATAATAAATTCGGAGGTACACCTATGGATTTTATTTTATGTGTTTTACAGTATTTATTAATTATGCTTGCCTTATTAGGAATCGGTGGAGTAGGAGCAGTTGTTGGAATCAAAATGCGTAAGTCCTCCGATGCAAAAAAGGGAATCAGTGAAGAGGCTTAATTAAGTACGGTTTGAGACATCATGAGCCATTAAAAATCAGCAAGAATGTCAGAACAATTTATTTTTCTGCATTTAAGCTGATTTTTGGCGGTTTATAGTTATATTTTTTGGAGGAATGAAAATAATGAAAAAAAGCTATGGCGTAAATGAATTACGCAGAATGTATCTTGAATTTTTTGAAAGTAAAGAACATTTAGCAATGAAAAGCTTTTCATTAGTACCACATAATGATAACAGCTTATTATTAATTAACGCGGGTATGGCACCATTAAAACCATACTTTACAGGACAGGAAATCCCGCCACGCAATCGTGTAACCACATGCCAAAAATGCGTACGTACAGGTGATATTGACAATGTAGGTAAGACAGCTCGTCATCTTACATTTTTTGAAATGCTCGGAAACTTCTCTTTTGGTGATTATTTCAAAGAAGAAGCCATTGAATGGTCATGGGAGTTTTTAACAAAAAACTTAGGTTTAGAAGAAGACCGTCTCTATCCATCCATTTATGGAGAAGATGATGAAGCGTTTGAAATTTGGAATAAAAAAGTAGGTGTTCCGGCTGAGAAAATTACACGTTTCTATCGTGACCCGGAAACAGGAGCTTGTGATAACTTCTGGGAACACGGTGCAGGACCTTGCGGACCATGTTCTGAAATTTACTATGACAGAGGCATCAAATACGGCTGTGGCAAACCGGACTGTAAAGTAGGTTGCGATTGTGACCGTTTCATGGAAGTATGGAACAACGTATTTACACAGTTTGAAGGCGATGGAAAAGGTAATTACGTAGAACTTGCACAGAAAAACATCGACACAGGCATGGGCTTAGAACGTCTTGCTGTTGTAATGCAGGATGTAGATTCCGTATTTGATATTGATACAATGAAAGCGATTCGTGATAAAGTATGCGAAATGTCAAATAAAGTTTATCAAACAAACGAAAATGACGATATTTCCATTCGTCTTATTACAGACCACATTCGTTCTTCTACATTCCTTGTATCCGATGGTGTTATGCCATCGAATGAAGGACGTGGTTATGTACTTCGCCGTTTGATTCGTCGTGCAGCTCGTCATGGACGTATGCTTGGCATTGATGGCACATTCCTTGCAAAACTTTCTGAAACAGTTATCAATGAAAGCAAAGACGGTTATCAGGAATTAGAAGATAAGAAAGCATTTATCTTCAAAGTTTTGACACAGGAAGAAGAAAAGTTCAACAAAACAATCGACCAGGGTCTTGCAATTTTAAATACCATGATGGAAGAAACAAAAGCAGCAGGACAAACTGTATTATCGGGAGAAAATACATTTAAACTCTACGATACATACGGATTCCCAGTAGATTTAACAAGCGAAATTCTTGCAGAAAATGGCTTTACCTATGATGAAGCAGGATTTAAAGCTTGCATGGAAGAACAGAGAACAAAAGCACGTAATGCACGTAAAGTTACAAACTATATGGGTGCAGATGCAACTGTTTATGAAGAAATTGACCCATCCATTACATCTGAATTTGTAGGATATGACAGATTGAATCATACATCAAAAGTATCTGTTCTTACCACAGAAACAGAAATCGTAGAAGCATTATCTGATGGCGAAAACGGTACAATTATCGTAGACGAAACTCCATTCTATGCAACGATGGGTGGACAGCAGGGCGATAAAGGTGTTATTCGCACGGCAAATGGTGAATTTAAAGTTGTAGATACGGTAAAATTGCTTGGTGGTAAAGTCGGACATATCGGACAGATGGTTTCCGGTATGATTTCTACAGGGGAAGAAGTAGAACTTGTTGTAGACAAAGAATTACGTGCAAAAACCTGCCGCAACCACTCTGCAACACACTTACTTCAGAAAGCACTTCGTGAAGTATTAGGAAGTCATGTAGAACAGGCAGGTTCTTTCCAAGATGGTGAAAGAACACGTTTCGACTTCTCTCATTTCTCAGCTATGACAGCGGAAGAAATTGCAAAAGTAGAAGCGATTGTAAATGAAAAAATCGCAGAAAGCATTCCGGTTATAACCGATGTAATGTCTGTAGATGAAGCAAAGAAATCCGGTGCAATGGCACTTTTCGGAGAAAAATATGGCGAATCTGTTCGTGTGGTAAGCATGAGCGATTTCTCAAAAGAACTTTGTGGTGGTACACACGTAGCAAATACAGCAGAAATCACAGCATTTAAGATTATTTCTGAAAGCGGTGTAGCAGCAGGCATTCGTCGTATCGAAGCACTTACCGGAAGCAATGTATTTGCTTACTATAAAGAAATGGAAGAAAAATTAAATGCAGCAGCAAAAGTAGTAAAAGCAACTCCTGCAAATTTAATTGACCGCTTAGAGCACTTAATGGCAGAAATGAAAGCACTTTCTTCCGAAAATGAATCCTTAAAGAGCAAAGCTGCAAAAGATGCACTTGGCGACGTTATGGATCAGGTTGTAACCGTAAAAGGCGTAAAACTTCTTGCAACAAGCGTAGATGGCGTAGACATGAACGGTCTTCGTGATTTAGGCGACCAGTTAAAAGAAAAATTAGGACAGGGTGTTGTTGTTATTGCATCTTCCTGTGATGGAAAAGTAAACCTTATCGCGATGGCAACAGATGAAGCAATGAAAGCAGGTGCTCATGCAGGAAACTTAATCAAAGCAATCGCCGGAAAAGTAGGCGGTGGCGGCGGTGGTCGTCCAAATATGGCACAAGCTGGCGGTAAAAATCCGGCAGGCATTCCGGATGCAATTGCAGAAGCAAAAGTAGCATTGGAAGGTATGTTAAAATAGGTGGTAGTTTTAAAAGAACACCGGTTTACAATTTTTGTATTATCTGTTACGTTCACTGGATAATAGTGAATATCAATTATTTTATAAAAAATATATGTAATTTTTAAAAAATCTCTTGACAAATGAAAAAAACTTGTTAAAATATACGTTAGTGCAATTAGGATTGCCTTACAGTTGATAAAAAACTTTAGATTTTTCAAGCGGTGCACACTTGTGACTTTAGTTGTGAGTTAGCCGCCTTAGTGCGAGCCAATAAACATAGGGAGCCGATATTTTATACGAGAAATCATAAAATCCTTGCCCGCGAGGGAGAGGTTTGTAGTTGAGGCAAAAGTTTCTCAAAGTACAAAGAGAAGTACCTGCACGTTATCTACATTAAGTAACCTGAATGCGGAACTTGTGTTATTAAGAGCATAAGAAGCTGAGTTTAGGCTGTATTTGTAGTAACGAAGTTCCCGTCTCCTAAAGAGACTACGTGTAGAAGTACACTAATGGGAAGCACGCGATTTTAGTCGTGTGAGGCTTCACGCACAATCCACAACTGGAGGGAGGTTAGGTTTAAGATTATGTCAAGCGTAGTTGTAAAAGAAAACGAGACTTTAGATAGCGCTTTACGCAGATTCAAAAGAAACTGTGCAAAAGCAGGAATTCAGCAGGAGATTCGTAAACGTGAACATTACGAAAAACCAAGCGTAAAACGTAAGAAAAAATCTGAAGCAGCACGTAAAAGAAAATTTAATTAATGAACACAAAAACGGTGTAGCCTGTAGAGGTTGCACCGTTTTTCTTACATTTATTGTAAAAGGCGAACAACGATAAACAGTTGGTCGCCTTTGGTATATTGACTTGTCTGTACGATAGTTAGAGGTAGTTGACAATTCAAGGTTGATAGAAATTAATATAAGCACTACCTTTCATAAATTCTTTATGAGGAGTTAACGTTAAACAACCATTATCCTCAACTTTATAAACTGCAATTTCACCGGTCAGACAAGCCGTAAAGATAGATTTGATTTTTTTCCATAGGTAATACCGCCCTTTTTTTATTTACTGTGTTGCTGTCTTTAATATAGCAAATATTTTTTTTCTATGTCAAATGCTATTAGTAGAATAACGTGAAAATCAATTTTGTGCAGAAATAAACAAATAGCATATAATATATCTTGTGAGCATAGTACCAAGTTGAAAAAAGAGAGAAATTGTGGTACTATTATCAGCAGGTTTTATGGTATGTGTAGTTCAAGGAATGCTATGCCTAAAAAATGTAGAAAGCTTCCTGTATACTTTAAATAAGTCAAGTGATTGACACCAAAAAATACCT
>CALAST010000032.1 GCA_937889225.1 uncultured Lachnobacterium sp. | reverse complement strand
TGGAAGATGGCAAAGAAAAACGAATTTTAAATAAGAAAGAAACCATGCTTGCTTCTCAAAAACAGGAGAGCATAAGAGAAAAATTTAAGGATTGGATTTTCCAAGAACCGAAACGCAGGAACGTGCTTTGTAAAAAATATAATGAAATCTTTAATTCTACCAGACCGAGAGAGTATGATGGTTCACATTTAAAATTTCCGGGTATGACGGAAAGTATTACCCTACGTCCACATCAGTTAAATGCAGTAGCACATCAGATTTACGGAAATAATACGTTACTTGCACACTGCGTGGGTGGTGGGAAAACCTTTGAGATGATTGCGGCTGCTATGGAGAGCAAACGTCTCGGACTGTGCCAGAAAAGTATGTTCGTTGTTCCAAATCATTTGACAGAGCAGTGGGCATCGGATTTTATGCGTTTGTATCCAGGGGCGAATATCCTTGCAGACACGAAAAAAGATTTTGAGCCTGCAAACCGAAAGAAATTCTGTTCCCGCATTTCAACAGGGGATTATGATGCTGTTATTATCGGACACACGCAGTTTGAACGTATTCCATTATCTGCAGAAAGACAGCGAGCCACCATAGAAAATCAGATAGAGGAAATCCAAACAGCGATTGAGCTTGCAAAAGCAGAAAAGGCGAAAATTACACCATTAAGCAGATGGAAAAAACGAGAAAACAACTATTGGTACGTTTGGAAAAATTAAGTGCGGAAGAAAAGAAGGACAACGTGGTAACGTTTGAGCAATTAGGCGTGGACAGATTATTTGTAGACGAGTCGCACCACTTTAAAAATTGCGTGAAACGTTGCCGTATAAGGTAAGTCTGATAAACTTACCGAAAGCGACCGACAGAAATCACTTAGAAATAAGAATGAGCTGTAAGAACTTAAATCTCGAAATCAAGGGAGAATTACCCTTGCCACACGGAAACAACGCTGATGACAGCATATCAAAGCTGGAGGCGGTGTGAGAGATGATACTTCACTATGCGAGGTGGCTGTATCCACCCACGTATAAAGCGTGATGAAGTCGTAACTTGATGTCCTAAGTCCTATGGTATGGGATATGGAATATATAGTGCGGTCTTCCGAAGACTATGGTTACACGTAGAAAAAGCTATGCAGCATCGTAAGAGTTGATGGCGTCCGAAAGGGCGAAAGATTAGGGAAGAATGTATTGCTGGTTTTTCAATATATTCCTGTATGAATGAAATATCATACAGAATACACAATAACTATGTTTCAAAGTGTATTTGTCCCTACGGTGTAAGGTAGCAACCTAAGGTCTTCAAGCAGTTAAATCTGCAAAAGGATAGAGATTTAGGAACGTTTGAGAGCCTGTGTGAGAGCTGTACAGGGCGATGAAAACACAGGAAGTCAGCAGTCCCATAGTAGTCAGAGATTGGGAAAGCCAGTCACAGGGGCTGAAATGCCCATGGCGAAGGGGACTAGTCAGATTAATTTACAAATTTCACAAAATAAGAAAAGAATAACTCCCTGAAATATGGGTGACGAACTGCGAGGTGACAGCCTTGTGCATTTGAACGTCAAATTTTCAACAGAAACAGAATTAAAACAAACCCTTGATTTTCTTTATGAAAAGTCAAAAGAGGGAATTACATTTACTGGTTTAGTGGAAGCAATGGTAAATGAAGTAACTATTGTTACCGCTATACATAACATTCAGTCGAACAAAGGTAGTAAAACGGCTGGTGTTGACCAAATAAAAATGGACAAGTATTTACAAATGCCAAAAGAAGAATTAATTGCACTAATACAGGATAATTTCAGTAATTACAAACCAAAACCAGCACGGCGTGTATATATACCCAAAAAGAATGGAAAGAAACGTCCGCTTGGTATTCCAACAGTTTTGGATAGAATCATACAGGAATGTATGAGGATAATTATAGAACCTATATGTGAAGCAAGATTTTATCCACACAGTTATGGTTTTCGCCCATACAGGGCACAGAAACACGCAATCAGGGATATCATCAACGTAATCAATGGTACAAGTCGTTCCCAAGACCAGCCAGTATGGGCAGTTGAGGGAGATATAAAAGGCTGTTTTGACAATATCAACCACAGAATACTGTTAAAGAAGATATGGCATATAGGAATTCACGACAAACGGGTAATTAAAATAATACAGCAAATGCTAAAAGCGGGATATATCGAAAGTGAGGATTGCTATGATACGCCCCTTGGAACTATGCAAGGTGGTATTTTATCTCCATTATTATCCAATATATACTTAAATGATTTTGACTGGTTTGTAGGAAGAATGTATATGGAACCATACAGACAATGTAAGTATAAAGGGAATGATATGCGTAGGTTAAAATGGTCGGGTGTTACACCGAAATATAACTTTCGTTTCGCAGATGATTGGGTAATCCTAACATCAACCGAACAGGAGGCATATCGATTAAAACGTATGCTGACAAAGTATTTCAAGCATAAAATGAAGCTGGAATTATCTCAGGAAAAGACCTTTGTAACAGACCTTAGAACAGAGGGAATCCATTTCCTTGGTTTTGTAATTAAAGCAGAAAAAAAGAGGAAAACCCCAAATCCGAAAACATGGACGGAAAATCTGGTAGGAAAACCATTGCCAGATATGGAACGACTAAAAGAAAAAATAAGAAAGGTTGCCGATGAAGTCCGCAAGATAGGAGAACATACAGAAAGAAATGTACAGGCAGCACAGATACAACGTGTTAATTCCATGATTGTAGGAGTGGCACAATATTTGCAACCTTCCATATGTTCTCACGCATTTCATGCGATTGACAGGAGAATTAACAACACAGCACTGGCAGTATGGAAACGGAGATTTCCGAAGCACTACAATGAGTATCAGATACCATTGAAAATGCTCTGTAATCTTCCACACAGACATGAGGGGTATAAAAGCAAAACATTTGCTGTTCCCATAGAGGGAAAATGGTTTGGCATTACTATGGCATTTATTACCCACAGCAAGTATGAAAGCAAGCCTTTCGACCAACGCATGACACCCTATACGGAAGAAGGAAGACGGATATACCGTTATTATCGTAACAGAAGCAGACCGCTTCCGTGCGACAGACCGTCCATAAATACAGTAATGGATATACAGTTATCTGTTTATGCAAAAACAAAGTATAACTTTGAATATTTTATGAACAGGGAATATGCGTACAACAGAGATAAAGGGAAATGCAAATGCTGTAAGAAAGTGTTGTTTTTAGAAGATAAAAAGTTCTGCTATCACATAAAAGGGGATTTACCTTTGGAAAAAATAAATAAAGTGCAAAATCTTATATGGCTATGCAATAGTTGTTATCGCATGGTTAACAATGGAGCAATACCGCCAGATATTGACGAAAAGATATTAAAAAGAATTGAGAAATACAAACAAAAGTGAAATTTGTAAGCACGATATGTTTCGTGAGGGCATAGAGTGTTGAAACCCGAGGGAGGGAAGTAAGTTAATTTGATGGAACGCCGGGTGCGATGAAAGTTGCACGCCCGGTGTGAGGTGGGGGAAAAGACGGAGATAACTTCAAAGTCTTACCTATCACACATTGTTCCTTTATACCAAAATGCGAAATGTGGCAGGCATTGCACAGACGGAAGCACAGAAATCTTCTGATATGTTTGCAAAATGTCGCTATATGGATGAAATTACAGGTGGAAAAGGCATTACCTTTGCTACCGGAACGCCCATCGCAAACAGTATGACGGAACTTTACACCAATATGAGTTATTTACAGTATGATACCTTACAGAAACTTGGTCTTGGCAACTTTGATGCATGGGCATCCACGTTTGGAGAAACACAAACAAGTATCGAACTTGCTCCAGAAGGGACAGGCTATCGTGCTAAAACACGTTTTGCAAAATTTTTCAATCTGCCCGAACTGATTTCTTTATTTAAAGAGAGTGCCGATATTCAGACACCGGATATGTTAAAACTTCCTGTTCCGGAAGCTGAATATGAAAACGTGGTATTAAAGCCGAGCGAATATCAAAAAGAGATGGTAAAATCTCTTGCAGACCGTGCAGAAGCGGTACGAAGCGGAGCAGTAGAAGCGACAGTAGATAATTTACTCAAAATCACAAATGACGGAAGAAAACTTGCACTTGATCAAAGGCTTATCAATCCGTTGCTTCCGGATAATGAAAATTCCAAGTCAGCAGCCTGCGTGGAACGTGCCTTTCAGATATGGAAAGAAACATGGGAGCAGAAAAGCACACAGTTGATTTTTTCTGACCTCGGCACACCAAAAGGAGATGGTTTTTTTAATATTTATGATGATATCCGTCAGAAACTTGTGGCAAAAGGCGTTCCGGAATCGGAAGTGAAATTTATTCATGAAGCGAATACAGAAACACAAAAAGCGGATCTGTTTGCAAAAGTAAGAAATGGACAGGTTCGCTTTTTGCTTGGTTCTACAGCAAAATTAGGGGCCGGGACCAATTTGCAGGACCGTTTAATTGCTCTCCATCACATGGATACACCTTGGCGACCTGCAGATATTCAGCAACAAGAAGGAAGAATTTTACGTCAGGGCAACCAAAATGAGAAAGTATGGATTTTTCGTTATATCACAGAGCAAACTTTTGATGCATATTCTTTTCAGGTGATCGAAAATAAACAGAAATTTATCGGTCAGATTATGACAAGCAAATCACCGGTACGTTCTTGTGATGATGTGGATGAAGCAGCACTTTCCTATGCGGAAGTAAAGGCACTTGCAACCGGTAATCCCTATATTAAGGAAAAAATGGCACTAGACATCGAAGTATCCAAGCTGAAGCTTTTAAAGGCAAACCACACTAATCAGAAATATCGTTTGGAAGATAACATTACACAACGTTATCCAAAACAGATTGCACAGTTAAAGGAAGAAGTTTCCAACTTGGATGCAGATATTACCCACTATGCAAAACATCGTTTTCCGGATAAGGAAAGTTTCTCCATGAAAGTAGGCAATCGTCTTTTTGTGGAGAAAAAAGAAGCCGGAGCAGCCCTGCTTGAAATGTGTAAAAATACAAAATCGTATACCACTCCTGTTGAAATCGGAGAATATCAAGGCTTTCAGTTATGCGTACATTATCGTGTGCTGTCATCGAAGTTTGTGGCAACTTTAAAAGGAAAAATGGGGCATGAAGTAGAATTAGGTGTGGATGCACTCGGCAATCTTCAGCGAATGAACAATCTGTTAGATGGAATGGTTAAACAATTAGAAGAAACCAAGCAGAAATTACTCCATGTGGAACATCAGTTAGAAACAGCAAAAACAGAGGTCACAAAACCATTTGCACAGGAAACAGAGTTGAAAGAAAAGCAGGAACGCCTAAATACCTTAAACAGACTTTTGAATATGAATGAAAAGGATTTCAGTATGCTTGGTGCAGATAATCCGGAATCGGAGATTCCATCCAACGATACGAATGTTTCTTACGAAAGTAAAGCTGTAAGCAATCAGACGATTGTTGCAGAAGATGTGGTGTATGATTTCCGACAAAAGACAGAGAATCTGTTTCATGAAATTGACGGACAAAGTGCAAGCGAGATAGAGCAGACAGTATGGGATTATATTGATTCCAAAACACAGGAAAATGCACTGGATGTGCAGATAGAAGATGTTGTGCTAACAGGAAGCCGGAGCAGGGGACTGGAGCAATCTGGTTCGGATTTGGATATTGTTGTGGAGTATAAAGGTAGTGAAAGAGAAGATAACTTTTTTGAGATTTTGCATGAAGATAACCTTACCATTGGTGGTGTTTTTGTGGATATCAATCCAATCAAAGAAGAAAAAAGTGGGACACTTCAAACATATCTTCCAAAAGCAGAGCAATATCTTACACAAAAGCAGAAAGCACAGGAAAAACAGCGAACACAAGAAAAACCAAAACGAATTTCCATTCGAGAAAAGCTGAAAGAAAAGCGAGCAGAGGTGCAGAATAGGGAGCAGAAGCGTTTAGAGCAAAACGAAGTAAGAATGCATAAATCGGATAGACATATTTCCTTATAATAGAAATATGAAAAAATCAAAATAAATTATTCAGAATGAAAATAAAAACACGTATTTTACATTCCTAAGTGATGTAAGATGCGTGTTTTTTTCTGAGAAACAATTGAAATTTTATTACAATAAATACGGATTTTTCTCTTTTCTTGGAGTATCATATTCTCTGTTTTCATCAAGATATACTTTCAGTTTATCAAGCTGTTTGCGGGTTCCTTTTTCTAATTTTGCAAGTGTTTTATAATCAGCAGAAAGAGATTTCTTGCGTGATTCCAGTTCCAAAAATTCCGTTTTTAATTTTTGTAAATTCAAAGATTTGAGTGAAACTCCATACTGTTCCAACATATGTTTTGCACCGCCATGAAGGATAATCGCACTTTCATGTTTGCGAAAATAAGCATCTGGATTTTTTGCCTTTTTGTAAGCTGTATAGTAAGGCAAAGTAGATTGATATTGCTCAGCATATTTTATAATTTCCATCAGGGATTTTATACGTTTTTCTATTTGAAGTAAGTTGTTTTTTGCAGTTTTACATTCGCTAGAGATGTTTGAAAGTTTCTGTTCCAGTTCCATAATAGAACCTGCATTCCCATAACTTTCTGCAATATTTTTTAAATTTTCTACGGAAGCCCATTGTTTTAATCTGACACTTTCTTTGATTTTTTCCTGATTCATATCAATCAATCCTTTGGAAATTCGTTCCTTTGGAAGAATTTTAAAATTGTGTTCCAATCCCAAATCAATGCGTTCTTTTATACGTTCTTTTGTATATTCTTTGCCAAGAGATTTGGCACTTCCTCGCACAAAACGTTCTTTATCTGCAGGGCGAAAAGAAATGTATTTTGCACTGTCATCTTCCAAAGATTCCCCTTTAATTTCATATCCTTTTGCCTTTAAAATCTGTAAAAATTCTTCATAAGTAGCGGAAGATTTTATAGCGGTATTAATGTCTTTTCGAATTTTTGATTTCCATGAAGTATCTGTTTTTTCTGCCTGCCATTCTATGTATTTTTGTCCACGTTTCTCTTTATATTCAGACTCAATTATGGAAAGATGATGTTTCTTGCAGAGTTCATCACTTAAATTTCGGATGCGATAATAGGTCTGTTTGCAGTCATGGTATTTGTCATAATTGATGTGGTCAGCAGCACAAAATAGGATGTGATTATGACAATGTTCTTTATCGATATGTGTAGTTACAATATAAGCATATTTCCCTTCTAAAACTTTGTCTGCCAACTCCACTCCAATGCGATGTGCTTCTTCATAACCGACTTCCCCTGGAAAGAACGATTGTATCAAATGATAGGCTTGATTAATACTGCTTTCTCTACAATGATCGAGTGTATATTTGAAATCAAAAGCTGCAGTTTCTGGAGCACACGCAAAGGAAGAAATGAGAAATTTATCTGCTGTTTTTTCTGGATTACAGATGTAATCTATTGTTTTATTAACGGTTGCTTTGATAGCATGGATTTGTGTGTATGCCATACCTGTTCCATCATCTCCTTTATCTCTTTCATATCATCTTCATAGATTCGATTTGTGCTGTTTACACGGACAGCAATCTGATTCAAAATGGAACTGATTCTTCCAAGTTCCACGTTATAACTTCGCAAATAACTGTAATCCACATCATATACATATCCGTATAAAATCAGTTGGCGTAAAAATTCAGATTTGCTTTTCATTCCAGACAAGCGAAATTTCTCATTTAGTATCTTTTCTTCATCTTCGTTTACATAAAACTGGATAGGGGTGGTACGTTTTCTGTCTGCCATGTTTTTACCTTCTTTCTTTATAAATCTCACGTTTCCAATATCACTATATATAAATTTAGGCAACAAAAAACTGCTGTAAAATGTTCGAATTTTACAACAGTCAGTTTCAAAAATATATGTAATTTTGGACGAACTTATCCAAGACAAATTGTAGCAAAAATTTGTAAAACCGTCAATGAAAAGAGAAAAATTTTAAAGAGGGTCAGGGATTCTTCCCTGTGAAAAATGGACATATGAGACGAAGTCGAGTAGGACATTTTTTGCCTGTTGTTCATGACACAGGCAGTGCTTGCTACGAAACCAAGACATGGAATATGAATTTTTGACACGTTATATTTTTCCGATTTTTAAGAAGGAACTTTAAAATAAACATATGAAAAGGAGAAACAAATGGCAGATGTATATGGCTATGTGCGTGTAAGCACCAGAGAACAGAAAGAAGATCGACAAATGATTGCGATGAGCGAGGCAGGAATCACAAAAAAGAACATCTATATGGATAAGCAGTCCGGAAAAGATTTTAACCGTCCCATGTATCAGAAACTTTTAAAAAAATTAAAAGAAAATGATGTGCTTTTTATCAAAAGTATTGATCGTTTGGGCAGAAATTATGAGGAAGTATTGGAACAGTGGAGAATCCTCACAAAAGAGAAAAAAGTAGATGTTGTGGTAATTGATATTCCGATTTTAGATACCAGACAAGGAAAAGATTTATTTGGAACATTAATTGCAGATTTAACACTTGCCATCTTTAGTTATGTCAGCGAAAACGAGCGAAGCAATATCAAAAGCAGACAAAAAGAAGGCATTGAAGCAGCAAAACAGCGTGGAGTAAAATTTGGAAGACCGTCAAAATCATTACCGGAAGATTTTGATGAGATTTGTGAAGCATTTTTGCGAAAAGAAATTAATGCAGAAGAAGCAGGAAGACGTTGTAATTTTACAAAGCAAACATTCTATCATAAATTAAAAGAATGGAATAACAAATAGAGAAGGAATCCTTTACAAGTTAGATAGTGTATGTTTTAACTTTTTCATTTTACATAGAAATAAAGGAAAAATTTGGAAATAAAAGGATACTTTTTCTTCCGAATACAACATTGCAAATTTTTTGTTCAAAATTATTAAAAAAGGGATTAAGTATTCTTGCTTTTTTGACGATTATATAATAAGATAGATATGTCTTTGAGATAAAAATTTTTGGAAAAAAAGTATACTTTTTTTCCAAAATGAATGAGGGTGTATTTATGGGGAGAACGTATGGTTATATTCGTTCTTTAAATCAAGCTGAGCAGGAAGAAAAGCAAAAGATTGCGATGTATGAAATGCAGATAGCTGACAGAAATATTTTTATAGAACAGAATACCGACAGAACGCATACAGATTCACAGCTTCAAAAACTGATAAAAAAATTAAAACCCAATGATTTGTTGTATCTAAAAAATTTTGATATTTTGGGTGATAGTTACTCGGAAATCGAAAATTGGTGGAGAACCATTACATTAGAGAAGAAGGCAGATATTGTACTTTTGGATATTCCACAGATTGACACACGAAAAGGAAAAACAGAATTTGGGACTTTAGTTTCCAATATTGTATTGACGATGCTTCGTTATGCTTCCGACATGGAATGGTCAGGAAGAAAACAAAGACAAAAAGAAGGTATCGCAAATGCACAGGAACGTGGTGTGAAATTTGGCAGACCGAAAAGTGTATTTCCGGAAAATTTTGAGGAAATCTATCAGGATTTTAAAGAGAAAAAAATTAATGGAAGAGAGGCCGCAAAGCTCTGTAATGTTTCTGTAGTGACATTTTATAATAAGGTAAATCAGATGGAAGAAGAGGGAATTGCAAGTACATAACATAATATAGAAGGAATATATATGACAGCAGAAACGATATGCAAGACGGTACATCAATACAATAAATTTCCAATTTCAGATGAAGATATGAAAAAACTTCAGGAAATTGCAGAAGATTACAGAGTTGTAAAAAATTATGTGTACCAACGATATAGCGGAAAAAACAGTCTGTCAAAAATTTATCCGGGATATACCGTGCAAAAAGAAATCGGTAAAAGTAATCTTCGTGAAAAATTGGGACTTCCTTCCGTATATTTTAATGTAGCAATCTTAGATGCACTTGGTGATATAAAAAGCCAATGGACCAGAACAAAAACATCTGTTTTAAAACGGGTCAATCAAAATGAAAATTTTTCCGAAGCAGATAAACATTATTTGCGATTTTTATTAAAGGTCAGCAATGCGTTTGAAATGGTTTTGAACGATAAAGTCATTGATTTAAAACCAGAAGTACAGAAAAAGTACGAAGAACTTGCAGAACTTATAAATGTAAAAAAACTAAACCGATATTTGCAAAGACAAGTACGAAAACATCATGTAAAACTTTATGCAGAAAGAGCCGAAGGATTTTCACTTACCGAACGTGCCTATCGTTATGACAATCATGGAATTTACATTACCATGAAAGAAAAACGAAAGCGTGTTTTTGTAGAACTGACCGATAGTAACACCTATGTTCGTCAGATATATATCAAACTATATCCTGAGCAAAAAAAGATAGAAATTCTGATTCCGGTAGATGTGGAAGTCAAACATCATCCTGATTATACCAATCATGTCGGATTGGCAGTTGGAATGTATACTATGTTTGTGACGGATAAAGGAAATACTTATGGAGAATTACTTGGAGATTATCAGATACAGTTAGCAGAATGGGTGCGTGAACAAAGCAAAAAACGTGCCATGAACCGACAGAGTAATCCTGGAAGAAAAAAGTATACTGCGAAAAAAAGACGAATGACGGAACAGCTTCATAGTTATATCAATATGGAGCTGAACCGTTTTCTAAATACAGAAAAACCGGAAGTGATTTATATTCCAAAACTTCCGAAAATGCAAAAGCATAGTGGAAATAAAGCCATCAACCACTCGGTAACGATGTGGCAGAGAGGTTATATCCGTACACGCTTACAGCAAAAATGCAGAGAGCAATCCATAGAATTGATAGAAGTTTTTGGAAAAGATATCAGTAAGGAATGCAGTCAATGTGGTGCGATAGGAAATAAGCAGAATGGAATCTTTACCTGTTCTGTATGTGGAAATCGCATGGATGAAAAAACAAATGCTGCGTGTAATGCGAAGAAACGTGGAGAACAAAAATAAGATTCAAAAAATGACCATTTAGATAAATCTTAGATTTTACCGAAAACGGACTAAATGGGAGTTTTTCAGAATACAAGTATAAGCCACCCCGCAGATTTGCGGGAGAGAATTACAAGACTTTACTTGTTTATATAAAAACTAAAACGGCATTAGAAGGTAATCGCAGATTACGGATTGGGTATGCCAAGACCATGTGAACTGCAGAGATGTAGACGTAACAGGGAGCGAAGCAGGAGTCCTAATAGAACCTGCATCATCGAAAGATGACCAATATGCCATATTAATAAGTAACATGAAATATGGACATAGAAAAGTTTGCAAATACAGATGTAAACAAATAAGAATGGGAGCTTGTCTTATGAGAAAAGCACAAAAAGAGCAAATTTGTAATTTTCTTGAATTACTGAAACAGG
>CALAST010000031.1 GCA_937889225.1 uncultured Lachnobacterium sp. | reverse complement strand
ACATATAAGCTGCTTTATCGTTTACACCAACTTCGATTGGTTTCTAATCAATTTGTCAATCTTTGTTGCTTTGAAACTTTCTTTTTGCAAAGAATAGTCCACCTAACCAAAATGGCAAAGTAAAGAAAATTATCTTATAATTTCCATCTCTTATTGCTATATAGCAGGCTACGATAAGAAAAACAAACCACGACAGGAAAAACACTACTTTGAATAACTTGTCAAAAAAGCAAGCAATTTTCGTTCTGTTAAATAACAATCCAAGATTTTTTCCAATACTTGCAATGCAACAAATCAAAAATGGGGCAAAAATGATTTTAGGGCTAATGGTTCTAATCGCAAAATAAACCAGTATCACCAAGGCGATTGCCGCCTTTATCAGTTTTCGGCTAATCAATGCTTTTTTCATTTTTACCTCCAAATTCATATTTATCTTTTACACCATCATTATATCTATTTCTCATCAACAACACAATTCCGAAAAAGGAAAAATAAAATGTATCCAACTTACTCGATTAAGCAAGCATTATTCTTCCCACTTGTGGACACCGTGTCCAGAAGTTACTGTATTAGGCAAACTACGAATATCCACTATCGCTACTTGCTCATACCCGAATAGCTACTAGCATAGCAGATTCGGTTAAACTATCCCCTTTTCCTGCCAACCACCACCAAACATATCATGCTGCACTGCCTGTTGGTAATAATTGTTTATGGTAGTTGGAGCGTTAAAAAGCGCAGTAAGCATATAAGCTTTGATGTTTGTAATCTTAGAAGTTGTATTGTTCATGCTCTCTATGACATACAGCAAATGCGAACTGTTCAGTTTTAAAAACTTAGACTTCACAATCTCATACGGATAGTCTTCCCCTGCAATGCGAACTGTCTGGCGTTTTACACAGACTACCTCACAGATCAGCTGATAGAGTTCCTCGTATCGGTCTGCATCTTTCCATTTGGAGTTTTGAAGCATAGTGTTATAATCTATGTTTTCACGGATAATGTCCATGTAAATGGCATACGAATCAATCCCCTCAATCGTTTCCATTGTCTCACTCTGATTGATAGGATTAGTATAATTCATATCAGTATAACTAATATTGTTATAATTAGGGTTCGAAAATCGAATTTCTTGTGTTTCGATTTCCGAATTTCCTGAATTTCGATTTTCGAACTTCTGGTGTTTCGATTTTCGAACTTCTTGAATTTCGATTTCCGATTTTCCTGAATTTCGATTTTCGAATTTCTTGTCATTCGGTTTTCGAACTTCTTGAATTTCGATTTCCGAATTTCTTGAATTTCGATTTTCGAATTTCTTGTCATTCGATTTCCGAATTTCTTGAATTTCGGTTTCCGAATTTCCAGAGTTTCGATTTTCGAATTTCTTGAATTTCGATTTTCGAACTTCTGTGGAATCATCAGTGTTTGCAGCACTTTTTTCATCATCAAAACACTCTGTTCCCTCTGCTTCTTCCATCAAAGACGCAAAGTTTTTTACATATATAATGTCCGGTTTTCCAAGTCCCTGTCTCTTTTTTTCGATAAGACCGATTCCTTTTTTACTGTCCAGCTCTGCAAATATCTTTGTACATTTTTCTCTTGCACATCCTAAATCTTCCATTATATTTTCCACGGTATAATGGATATAGGCTCTGTTTTCTTCATCCAGCCATCCATTTCTCATGGATAATGACATTCTATCCAACATTAATCCGTATAACAGCTTTGCATCACTTGACAAGTCCTTGAAACGCTCGTCTTTAATAAGCACTCGCGGGACTCTATAAAAGGCGAACTGTTCTGCTTCTATCCCATAATAATAATCAAATCTTAATCCCGTTTCCATTTTGTTCGCTCCTATTTTTATTCTTCCATTCTTCTAACAGTTGATAAATCACATCTTCAATTTCTTTGTTACTGAAATCTTCCGGAAAATATTTACGGATTCTGTCTTGTTTAATCGTTATCTTTTTTTCTTTTGTCCTTTCCTTACACAAAAGCAGCTCTACAACCGCCTTTGTCAATTCACCGGACTTTCCGTATTCTTTCAGGCTTGCCGCCTGCTCCTTTGTTACGGAGCAGGAAGCATTGCTTAATATCTCAAACACCCAGTATTGTTGTTCTTTTGTAAGATAGGCAATATCAACACCCGGTATAAATCCAAGCTGTTTTTTATCAACCATATCCAGAAGTTCGTCTAAAAGTCCCGCAAGACGAATATATCTCTGCACAGTTTTTGCACTTTCCCCTGCCGGTTCACCAATGCTTTCAAATGTACTGCCACCTTCACGTTTCCCCTGATGTTTCAAAGCTTCATATTTCATGGCATAAGCCTTTGCTTTTTCACTTGGAAGAATATCCTCACGCTGGATATTGGTATCAACCATAATTATCGTAGCTTCATCGTCCGTATAATTACGGATAAATACAGGCATTGTGGTCTTTCCTGCAAGTTCGCTTCCTCTTTTTCTGCGATGTCCCGCAATAATTTCGTAGCCTCCCTCTTTGCGAGGTCTTGCAATCCCAGGCATAAGAACTCCGTATTTCTTAATGCTTTCCACGGTTTCTTCCATTTTCGCATCATCCAGAACACGAAACGGGTGATTTTTAAATGTATGTAATTCATCAAGAGAAACTTCTACCACCTGTTCTGCCGAATTAGAACTTTCCACTGCCGGATTACCGAATAAATCATCAAAACTGTCTATTTTAATCTTTGATGCACTTCCGTTCTTAGCCATTTGCAAGCACCTCCTCCGTCAAAGAAAGATATGCAGATGCTACTTTCCCTTTTGGATCATGGACAAAAATGCTGACTCCTTCTGCTGAAATCTCTGCGGCTCTTACAGAATTAGGAATATTGTTAGCAAAAATTTTCACTTTACTTCCATAATTTTCTCTGATCATCGCATCAATGTCTTTTGCATAATTGGTTCTGTTATCCACCATCGTGAGCAAAATTCCCTCGATTTTCAACTGTGGATTGATTTGGCGTTTCACTTTTCCAATTGTTTTGATAAGCTGCTGTAAACCTTTTACCGGAAGATACGCAGCCTGTACCGGAATCAATATACTGTCCGCACATGAAAAGGCATTGATAGTAATCATGCCAAGTGATGGCATACAGTCAATCAAAATATAGTCGTATCGGTCTTTTACAATGTTTACATACTCCTGAAGAATACGTTCACGGCTCATCACATTCACAAGCGACACTTCCAATCCCGACAACTCGATATTCCCTGGCATGATATCCACGCCTTCTTCATGGTGAAGGATGCCTTCTTCCTGCTCAACTTCTTCTTCATTGATGATTTTTCCCATAACATTTGCCAATGTTATCTCTATCTCATCCGGTTCTGGATAACCAAGACTTGCTGTGAGGCTGCCCTGTGGATCTGCATCTATTAAAAGTACCTTTTGGCCTTGCTTTACAAGACCGATACCTAAATTTCCTGTTGTGGTAGTCTTTCCGACTCCACCTTTTTGATTTGCAACTGCAATTACTCTGCACATGATAAATTCTCCTGTTCTATTACTTTTTCATACGTTTCTGAATTTCTACATAAACTCGATAGAAGCGGTTTGTTCCTTTGTTTACATACGGATCTGAAATTTCCAATACCTCAAGTTTTGGATGTCGGCACAATATTTTTTCAAACCACTTAATATCGTTTTTCGTTCCCATAAGCCTTATTTTCAACATCAATCCAATCCTCCAAACATTGCATAAAGTTTATGATTATAGACTGCGTATTCTGGATAACGAATCTGTACTGCCTGCCAAAAATATGGAGCATAGACACAACAGAACAACTCTTCTACGGAATAAAGACTAGATTCTTCTAACTGTTCATCTTTCTTTTTGTAATTTGATACACTTGGCATTCCATTACAGTATAAATTGAACGCCATACGAATTACTTTCACACTTCCGCTGGTCTGCCATCCTTCATTCAAACACTTCGGTTTTACAAGTCCACTCTTAAAATCATAAATTCGATAAATATTATTTCTTGTGTCATTGCAGATACCGAGGCAATATACCAATGCTTTGTGGTACACATCCTCATATCTGACTTCCTTCAATTTTTCATAATAGAATTTTTCATGTGCTTCACTGATAAAAATCAGTTCTTGCTGTTTCTCTGCTCTTAACGCTGTGTTTGCCATCTCTGTGACCTCCTTGTATAAAATCTTGTGATGTAAAAAGCACCCCTTTCGGAGTGCCCTATATATAAAAATAGGGACACTTATTTTTTCTAAGCATCCCTATCTTCTATCAAAATTTGATAGATCATTATTCACTTTCATCATCAGGATTTTTTGTACCCGCACAACCGACATCAAGTACCACTTCAACTGTAATCTTGCGAATCTGTACTTTTTTCTTTCCATTTTGACCATCCGATTCAAAACTGAAAAAGTCTGTAAAGTGCGTAAATTCAAGGATTTTTAGGTATCTACCCTTTGTAGTGCGACCACAGTCTCCACATGCACCGTATGTGCAAACTGGTCAAATGCTCTCACTTTTTGAATTTCATACCCACCATCACACAAAATCCGCAAATCTCTCGCCAACGTCGCAGAATCACAACTCACATACACAATCCTCTGCGGTTGCATCCGAAGCATTGTATCCAAACATGCCTCATCACATCCTTTTCTCGGTGGGTCTACGACAATCACATCAGGATGAAGCATCTCCCCTTCCGCCTTTTCATAAAACTCTGGCAGAACTTCCTCCGCTTTTCCAACAAAAAATTCTGCATTTGTAATTCCATTCAATTTTGCATTATTTTTCGCATCTTCAATCGCCTGTGGTACAATTTCCACACCATATACTTTTTTTGCTTTCTGTGCTAAAAACAGAGAAATCGTACCAATTCCGCAATACAAATCCCACACATACTCGTTCCCTGTAAGATTTGCATATTCCAATGCAGTACTATACAATTTTTCTGTCTGAACCGGATTTACCTGATAAAATGATTGTGGTGAAATGTGATAAGCAACTGCCGTATCGGTAAGTGCAAATTCATCTGAAACACCCATTTCACATTTTCGCAAATGAATATAATCCATAATAAACGCCTCTCCCCAAATACACTCTGTCACATCTCCTAATATCACATTCGTATTCCGGGTATTGATATTTATGGAAATGGAAGACATTCCCTCTATTTTGGTCAATTTTTCAATTAACAATTCTTTTTCCGGAAGTTTTTTCCCATTAATAATCAGACAAACCATAATCTGCTTTGTAGTAAATCCAAAGCGAACCAGTACATGACGAAGCAGACCTTTCCCTGTATTTTCATCATATACCGAAATATTACATTCTTTCATCCACGCTTTTATTTCTTCCAAAATCGGAGTATTTTCGGAAACTCCAAGCAAACAATCTTCTACCGGAATAATACTATGCGTTCTTGCCGCATAAAATCCAGTTACCACATTCCCTTCTTTATCCATCCCTACCGGAAACTGTGCTTTATTGCGATAACGAAACGGTTCTTCCATTCCCACAATCGGAAGCATTTTGTCATCTACTTCTGCTTCTGAAAATCCGCCAATGCGAATCAAATTTCCACGCACTTTCTGGTGTTTAAATTCTAACTGTTTTTCATAAGAAAGAGCCTGTATCTGACAGCCTCCACATCGTCTGTGATGCATACATTTTGGCTCAACACGAAAAGCAGAAGGAGTAATTACTTCTTCCACTCTTGCATAACCATAATTCTTTTTTAACTTTACGGCTTTGGCATGAATCACATCACCAATCACAGCATCTTTTACAAAAAATGTCATACCTTCGTATTTTCCGATGCCTTCGCCATCCACGCCCATATCTATAATTTCCATTTGAAATATATCATTTTTCTTCATAGTCTTTATTCTTTCTTCTATCTATTTTATATTCTTTCACTCAAAAATCGGTAAAATAATTAGTATATCCCCATTTATAATCCTATCATACTATAAACACATATATTCTCAATAAATTCGTATTTCGCTTTGTTTGTACTCGATAAGTGTTCACATTATACCACAAGGGCATATGTTCTTACTAATCTCATACTTCACTTCGTTCGTATTCAATAAGTGTTCACATTATACCACAATTCCGGTACCTACAAAAGCCATTTTCACACTTTTGTATATTTCAGCGATTCATATACAGGCAGATTTATCTGAAATACTGCACCACCATTTGCATGATTATATACATACATCGTTCCCTGATGTCCTTCTATAATTAACTCTGAAAGATTTAAGCCAATTCCCCAACATTATACACCCTAAATCTTACAACAACGTGACAAAACTATAATTCCAAATAAAATAAGTGCTGTCACACTAATTTTTTATTAGCATGACAACACTACATTTACGAATCGTCCACTTATTCTACTATCTATTCTACCATAACCTGCACCACATTCGATACACTACGTTTACTGTTTTCATCGCCAAATACAATCAATCTCAACGATTCTTCTTCATAAAGAAAATAGACTTTTGCATCTTCCTTAATTTCCTCTGCAGTTACTTCTGCCTGATAAGAATCATCTGCGACTACTGTTACTTTGGAAAATTCGGATATAGCATTTTGACTAAGGACTTCTCTTAACAAAATCCCTTGTGCATTCACTTCTAATTCCTCGCCTTTTCCATTGACACGTATTCCTGTAACCTGTTCATACTCCAGTTTCGTAATATCCACCATGTAGGTTTTATCACCTGCTGTTATCTGTACTGCATGTTCCGGTACTTCTTCACGCGTATTTAAATGCACTACTGCAAAAATAACGGTAAATAACACTAATATTGCAAATAACATTGTAATTTTCTTTGATTTCATAATCTCAGTCTCCTTATATTGATTTTTCATTTATCTGATATCTGCACACAAAACGCAGTCTGGCTGCAATAGCTGAACCTAAGAATCCGTAAATCGTTCCACTGACACCTGATACACATAAATACAGCCCTAACACCGGACCTCTTAAATGAAACACAATGACATTTGCTGTTACCGATGCCATGACTGCTGCCAAAGCATTCGCAAACACCATTCGCTCTGTCCGTGAAAGTTTGATGTACTTTTGTAATTGATAAATAAAATCAATAGACATTCCCGTGGCAATAAATCCAATCGGCATTAACATACCCATACTTCCTACTCTTCCAAGGGCAAGTGATAAAAATCCTTGCACTGTTCCCATTAAAGTTCCGCATTTTCGAAGAACATCATCCTCAATATCCCAATGATGTCCTTTTACTACTTCTGTTGCAATAACCAGAAACATAATTGAAAAGCCTGTACTGATTCCTCCGGGAATGTGGAGTGCTTCTGTAATCATATTTGCAAAAGGATTAATCAGTTTCTTGGTAAACATACCAAGAACGCAACATAAAGCCATGAAATTCAGCATGGCTAATTTTGAATATCTCATATACGAACTCCTTCTCAACTTAGGAAAGCATACCCGTTTCCAGATATACTCCGGTGGAAATTTCCACGGTCGCCCACCATGCGTTTCCGTTTAGGTAAAACGACTCGAAATTCGACATCCGTAGTAACGATTCCGTAAATGCACCCACCTACGGAACCGTACCACCAGTTACTTTAGTATCGCCAAAAAATCTTCCGGCGTATTGATATTTTTTAATTGCTGGCTATCTTGAAGACCAATCGTAACATATTTCACTCGCATTTTATTTAGAGCTGCCATCATACGGTTATCGCCTGCCAAAATCTGTTCTTCCAAAACAGACAATACAGATTTTCGATAAATGCCACACAACGGCTGTTTTCGCCCATCTTCTGTAACTGCAATAACGGCATCCACTTCTTCCTCCATAAATCCACAAAGATAATTCACGAGAGAAATCTGCAATAACGGCATATCACAGGAAACACAAAACATGGCATCCGATTCGCATATGGAAAGAACTGCATGAAGCCCACCTATCGGACCTCGCTCAGAGTATATATCCGGAATAATAATCCATGAAATATCCTCTATATCACTCTGATTCCCTCTTGCAATCATTCTTTCCTCAAAGCAATCCAGCTCATCACAAAGTCTCTTTATAAAATTTTTGCCTTCCAATTGCAGGAGAGCTTTATCTGTTCCCATACGGGAACTTTTCCCTCCTGCAAAAATAGCACAGCCAATTTTCATAAGTACTCCTTATTTACGCTCAATTTTAAGCGCCATAATAACAAAGTTCAAAAGAACATATCCAATAATCATGGTTGTAAGATAAATCTGTATCCCACTAATCTGCATTACCACACCTGCAAAGGCTTCATTACCTGCTGTCGTTAAGAAACCTGCCACTTTCTGGCTCGCAACAATACCAATTGCCATTGGGAACGTAAGTCCCGCAAATCCAGGTGTAAATTGAAAGGCAAAAAACTTAGGCAGTTTTATCACAATAAATGCTAAAGAGGCAAGTACACAAGCATACAATACATACACCATAACTGCATTCGGATTTGGAATGACATTTAAATAACTTACAATGCAAAGCGAACATGGTGCAAGCACTACTGCCATGGTATGATATACCGGTGGTTTTACTTCTACTGTCATAAGTCTCCAAATCATAATTGGAATAATGATAAAGTAAATAATAATACCATAATACACGATATATTTTAAAATTCCTGCTGCATTCATCGCTCCACCAACGACACAACTTACCATAATTCCATTGTAAGTAACAAACCAGCTAGGTACAAATGTATTGATATTGCGTTCTTTTATGACATTGCGGTATGTAAATATGCAAATATGACAAATATGAATGACAATTGCCACAGCCCAAAGTCCTTTTCCAAATGCCGGAATATAAGCAAAATAATAACTGCCAAGAATCATCATTATCATATCGAAAGCCGCATATAAACTGCAAGGAACCGTATTCTTATATTCATTCATGCAAACTTTCGGATATTTTATGATTTTTACAACGTACAACAATAAAATAACAGTTGCAGCCCACATTGTTAAATGGCGAACCCATGCAAATCCCATACCATTAAATACATTACTTAATGTCAATGCTCCCACAAACGTTGGAAGTATTGGTACCGGCATTCTTTCTAATCTTTCCATCATACGCATTGAACCTCCTATTTTTATTTGTCTTCAAAATAGAATTCAAAATTTTCTTTTGTGTTAAAGAAATCTGAATAATCTATGTCAAAAATAGGTTTCTTTACTTTTGTTACATCAATTTTTCTGGCAATCAGCTGCTGTAAGATTCCACCATATGCTAAGTCACCTTGTAAGATAGCACCTTCAATTTTTCCATCTTTGTGAACAATCTTTTTGTAGGAATCTTTGGTTTCAAGAATTTCTACAGAATAAGAATCATCCTTCGGATTTACATTACCAAGCGACATACTTGGAATACCCAGAAAGTTCATCGTAGATTTACTTGCAAAGAAATCTGTCATTTTTCTTGGAATTCCTACCATATTGCTTGCTGCGATAATACTTTCTTTTACTGCTACCGGCCAGATTAAACGCATACCGGAAACATCACCTGCCCCGTAAATATCGTCATTGCTTGTTTTACCGGTTTCATCATAAATAAGTCCCCATTTATTTGTTTCAATTCCGGAACCTTCTAAAAAGTCTACATTAGAACGAACACCGGCAGTAACTACTACATAATCGCAAGAAATGCTTGTTCCATCTGAAAGAAGAACTGATGTAATATTTCCTGCATCATCTAAAACTGCTTCTGAAATTCCTGTACCATAGTATTGAACAACGCCTTTTTTTGCAAACGCATCCTGATAGGTCTTTGATGCTTTTTCGTCCAACTGATTTATAAGCATCCATTCTGCCATTTCTACAAGTGTAATATTTACGCCAAGTTCTAATAAGCCACTTACACAATCAAGACCTACAAGTCCGGCTCCCATAACAAGAAAGTTTTTATGTGTTTTTACTGCATCCTTTAATACTTCAATATCTTCAATATTTCTAAAACCAATCACATTGTTTGCTTCTTTTAAATTTTTTACAGGTGGAATAAATGTATGGGAACCGGTAGCTATCAGAAGTTTATCATACGCTACTTCTTCTCCATCTTCTAATATAACAACCTTTTTCTCCGGTTTTACCCCGATACATGCCCTTCCTTTTATCCAGTGTACTTTATAAAGTTCTTCAAAATTCGTTTCTGCAAAATTCAGCTCTGAAATTGTTCTGTGTCCACCAAGATAATGATGCAGAATGCAGCGTGAATATAAATCTTTGTCTTTGGAAATTAAGATAATTTCACTTTCTTTATCCAGTTTTCTAAGTTCTCGAACACCATTGATACCTGCTGCGGAAGCTCCTAATACTACATATCTCATTCTGTCACCTCCTCAACTGTGATTGCCTCCATTGGACATTTTTCTACACACATCGGATTGCCGGTTCCATCTTCACTTCTATGTACACACATGTTACATTTCATGATTTCAACCTGCTTGATACTGTCATATTTTAAAATTCCATATGGACAGGACATAATGCACATGTAGCAGCTTGCACACTGTTCCTTATCATATTCAACATATCCTGTCTGTGGATTTTTCTTCATAGCACCGGTCATACATGTGTAAACACATTCCGGTCTGTCACAATGGCGACAAAAAATTGGTGCCGGTTTTGTCTCACTATCGATAACAACACGGTTTCTGGCATCTCCACTTTCTGTTTCATGGCTGACAACACAAGCTGTTACGCAAGTAAGACAGCCAATGCAGCGGCTTCTGTCAATTTTAATACGATACATAAGCTACCTCCTTACTCTTCTTCGCATTTTTGGAAACGAACTGGTGTTGCTTTATATGAAGGCTCTTTGGAATAAGGGTCATATAAAGAAGGGGTCAATTTATTACATTCGATATAATGGATTGGTGCATATAGTTCTTCATACTGTACATTATCTGTTACCTTTACATGAAATACCGCACTTTCTCCATTTGCAGAATATACGCGAATCAAATCCATTTCTTCTATGCCGCTTTCTTCTGCTTTCTTGGTATTCATATAAAGATATGCCTTTTTCGCAGATACATCTTCTACGAATTTTACTTCTTTTGTACGGCTTTGTGTATGCCATTGGCCAACACTGCCTCGTCCTGTATTCAAAACCATTGGAAACTCTTCTGTCATTGGAAGCGGATTTTCCCGCACTTCTTCAAACATAAACTGTGCTTTTTTGGATGGTGTAAAAAATTTTCCATCTTCATAAAGTCTTCTTTGTTCTTCTTTATTTGCTTCTTCTTTTCCTTCCGGATATGGCCATTGGATACCATGAGAATTTTCCAGAGCTTCCCATGTCACACCTGTAATATCACAAGGCATATTTCTGGAACATTCACGCATAAGGTTGAAACAATCTCTAGGTGTTTCCCAACCTTTCAACTCATCTCCCATTCCCAGAGCTTTACCTACACCGAGAATCGCTTCATAGTCAGAAATTTCATTTTCGCCTCTTTCGAGAACCGGACGCATTGCAGAAAGACGACGCTCTAAGTTAATATACGTACCCTCTTTTTTGATACCCGGAACAACAGGGAAATATACCGTACAATCTTCTGCACTTTCAATCGTATCGTAAATATCCTGAACAACAAAAAGTTCCAGTTTTTTCACCGCCGATGCAAATGTTTCATTGTTTGTCCAACTATGTCTTGGATTTGTACATAAAATCCAAAGTGCCTTAATTTCGCCAGCATTGATACCTTCAATAATTTGGTTATATGTTTTTGTTGGTTTCTCCGCAAGCTTACTTTCGTCTACGCCAAGCACCTCTGCAATACGAGCTCTTCTTGCAGGATTTGTAAAATCACCCCCACCATAGAATACAGCCGTATTACTATATGCACGTGAGCCCATCGCATTGCATTGACCTGTGATGGAGTTTGCACCTGTTCCCGGTCTTCCGATATTGCCGGTCATTAAAGCAAGGTTAATAATTGCCTGTGCCGTACGCACCGCTTCATATCCCTGATTTACACCCATTGTCCACCAGAACGATACGTTCTTTCCATTATGAATAAGTTCCACAAGCTCTAATATCTGTTCTGCACTAAGACCTGTTCCATTTGCACCACGTTCTAATGTGTAATCTTTTACAAACGCTTTAAAATCCTCAAATTTTTCTGTGTTTTCTTCAATGTATTTGTGGTCCAAATAATCTTTTTCAATTAACTGGTTTGCAATGGTGTAAAGTAAAAGTAAGTCACTTCTCCATTTAAGACCGTACCAATAATCTGCATTCATAGCTGTTTCTGATTTTCTAGGGTCAATCACGATAATTTTATGGTCGGGTACTTTATTATTTCGTACTCTTCCCCATAAAATAGGATGTGCAACAACCGGGTTTGCACCAATAAAAATAATCGTATCCGAGAGTTCCAAATCCTTTAACGTATAGCCCGGAGCATCAAAACCATAACTTTGTTTATGTGCCACTACGGCTGTTGCCATACAAAGGCGTGTATTTCCATCTACATTGGCCTTTAAATGGTCACGCATAACATGTCCAAAAAGAGCAAATTCTTCCAGCGTAAGCTGTCCTGTACTGATACCTGCAATACTTTCCGAACCATACTTTGTCTGGATTTCTCTTAATTTATCTGCTACATGTTGAAAACCTTCCTCCCAAGAAACCTCTTTGAACTCTCCATTCCCTTGACGGATTTTTGGAAGGCTGTTTGGTTTTACTGTCTTTTGCTGTTTATCCAGGGAAAGCCCCTTAATACAGCTGAAACCGTCATTAACCGGATATCCTTTTGTAGGAACAACCTTTACGATACGATTGTTTTCTACATAAAAGTCAAGGTTACAATCAATGGCACAATAATTACAAGTAGATTGAATCTTTTTCATGCTATTTCTATCCCTTTCTTAAGCATAATTGCTAGTCAAAAACACTCAAAACTAATTTCCGTTCGGTCACAACTATCTGTCAAAATGGATACCACTCCAATATACACACTCTTTCATGATTGTTTCCGGCATAAGTTCCACATCTTTTAATGCCCATTTTTTATATTCTTCAAACCCTACACGGTCGATAATATATCCAATGTGCTCTTTTCTGCCCGGTGCATTTGGAGAGATATATTTTTCAACAAAATCGTATGTATTCAAAATAATCTTAATAATATTTTCTGCGTCAGCCCAGATAAGAAAATCTTCCCCAAGGCGAGGATTTTTCTTTCCTGTACGTCCCATAATGGTAAGTTTATAGTATTTCTTTTTACTTCTTGTAAAAGCTCTTGTTGGACATTTTGTGATACAGACACCACAACCAACACATTTTTCCGTATCTCTTACAATCTTGTAGTTTTCCACACGAAGTGCATTTACGGAAAGACTTTTACATCCCTTCACACACGCTTGACAATTTACGCATCGATTTGGGTCATACTGCGGCATTGTCATACCGATAATACCAAAATCATGCATACGTGCTTTTCCACAGTCATTGGAACAACCTGTCAGACCAATCTTAAAATGAAGGTCATTTGGAAATACTTCTTTTTCAATTTTCTTAGCTAATTCTGCCGTATTATAATTGGCAAACGGACAGACATTATTTCCAATACAAGCACTAATATTTCTTGTTCCGGATGCAGGATATCCGGTATGCGGAGTATCCTGATTGATTTCTAACGTATCAATAATTGGCTGAAGCTTTTTATTGATTTCATCCATATCTTCTAAACGGATTCCTTCAATTTCAAATCCCTGACGAGTTGTCAAATGAATAAAACCATTGCCATATGTCTGTGAAATTTCCTGAATTGTGCTTAACACTTCTGCATTTAAATAACCGCCCGGAACACGAATTCTGGATGCACCAATTCCACGCTCTTTGGATACGCGGAACGCATTTTTCTTTAATTTCTTTGTATTAATATCTAATCCCATTCCGATACCTCCTAGTCGATTAATTCTTTGCCGTCCACGTAATTAAATACAGGACCATCCAGACAAATATATGTAGAACCAATCTTACAATGACCGCACTTTCCAAGTCCACAGCACATCTTTCTTTCATGAGAAATCCAGATATTTTCTTCCGGAACACCTAATTTTAAAATTTCCATTACCGTAAATTTAATCATAATTGGCGGTCCGACACAGATAAATGCGGTATTTTTGATATTTTCAAATTTTAAGTCAGGAATATATTTTGTAACCATTCCAACCGGACCTTCATAATCCTCCGGTGCTGTATCTACTGTTTTAATTACACGAATCTTATCATTCCAAAATTCAAAATCCGACTTAAAAAGAACATCTTTTGGAGACTTAAAACCTGCAATTAAAGTGGTATTTACTGCTTCATCCGTATGATGTGCAAAGTAATCAACCACGCCTCTTACCGGAGAAAGTCCCGTACCACCGGCAACAATGACAAGCTCTTTTTGTTTATAATTATCAATCGAAAATCCATTCCCATACGGTCCACGGATAAAAAACTGGTCTCCTACATAATTTTCAAAAATCTCATTTGTTACCTTACCTACACGACGAATTGTAAAATCGACAGTACCTTCACCAATACCACTTACAGAAATTGGTGCCTCACCATACTTTGGAATAGAAACTTCAAAAAACTGTCCCGGTTTTACAACACCATCAAATGTCATACGGAATGTATACTCTAAATCCGTATGCTTAATTACTTCTTTAATAGTTGAAAGCTGGGGAATGTAATGATTTGTCATGCTTCACTTTCCTCCTTTGCCAAACGATTTACGCAGTTGGAATAAGAAATATATTCCGGGCAAACATCGTCACAACGTCCGCATCCCACACACATTGGATAACCAAAGCGTTTTTCATAATCATAAATCTTATGCATTACTTTAAAACGCATTCGCTCACCCTGGCTTTTACGGAACCCATGACCACCAGCCATTTCCGTATAGCCATCAATCTGACAAGATGCCCATACTCTTCTTCTTTCCCCTACTTTTGCATTGTCTTTGTAAAAAATATCCTGCATGGTAAAGCATGTACATGTAGGGCAAACAAAGTTACAACGTCCGCAAGCGATACAGCGTTCTCCATATTCCTGCCAAATTTTATTTGTGAAACTTTCATTGGAAAGATTCTTAGGAAGTGTTACTTTTTCTTTATTCTCTGTTACATAATCAGGTATCACATCTGCGTTTTCTGCCTCTGCCATATCTGCTTTGAGTGCATCCCATTTTAAATCCATTGTAACAACATCATCATTTACTTTGATATAAGCATCATAATCGTCTGATTTGTTTGTACCCATGCTTACACAAAAGCCGGAATTACAAGTGCTTTCACACCCCATAAGAATAAATTTCGCCCGTTCCCTTACTCTTGCATAATAAAAATCTTCGAATCCGTTCTTTAAATAAATTTCATCTAAACGTTTTACTGCATGGATGTCACAAGCCCTTAAAAAAATCAAAATATCTTTTGTTGGACCTTTTGGAATCGTTGTCTGGTCTTCGGTAAAGTAAAACAATGTTTCATTGATTGCTAACAAAACCTCTTTAAAAGAATAATCTGACTTTTTGTTCCATTCGATGTCATCCAAGCTGTCTACTTTTCCATAACGGATAATATCCGTATCAGAAAAGCAGCCTTCTCCCTCCATCACAACAGGTGCAAAAATATCGTATTTTTCTGCCCATTGCCTGAAAATACCATTTGCCCTTTTTCTTGATAATTGGTATCCCATATTAAACTCCTTTCTACCTCATTTTCGGTTGTTAATATTTTATCAAATAAAAGAAGAAAATTCCGTGAGTTATATCACGGAATCTTCTTCTTTTACCATTTTTTATTCAATTTTACCGGATTTATAAAACATTCTTAATTTATCTGAATTTACAGTAATAATTCTTTTTTTATTTACTTTTATCAACCCCTGTTCTACCAGTGCAGAACACACTCTGGACGTTGTTTCCCTTGGCACACCAAGCATGTCTGCCAAAAAAGTAATTGTCATATTGATATCTATTTCTCTGCCTTCTTCTGTATCAATTCCAAAATCTCTGGAAAGTTTCCATAATTTCGATGCAAGTTTTCGTTCCAGATAAATACTGCTCATCGTATTCTTCAACTGATGACTAAGTCTCCACATCTTTCTTTCCTGTGCCTCTAATACATTTTTTGTAAGCCTAAAATCAGCTTCCATCTGTTTTGTAAACTCTACAACAGGTACTACAAAAATTTTGCTTTTTTCAAGTGTTTCACAATAGATAGAGGTTATGCAATGGTTAAATATATGCTCATTGAGCAAAGCCTCTTTTCCAAAAATAAACAAAATTTTTCGCTTTCCATGATGGGTCAAATTATACATAATGGATTTTCCCGACATTTGAATATAAATATATGGTACGGATTCTTTGCCCCTTATCAGTATAGTTTTCTTAGGATACTCATAAACCTTGCCAACTTTCCACAAATATTCTAATGTTTCAGCGGAAACTCCATTAAAAATTTCAAGCTCAACTAACGGATTCTTTTGTTGTATCTTATCTTTCATCATAAACTTGTCTTTCTGAAATTGGTATCCAAAAAGCGATTAAATCCCTGCCACTCCAGGTTTTCTACACCGGAAAGAAGTTCTTTTATGGTCTCCATTTTTGCATCCAAATTATCCGCAAAGCTGAGTGCCCATGCTTCTACAATCGCTGGTTTTTTTGGTGAGCCAAATTCCAACTCACCATGATGTGCAATAATACAATGTTTTAATTCATGTGCCAAGACAATCGGAAATCCTTCGATTTTCTTAATTTCGTCACTAATCCATTCACATCCAATCACGATATGCCCCAAAAGCTGACCTGCATCTGTATAATCATTTGCCGGAAATGTAGAAATTTCCGCTAGCTTTCCAACATCATGAAACATTGCCGCTGTAAGGAGTAAATCTCTGTTTAAAATCGGATAATTTTTTGCAAAAAAATCACAGTTCCTTGTCACACTTAATGTATGCTCTAAAAGACCACCTACAAATGCATGATGTACGCTTTTCGCAGCAGAATGAAATTTAAATTTCTTTTGAAATTTAGTGTTATCAAAAAATGTATGCAGTAACTGACTTAAATACGGGTTTTTCACAGAATTGATAAATTCGGTTAATTCTTTAAACATCCCATCAATATCATACTCACTAACCGGAAGATAATCGCTTGGTTCGTATTCTCCCTCACTCACTTTTCTCGCACGTTTTATGGAAAGCTGTAAATTTCCCTGAAAACAGGTAACATCTCCCATTACTGCAACATAGTCCATTGCTTCAAAGTCATCAATTCCTGCGGAAGACGGTTCCCAGATTTTCGCATCCAATGTCCCTGTTTTATCCTGTAAAATGACATTTCCATATGGCTTTCCATTTTTTGTCAATGCTGTCTGTTTAAATTTACAAAGATATACTTCGTTTATTCTTTCTCCTTCACGCAGGGTTTCGATATATTTCATACTATGTATCCTCTCTTTTCATATTCTACTGTAAAGTGCCAATTTCCACTTCGCATATCACATCATAATATTCATCGCCATTTTGACGTTTTACCATAATTTCACACATTGTTCCAGATAGAAGCTCTGTTATTTTCGTACTATAATTCGAATCCGTACTTACAATTTCTCCATTAATTTTCGTAATCACATCTCCATTTTGGAGTCCTGCCTGCATGGCAGGAGAATCTGTTGCTACCTCTTTAATAAATACACCTTTTGGAATATCATACATTTGGGAAATTTTGTCTGTAACCGTAGAAACATAAAGCCCTATGTATGGCATATCTTTTCCTTGAGAAAGATGGTTGATTACCTCTCTTATCTCTGAAATTGCAACTGCGGCCAATGTGTCCCTATTTTGTAAACTGCTAAACTGTTGCAGCACAATTCCTATCACTTCTCCATTTATATCTACTAATATTCCGCTGCATTCTTCATCTGCAATAATATCTGTTGTAAAGACAGAATAATTTTTATCTGCTATCGAAATTTTATTTTCGGTAGAAGTAATATTTCCGGTTAAGATAGAAGCATTTGTTTTTAGAGAACTTCCTAACGCAATGACAATGTTCCCAATTTTTATGGCAGAAGAACTGCCCCATTTTGCAGTTTTAATTGCTTTTTGGGTACTGATTCCCACTTTACTTTTTTGAACTGTCAATATGACAATTCCCATATTTCCATCACTTTTTAATACCGTAGCTTCTGCATATGTTCCATCCACAAATGTCACACTCACTTTGGATGCATCGGAAATCACTTTTTTCTCTGCTAACACATATAAATAATTCTCATCACATGAAACAATTATACCAATCCCTTGCCCCTTTGTTTCATAAACACCATTCATCCAATCTGTTTCATTGATAACTCCGGTTACTGTGACAATTGATTTATTCGCTTCGGTTCCAATCGCATACAATTCATTTTGCAAATTTTGATAATCGGAAATAGTGAAAGAAATTCCCTCCGTTATTTGCCTTTCGTCATTATTTTCGGATTCCTTTGTTTCTTCGAAATCCATTGTGCTATGTGCTTGTGTTTCCTGCATTTGGGCATTTTTCCACTTAGACCATGCAAGATACATAACGGCACAAGCTGACAAAGCAAACACAATTCCGCAAAGAATTGATATTCCTATTTTTGTAAGAATCGTTTTTTTATCAATTGGTTTTTCCTTTATTTTTTCCCGAATAAAATCCATTCCCGCCACCATAAATATAAATGATTATTCTCATATTATATTCAGATTTTTCATTGCTTGCAACTACTTTCTTTTCTATCATGTTGTAAAATTGTTACTGTACACACAGTACTTAGCATTTACTGCTAAGTACATATAAAAATTTGGATTTTTACATGTTACCGGTCATATTTGAACAGTAACATAATTAAGAAAATAAACTTTTCAATTTATCTTTTCCAAATCGCCTAAATACGTTATACTGTTATTATTCCAGATTGGTTAAGTAAAGAATATAAAAATAAATTTAAAAATGAGGTCACTATGAATCAAAAAGTATTAAAAACCTTAGAATACTATAAAATTTTAGATAAACTATCCGGCTACGCAGCTTCCGCTGATGTAAAAAAACGAATCAACGAGCTTGTTCCGTCTACCGATTTAGAAGAAATCAATTATTTACAGGAAACAACTGCTGACGCATTAAGTCGTCTTTATAAAAGCAGCAATATTTCTTTTTCTGGACTCCACAATATCCGCGGTTCTTTAAAACGCTTATCCATCGGTGGCAATTTAAATATGGCAGAGCTTTTGCAGATTTCCCATCTTTTAGAAGTTGCAAAACGTGCAAAATCCTATGACCGTTCTGACAAAGCAGAAGAAAAAACAGATTCTTTAACACCGCTGTTTTCTCAGATTGAACCGCTTACGCCTCTCCATGAAGAAATCAAACGTTGTATTTTATCGGAAGATGAAATGGCAGATGATGCCAGCTCCACATTGTTTAAAATCCGAAAATCCATCCGCGGCATGAATGACCGTATCCATGCACAGCTTAGTTCCTTTATGAATAACAGTACTACGCGTGATTACTTACAAGATGCCGTTGTTACAATGCGTGACGGACGTTATTGTTTACCTGTAAAATCCGGCTCAAAGTCTATGGTTCCGGGTATGGTGCACGACCAGTCTTCTTCCGGTTCTACCCTTTTCATTGAACCAATGGCTGTTGTCAACTTAAACAATGAATTAAAAGAATTATTTATCAAAGAAAAAGACGAAATCAATGTTATTTTAGCCAAATTAAGTGAAATGGTTGCAGGCTATGAAATGGCATTGGAACAAAATTTTACGGTTCTCTCCGAATTAGACTTTATTTTTGCAAAGGCAAACCTTGCAAAATCCTACAATGGTGTTGCACCGGAATTTAATGAAAACGGCATTATCCATATCCGAAAAGGACGCCACCCTCTTTTAGACCCGAAAAAGGTCGTGCCGATTGATGTCTGGTTGGGCGATACGTTCAAACAGTTAATCGTAACCGGACCAAATACAGGCGGTAAAACCGTAAGTTTAAAAACCGTAGGATTGCTTACGCTTATGGGACAGGCCGGACTTCATATTCCGGCAGGTGACCGTTCCAAACTTGCCATTTTCGAAGAAGTATTTGCTGATATCGGTGATGAACAAAGCATTGAACAGAGTTTAAGTACGTTTTCTTCTCATATGGTAAATATCGTACAGATTTTAGAAAAAGCCGATGATAGAAGCCTTGTATTATTTGACGAATTATGTGCAGGAACAGACCCGACAGAAGGTGCGGCACTTGCAATTTCTATTTTACACAAACTTCACCTCTATGGTGCTCGTGTTATGGCAACGACACACTATAGCGAATTAAAAATCTATGCCCTTACCACAGATGGCATTGAAAATGCTTCCTGTGAATTTAATGTAGAAACTTTAAGCCCAACCTATCGTCTGTTAATCGGTATTCCGGGAAAAAGTAATGCATTTGCTATTTCTTCCAAACTTGGATTAAGCGAGTCTGTGATTGAAGATGCAAAAGGAAGACTGAATAAAAAAGATGTCGATTTCGAAGATGTTCTTTCCAACCTGGAAGCAAGTCGCATTACCATTGAAAAAGAACAGTTGGAAATTGCAAAATACAAAGAAGAAATCACTTTGCTTAAGAAAAAACTGGAAAATAAACAGGAAAATCTCGAACGCAGCAAAGAAAAAATTATCCGTGAAGCAAATGAAGAAGCATTCCGTATCTTAAAAGAAGCAAAAGACCTAGCCGATGAAACAATCCGCAACTTCAACAAATATGGTCAGGGTAATGCACCAATGAGCCAAATGGAAAAAGAGCGTACCAACCTTCGCAACAAACTTTCCGAAAAAGAAAAAGGACTGTCTGACTTAAAGAAAAAGGAAAACCAAAATCACAATGTACCAAAAAAACTTCGCATTGGCGATACGGTAAAAGTACTGTCCATGAATGTAAAAGGTACGGTTCACACTTTGCCAAATGCAAAAGGCGATTTATATGTACAAATGGGCATCTTACGCTCACTTGTAAATATCAAAGACCTTGTTTTAATTAACGAAGACCTTATGCCGGCTGCAAAAAAATATGGCAGCTCTACCAGCAAAATTAAAATGAGCAAATCCGCTTCCGTTACAACGGAAATCAAACTCATCGGTATGACTTCCGATGAAGCGATTGCCAAACTGGATAAATATTTAGACGATGCCTATATTGCCCACCTGCCATCTGTTCGTATCGTACACGGAAAAGGCACAGGAGCTCTTCGCAAAGCGGTACACAATCATCTAAAACGCCTGAAATATGTTTCCGAATATCATCTTGCTGAATTTGGAGAAGGTGATGCAGGCGTAACGATTGCCACTTTTAAATAACAGAAAGGAACGTGTTGCAAATATAAGAATTGCCACCTTCCAACAACACAAGGAGAATACAATATGACACCAAAAACAAAAATTTTAATTGTTGATGATGATAACAATATTGCAGAACTGATTTCCTTATATCTGATAAAAGAATGTTATGATACGAAAATTGTAAATGATGGAACAGAAGCACTTCTTGCTTTCGAACAATATCGTCCAAACATGATTCTTCTGGATTTGATGCTTCCGGGCATTGATGGTTATCAGGTTTGCCGTGAAATTCGTACCAAATCCAATGTTCCAATTATTATGCTTTCTGCTAAAGGGGAAACGTTTGACAAAGTATTGGGATTGGAATTAGGAGCAGATGATTATATTATGAAACCATTTGACTCTAAAGAACTGGTTGCCCGCGTAAAAGCAGTACTTCGCCGTTTTCAGCCGCAGCAAGTTTCCTCTATTTCAAATAAGGATATCAAATGTGTAGAATACCCAAATTTAACCGTAAATCTTTCCAATTATTCCGTTGTATACAATGGCAAGCAGGTTGATATGCCACCAAAGGAACTGGAACTGTTATATTTTTTAGCGTCCTCTCCAAATCAGGTATTTACCAGAGAACAACTTTTAGACCATATCTGGGGTTACGAATATGTTGGTGACACCCGAACCGTTGATGTCCATGTAAAACGTCTGCGTGAAAAAATCAAAGACCATGCTTCATGGCAGTTATCTACGGTCTGGGGTATCGGTTATAAATTTGAGGTTAAACAATGAAGCGAACACTAGCTTTTAAATTATTAAGCGGATATATTTTTTTCGGATTTATCATTCTTTTTATTCTCACAACTTTTTCCGAAGAAAGTATCCACACCTACTTAAAAAAGCAAGAGGCACAACAATTATACCGAGAGGCTGCTTCCATTGCTGATGACTTTGCATATCATTTCAGTCAGATGCAGCCCACATTTTTAGAACCTCATACAAATGCAACAGGTTCTAGCACATTGCTTCCCCTTCAAACTGCTTTCAACATTGTCGGAACATATTTAGACTCAGAAATTTGGGTTACAGATGTTTCCGGCAATCTGTTTTTGGATTCTTCCAATCCAAATATTTACTTGCAGGCACTATCGGAATCACCTTATTCGATTTCTAATTTTGATATTTCAGATTTTGGAAACTCCTATTACCAAACCGGCACTTTTTATGAGAACTTTTCAGAAGAAACTCTGACCGTATTTTCCAGCATTACTTCTTCTTATAAAGTAAAAGGATATATTTTGATTCACCGAAATGTTGCTGATATTATTGCAAATGCAGATGACCTTATGGATTTACTTTTTTATACGGTAGGGCTTATTTATCTTTGTGCACTTTGCCTGATATTACTTTATATGTTTTTGATATGCCGCCCAATTGAAAAACTTGTAGATGCCTCTATTCAATATGCCAAAGGGGACTTTTCGCAAAAAATCCGGATATCCTCTCATGGTGAAATTGGATATTTAGCAAACACATTAAACTTTATGGCAACAGAACTGGATACGCTAGAAGAAGAACAAAAGAAATTTATCTCCAATATTTCTCACGACTTCCGTTCTCCCCTTACTTCTATTAAAGGATATATAGAAGCGATGATGGACGGCACAATTCCTGTAGAAATGCAGGAAAAATATATGAACATTATTTTATTTGAAACAGAACGTTTAAATAAACTAACACAAAATATTTTGGATTTAAATCAATTTGGTCATCGCGGAATTGTGCTTGATATCAGCCGCTTTGATATTAACCATATGATTCGCATGATTACAGCCTCCTTTGAAGGCGTTTGCCGTCAAAAAGGATTATCTTTTGACCTTATTTTAACAGGACAGGAATTATTTGTGAAAGCGGATATGAGTAAAATTCAGCAGGTTTTATATAATCTGATTGATAATGCAACCAAATTTTCTTATAACAATACTTCTATTTTAATTGAAACGAGTGTACGAAATGGAAAAGTATTTATTTCCGTAAAAGATTCGGGAATTGGAATTCCAAGTGAAAGCCTCAAAAAAATTTGGGAACGTTTTTATAAAACAGACCTCTCCCGCGGAAAAGATAAAAAAGGGATTGGACTTGGGCTTGTCATTGTAAAAGAAATTATTCAGGCCCATAATGAGAATATCAATGTCGTGAGTACGGAAGATGTAGGAACTGAATTTATTTTTACGCTTGCACTAGGGGAGGAATAGACGTTTATTTCAAAATTTGATAAAAAGTAAAAAAGTTTGTGTCTTTGGAAAGAAATACCTCCTTTTGGATAAGAATTGAGATATGACAATTCTTATCCAAAAGGAGTATTTTTATGTCAATTCCAAAGGAACAAATTCGACAGATAATTACAGAAAATAACTTTACAAATGTTGCAGATGTATATGCGTATTTAAAAGAAAGCTTTAAGGATATTTTGCAAGAACTTATGGAAGGATAGTGAAAAAAAGTTTGTGTCTTCTAAAACTAAAATCTTTTTCAATCTACTCCCTCAATACTCTATTAAATAATCTGCTTACCAATTCGCAGTATCCTTCGTTCAATCTCCTAAAGTCCCTTTTACAAACTCCGCAATCGGCTCTGCAACCGCTAACGCTAATCGAACCGGCACAGCATTTCCAATCTGCTTATACACCAAATCCAGTTTTGCATTCTCATTTCGATTGCTCGTTCCTTTGCTAAACTCATACCAATCCGGAAACGTCTGTATCCTAGCAATCTCCTTTACGACAAACGACGATTATTTTCTTCCCCATCGCTAAAAACATACTTATCTTTCCCCACATGTACCATGGGCTCTCCTGCCGGGTGAATGGGTGCTTGTCTTCCTGATGCCTGTATCGTAAAACTTGGCTGTGACCATAATTTCTTACGATTTCGTGACATAAAAATACTGGAATACGAACCCACAAAATACTCACCCGGATGTTCTTCCAAATCGCCAATTGCCTCTTGTAATGTCACCACTTCTTTCAATCCATCCACCCCATAGCCATGCGTAGGTTTTGGATATACATATGCAAAATCAATATCATTCCTAACGCCCACCAAAATCACTCGCTCCCTTATCTGCGGAACTCCATATTCTGCGGAATTAAGAAGTTTATGATAAATGGTATAACCTGCTGCTGTAAAATCCTCCACAATTTGCTTAAAAACTTCTCCCTTTCCAAGTGTCATCATTCCCTTTATATTTTCTGCCACAAAAATCTTTGGCTTACTTTGCATTAAACAACGAATAAAATGCAGATACAAGAAATTTCTCTTATCATCTATTAATCTTGGTCCTCCCTCCGAAAACCCGGGACATGGAAAACCTCCTAAAACAATATCCGCTTTGGGAAATTCCTTTATCTTTCTTATATCACTTTTATCCATATAAATATATTTTCCAGCATTTTGTGCATACGTTTCCCTAGCTTCCTGAAAGATATCATTTACATAAATTGTATGAAACACATTGTTGTCAAGATTTGCATCAAAAACTGCTTTATCTGCAAAAGCAGCTTCCATGACATGGCTTCCCATTACTGCCTTTAAACCTGCTAATTCAAAGCCCAAATCCAGTCCCCCACAACCGGAAAATAAAGACAATAAATTCCACTTATTCGCATCATAGCAAAGTTTATCAAATGCAATTCCCTCACTACAATTTGCAAATGCCAATCGTTCTTCTTCTATTTTCATAGTAAGAAGCTCCCTTACTTCCTCTATCTTGCAATCAGACGCAGGCTTAAACTTACCACACCCACGTTCTTCTAAAATAACAGCCATTTTTCACCTCTATATTATTTTATCTGTCCCTACGCAGATTTCGAGCGTCCGCTTTACCACAAAAAATTTTCACTATAATTTCAACCCATTCCTTTTTTCATCATAAATCGTATAATCTGATATAAAATAATCCTCCGTTTCCTCATATCCATTTGGACCGGTCTGTGATGTAACCGCGGAAAACAAATCATATTCTAAAATAAATCCTGCTTCATTTTTTGCTCGAAGGAACAGACGCACATTTTTGCCTTCTTCCATTTGTATATTTTTCACAAATTGAACCATTCCCGATTTGCCCAAAACAGGTTCTGTTTCCTCTTGATTAACATCCGTATTATTTCCGCTTACGTCATTTGTAGTATTCGAATTCTCATCATTTTCATCATTAGTATTATCTGTACTTATATTATTTCCATCGTTTGCACCATCTGTATCAGCACCATTTTCATTGGTATTTGGAAAATTTACGGAATTACTGCTATCATCTCCATCCCCATCTTCTTGCCGGGCACTTTCGTCATTTGGCTCTAAGTCTTCGGTATTTTCTTCTCCAACACGTTCTTCATCCATCACTATATTTTCTGCCAAAAGATTAACAACTTCCAGCTCATCTTCATCTGCCATAAGCACCAATTCCAGACTTTCATATTCACGACCATCATACTCATTTAAGCTATATTCTACCGAATGATTAAATGCTAATTGACCATTTCGATAACTCGGAATCTTCTCAATTGAGCCATATAAAAGTTCCTGCAGTCTAGTCTGAATTCCAACATAATCCTTTGCAATTTCAGTATTCTTCTTATCTCCATTCGAAAAAAGAAATGTCATGTTCCCATCATATGCATCAGAAAAAGGCAGTTCTATTGTCCCTTCAAAACTATAGCGATTTAACACAAGTGGAAACTCATTCACTCCAAAAAACACACTTGTTCTTGTATTATCTGAATACTCTTTTGGAACTACAGATACTTTTACCTGATAAGTTCCTTTTTCAAAATCCATGCCAACCACTTCTACCGTATAATTCTCAATCAAGCTGGCTTCTTCTTCTAACGCTGCTTCAATATTCGCCTGTAAACTAAAAATTCCCTCATTCAAAATACTGTTCGTATCTTGCAAATACATGAGCTGGTTTCCCAGTTCTTCTAATTTATTATGTAATTGTATACAAACTCCAACAACTACTACAACCAATAAAAACAAAATTACTAAAATAATTGTCGGTATGTTTTCTTTTATCTTTTCATAAAATTTCATATGCTCACCTAAATATGCCAAATCTTACTTATTGCAAATAAAACGGACAGAAAAATTTTCCACCCTACCACTTAGAATGATTTATTCTGCATTCAACTTTCACTCTCCCCATTGCAACAAATATATATTTACAATATCTATTCTTATCTATTATAGTATATTCAAATAACAACGGTTTATCTCAATACTCCATAAATAAAATTCAGGTCAAGCGGATATTCGCAATCCGCATTCGCTACTTGCTCATAACCGAATAGCACAAAAAAATCACATAGGACGAAAACCAAAATTTCTTTGAGGCATAGATATAGCAACCTACCATATCTATGCCTCATTCTTCATTTCTACTTCATATATCTAACTATTGCCTAATCGTGTTTCCACCCAGTAAGTAATCATTTTTCCACTTTCATCCTCTGTTACTTCTTCGCCCAGAAAATCCGGTTTTACAAAAGCATTCGCTTCTTCCTCAGACGGAAATTCAATTTCTGCATAACAAAATTCATGCTTTGTTCCTTCATCTACCAGACTCACTTCCAAGCGATAGCCTTCCAATAAATAACAACGATACTTCTTTGTTATCATTGGCCTATTTATAAACTGCACCACATTTTCATAAAAGGATTTATCCACATCCGTCTCGATTTCTTCACGACTTAGTGTGCCTTCTCCTTTTATTGTAAGCGTATAGTTTTCCTTTCCGGTCATTTCATCTACGCCATGACGAATCCGCACTTCCGGCTCTGCACATATATATCCCTGTTCCACATACGCACTTTTGAGTAATTCTAAATGCTTTGGGAAATCGTCTATCATAAATTTACGTTCAATTTCTAAACTCATTCTTATTTCCTTACCTCATACTGCAACAACACATCCAATACGCATTCCTGCTGTTCTTCTCTGGAAATAGAGGCTTCTCCATCGCCATCCTGTTCTCCATAATAAGCATATCCGGAATGATTTCCGCCATCAATGACTTCTTCCACTACATTTTCCGGAAGATTTCCATAATATTCCTGATATTTATCCATATTTAAAACTTTATCTTCCGTACCATAAAAACTATACACATCCATGTCTTTGTCTGTTAAGTCCTCTGTACTATATGCGGCAAGCAATACTAATTTATCCACCTGCTCATCATGCCCTGCACTAAAAGAAGCTGCCATTGCTCCACCTAACGAATGTCCCATCATTGTCCATTCCGTTATATGAGAAGCCTCTGCCATAATTTCTTCTGCCCGATTCATACCAAAAACAGCCAATTTCATCGGCATTTTTACAAGATATACTTCATAACCGTTTTCGGCTAATTCCAATAAAAGAGGAGCATACGCTGTTTCTTCTACTTTTCCACCCGGATAAAATATGACGCCCTTTTGTTGTGCACTTGATTCACTTTCTGTTCCATCCCCTTTATCTTGCTGCGTACTCTGTTCCTCAACAACTTCTTCTGCTAAGTCGAAAAGATAATATTTTCCTTTTTCCGTTACAGTCACCTGTTCATTACCAAACATGGCTGTATCTGCTGTTTCCGTTGCTTTATAAAAATCATTGATATAAAACAAACCGCCACATACCAATACGCTAAAAACAGCCGCTATTGCCAATATCGTAATAACTTTCTTTTCGCTACTATTCATTTTCAGCTGATTTGTCTTTCTTGCCATTACTGCTCACACCTATTTGTAATTATTCAGTATCTTCATAATTACGATGCAAAAATCCATTCCAAATTGCTTCGCAATAGGATTTTTGCACACCATAGTTATACCCATTTTTTCTATTATTTACCAACACAATACTTCTGCACCATCTTCTGTTACAAGCACCATGATTTCCCATTGTGCAGATGGTTTTCCATCAGCGGTATAGGCTTCCCAGCCATTTTCTTCATCAATAAAAATCTCTACACCGCCCATATTTACCATAGGCTCTATTGTAAAAATCATCCCAGGTACCATTAACATTTCCGTACCACGTTTGCTGTTGTAACTTACCCATGGGTCTTCATGGAATTTGAGTCCTACGCCATGTCCACCAATCTCACGCACAACGGTATAGCCATTTGCATAAGCATGGTCATGTACTGCCTGTCCCATGTCACCCAAAAATCCCCACGGTTTTACTTCTTTTAATCCTAATTCTACACATTCTTTTACAACTTCTACCAAACGTTTTTTCTCCGGGCTTACTTCGCCAATGCAGAACATTCTGGAAGAATCACTAAAATACCCGTTTAAAATCGTAGAACAATCTACATTTACGATATCACCTTCTTTTAAAATTACATCTTCCCAAGGAAAGCCATGGCACACCTGGTCATTTACGGATGTACAGACACTATACGGATATCCCTCATAATTCAGCGGTGCCGGAATGCCGCCTCGTTTGGTCGTCATATCATATACAATCTTATCGATTTCTGCCAAGCTCATGCCTGCATGAATATGCTCCTCAATATAATCCAAGACTGCAATATTGATTTTTGCACTTTCTTTAATACCTGCAATCTGCTCCGGTGTCTTAATAATCTCTCTGGATGGCACAATATGCCCTTGTGCCGCAAATCTTGCAATTTTGTCATCAAATGCCGCGTGACATATCTTATACTTTCTTCCGCTTCCACACCAACACGGCTCATTTCTTCCTATTTTTACTGCCATATTTCACACCCTTTTCTAGTGTTCCAATGTGATATTGCCAAAACTTAATCTGTCCACTATCGCATCTTCCACTGTATATTCATAATTGGAAAGAAAACGTTCGTACGCATCTTTTCCATAATTATAATCTTCATATTTCACACTATCCATTTCAGCATAAATAAATTGTGCTTTTTCCGCTAATGCAATTTTTTGATATGCAATTTCTACATCTTCCTTTTGGATTCCAAGTCTTTGTTCTTTCTCTTTATCCACCAAATCCGCCCAAAAATCCATCACATCATTCGCAACATATGCCTGTTCTTCCAAAGTTAACGATAACTGCATTTCTTCTGCAAGTTGATAAAACAATGCATCATGGATTGCCATGCCAAGTGCTGCATCTCTTGCGGCATAGCGAATAAATTTTTCGTTTGTATAGATATTCCAATACTTATTTGTGTCTTTATCGTCATATGCCAATGCTTGCGATTCTACTTCCATTTCCTGATGTGCCACATAAATTGCAAAATCCCGAAGTGTCAACGGCTGTCCTTGCACGGTAGCAATTGTTTCTTCCAAGGACTCGCTATATACAATCGCACTTTTTCCTTTCGTATCTGCAATAGACGCTAATGCCAACAATAACATACCAAATGCCAGCACCCATAAAACGATAAATTTTTTCATGCTATTTATAAAGTATTTCATTTTTCCAATTACCCTAACATATACTTACACCTATAAAACAGTGCACTTCATGAAATATATATCCACGACTTGATTACCAATCGTCTACTCCGCCATCCCTTACCACTTATAAAGCAACTACGCAAAATCTACAGAACTCGACGAATCGCTGTAATCGTGCTGCAATTTACTCTTCTTGAACTTGTAATGCCTGCCTTTGTAGACTGTGCTTCTACGATTTTACCATTGCCAATATAAATCGCAACATGTCCCGGATAAACTACAATATCACCTGCTTTTAAATTCTCATATGCTACAGCTTGTCCTACTGTTTTAAATGCCTGCGAATATCTTGGAACGGAAATTCCAAAATGTTTATAAACAAGATGCACAAATCCGGAGCAGTCACAACCATTTGTTAAACTGTTTCCACCCCATTTATACGGATTTCCTACAAATTGCAATGCATAATTCACCAATTCTGTACCGGAAACGCCCGATGTAAATGCAGGGTCTTTGCTAGAGTCATTTAAATCAGAACTGCCATTTGTGCTTGGCTTAGTCGAACCATTTCCATTATTTGTATTTGAATTATTATTGGAGTTTTGCTGCTGTTGTTGCTGCTGTAATTGTTCCTGACGTTCCTGCTCCCTGCGTAATGCTTCCTGACGTTCTTGTTCTCTACGCAATTCTTCCTGACGAATAATCTCATTCTGTCTTGTTATTTCTGCCGCATATGCATCTGCTTGTCTTTGTGCAGATGCTAACTGTTCTTCAAAATCAGCCACTTCTGCTTTGAGCTGTGCCATAGCAGCTTCCAGTTCTGACTCTTGGTGTGCCAAAACTTCCTGCATGGTTGTCAAGTCATTCATTTCTGACTCTAATGTTGCGGCCAATTCTTCTACCTGTGCAACCGTTTCCTTATATGCTGCTAAAAGTTCTCTGTCTGTTTTATGTACCTGTGTCACATACTCTACACGATTTAACATATCTGCAATGCCATCCGATTCAAAAATAGCTGTCCACACAGACTCTGCCGCACCATTTTCATACATATACTGAATACGAAGCTTCATTGCCTCATATTCTTCTTCTTCCTGTTTCTTTGCAACTTCCAAATCCACTTTCGCTTGGTCAATGGCTACCTGCGTTTTTTCAATATCCTCTTCCAATATCTTTTTGTCTGCTAAAAGGTCACTCAATGCAGCAGCTTTTTCACTTAGTTCTTCCTGTACCTCATTTTGCTGTGCTTCTAAATTATCCATTTCATTTTGCACATTGTCTAAATTTTGTTGTGCCTCATCTCTTTTATCTTCTGCACTGGATGCGTAAACCAATTCCCTTTCTCCAAAAGAAATTCCATAATTTTTATCCACAACCGGGACTGCCATAAGAATTGCCCCTGTCAACAAAATGGCTACCGTTCTTTTTATCTTTTGTTTCATCTTATAGCTTTTGACTTTCATCCTTTTCCTCCATAGTACTTATATCCTAATTTGTCTGTTATTGTCCCCAAACTACACGAAGATAATTGCTCAAAATCCGAATTTTTCTCTTTATTTAGTTAATTTTCCAAAGCTGAGACATACAAATATCGGCTTAACTTTTCGAACAACAACTATTTCTATGATAACACAAATACGAAAAAATACTACTGTTTTTTACAGGAAAAAATGGAAAACCTCGGAATTTCCCAAGGTTTTCCATTATACCCCTTTACCTCATCGAACCTGCTTTACAATTAATACTTTATCCCCCATTTCTATAATATTCTCGGTAGAAGCATGATATTTTTTCGCAATGTCCCACATATCTTCTCCGCCTCGCCTAATACATCCAATCATTCCCGGTTGTTTTTTCAGAAGTTCTATATCTATTGGCGTTTCTATCATATTTGTGACATTCGAAAATTCTATCGGTTCTCTCGCAAATAATACCACCTGAATAACTGCCTTTACTTCATACTCCGTGTTATCCAACAAATTGACCTGAAGCTGCTCTAACTTTGCATCCATTCGAACCATTGTATCTTCGGAACCCCCATTCATTTCAATTAATTGCTCAAATGGAATGTGTGTCTGACAATGGGCAATCGGCATAGAATCTGCTGTTGTATTATATAAAATATGTACCTGTAAAAGCCCTTCCAATAACATGCCATTTTCTAATCTCTTTATCCTATCCACGCTAACCGTTCCGCTGCTTCCGCAAATCTGCAATATTTTTTCCTGATTTGGCTCAAGATGCTCCTGCTCTAAAATCCGCACTTTTGAAAGATTTTTCATCAGAAAATGGCTGACTTTTGCCGGCTCTTTTTCCAAAATAAGTTCATTTTCCAAAGAATACGCATCTATGAGCATTTCACAGCTTTCTTCCCGATAGAATTCTGCCTCCGCAGATAATGCAATCTCCAAACCAAGCATCCTGCTTTCCCCATCATAATCTGCCCGTGGTTCTACCAGAACTTCCAATGGCACTACTTTATTCCAAAAAATCTCATCACCTGTCAAATAGTCACTTTCTATATTTCCCGTAACAGGTACTGTCGTTTCAAAATATTCATACTCCCCTGTCGTTTCGCTTCGATATAATACCCATACCCTTGCATCCATCTGTATCTGCAAACCTTCGCTTTTTGGTCGGATTTCCTCATTAAAAAAGTCCACATTGTAAAAAATAATTTCTCCGATATTTGACTTGCTTCCCGGAAGCACCAATTCTTTTTGTATGCGTATCATATCTTTTTTTGCATCCACCAGACACAGCATATTGACTTCTTGCGTTTTCTGCTCATATCCATTCCCCTCTGCAATCATGCAGCTAATTTCGCTTTGCTGTTCTTCTAATGCCCTGCCCGATAAATTCAGCACACCACGAATGACCAGTTTTCTGGAATTGATAATCCCAACTGATAAATCCTCTATTTTTGCATCCACAGAAATTTCATCCTTCTCGGTCACATTATCCATCATCAGTTTCTCCTGAAACGGCACTTCCCCAAAAACAGATTCCAATCTTCGATTCTCATCATCACTCAGGTATAACGTATGAAAATGCAGTTTCCCTGTAATCCATACTACTTGATTTCCTATTTTTGTATCCTCTAAAGTAATATGCCCCTTCGTATAAATTGCCCTTATCACATCCGGCTTATTGTCCCTTACAATATAGTCATCATCTAGCGTAATCTGGGCAAATGCATAGTCCTTTTCCACTAATTGATTACATATATGCTTATTTAACTCCATAAAAAAACCTCCACATTGAATGCCTGTATATCAATACATATTCAATGTGAAGGATTTTTATGACTTTAGCAAAGCTTCATGCGAATATCTTTTGTAATAATATCGGTGTAGCTAAACGATAATAACTGTGGCGGATTTCCTTCGTTTTCATCATCTACTAATACAGTAAATACACTTGGATACGCCTGCTGAAGGGTCCCTTTCTGAATATCTACCTTGTTACGTCCACGGTCTAACTGTATCATAACCCTGTTTCCGCATTGCTGTTTCACAGATGCACGTACCTTGGAGATGTCTTTGTGTTGCATATGGTACCTCCTATAAATCACATATTTTTTCAACACACAATGTCATTTATGTTCTCTCAAATTCATGATTTAAGAAATATAAATACCATCGCATATTGGATGTTTTAAACATCTAGAATTTACATTTTAACATTTTTTTTCATATTTTGCAATAACAAAAAATCATTTTTGTTATAACTCAATATCTAATAGTTACTGTACAGAGGTTAACAGACAAGAAATAAACCGATGGTGTAGACTTATGT
>CALAST010000030.1 GCA_937889225.1 uncultured Lachnobacterium sp. | reverse complement strand
GCATTTACTGCTAAGTACGTATGAAAACATAAATTTTGCAAGTAAAAATCCATTTTTTACCTTAATTAAGCAGTAAATTTAGTAAAAAATAATTTCAGTTTATCTTGGACTTTGAACCTGAATAACAAAAATAGAAAAAGGGAGTTCTATCCATAATTAATTCTTAGTATATATCACAAAGATATTTATAGCAAACCAAAAATAACCTCGCATTCGAGCCATTTCACAAGAGAATGGGCGTATCTATAAAAATAAATAAAATACATACTTTTTCTCTTTATTTTTTGCTGTTTTTTGTAGCAAATGGGCGTATAGGAAAAAATAGAATCCTTACGTCCTGTCTTTTGATAAAATCAAGGTGTAGGGAGCAAATAATTTTATATACGCCTAAAAGAGTATTTTTTCTTGGAAATTTCAACCAAATTTAAGCGTGTGATAAGAAAAAATATACATACGCCCAAATAAGCAACTATTCTTGTTGAAAGTGATTCATTTATAGCATACATCATACATAGAATTATGGCAAAATTATTCCTATAAAAATTTTACACTATCTATAATTTAAATACAATCTATAATAAAAATTGACCTATCAAAATAAATCAATGCTCACCCGTTCTTATCTTTTATTTTCCCTGTCAACTACTCCGACCTACAGCTAACGCCTTAGAGGTCGGAGCTTCTAACTGCCCTGTGGTATAGCGGATTACTCCTTCCACATTTCGTCGTTTAGCATTATTACTAAAAGTAGCGTTACATAAGGCACGTTGACACGTACCCGTGCTATAGAGATTTACTCCATAGCAACTGCATCAGGTACTAAAAGTTCTATTCCCATGCGATGCAGATTCATAGCCCCTATACGGTCATCATTCGACTTGTAGCCACAGTTTTTGCAACAGAAAAGATGCATCTTCTTATTACGATTCCCTCGTTCTGTATGACCACATTTAGGACAAGTCTGACTTGTATACGCAGGATTGACCTTTTCTACAAGCTGATGATGATTTAATGCTTTGTAAGCAAGTTTCTGTTCAAGGTCGTAATAAGACCATGATACAGATACATAACAGTCTTTCACCTTGACTCTTTCCGTAGCAGAACGAATACCTGTTAAATCCTCAATTACGAATAAAGTACCATCAGGATTAGCTTTCACGAGTGCCTTAGAGATGCAATGATTCACATCCTGCATCCAACGGTTTTCTCGCTGACCGATAGCCTTGATTCTTCTTCGGGATGATGAAGTGCCGACTTGCTGTAATTGCTTACGCAGAGCCTTATAATGTGCACGTTTCTGTTTTACTTCGTTACCATCATAGAATGTAGATTTGCCGTTACTATCATAAGTAACTGCAAGAAATCGAATTCCACGGTCTATACCAACGACATTTGAAACATCTGATTTTTGAAGCTCAGAAATCTCATATGTTACAGGTATATGCAAAAAGAACATTCCGTGCTTATGAACGAGCTTGGCTGTACCAAACTTACAACCGTTAGAAAAATACTGTTCAAACCCATTTTTATAAAAACATACTTTGATTCGACCATTTAATGTATTAACAGAAAATATATCACTTTTATTATTAAGAGAATAGTCCCTGTTCCATACAAGGTCGAGTTGAGGAAGCCTAAATACAGGCTTAATCCACTCTTTCTGATTTTCAAGAATGGTCTTGTATTTCGCAATAACGGTACGCACACAGGAAACAGCCATCTGAGAACGAAGACCATACATCTCACGTACTTGATAATAAGTGTCTTCTTGTACACTATAACGACTGAGATTATGCGTTTTGTATATGTATTCAGACACGTAATTACAGGCATCAGAATAAGCCTTCATGGTATCGCAGAGAACCCGCTTATCTGAAGGATTGACTAAAATCTGAAGTTTTGCCGTAATTGTCTGTTTCATATATAAACACCTACTTTCTTCACCAATATTATTCTATCATATATTTTGGCGAAGACAATATTTAGATAAAAAAATACGCCGCTAAATTGGGCATTCCTCTCCGACTTATAGAAGTCGGGGCTTCCTGCCCTACGGCGTTGGTGAAGATATTTCTTCTAATGTTTCTATTAATTCCTGACGCAACAGCAAAATTTGCTTTACATGATAATTCGTAATCACATCTATTTCCTGCACTTCATCTAACACTCTATCATCTTTAATCTGTGCTCCGCTATCCTTAAGACGTTTTCTACTTTCTTCGTCCAATCGCCCCGGACATCCCATTCGGCACAGCACTTCCATCTGTGCCAGAAGCTGACGAGCTTTTCCTTGACACTTTAGAAATATTTCCAAACGTTTATGATTTTGTTTTTCTTTAAATGGCAACCATTGTTTCGAGTAAATTCCAAGCTGACACCCCATATCGTCAATGGTTCTTGTCATTTTACCGGTATCCGGATATTCGTTGTCCCCATCAAACATATCTTCTAAAAACGCAATTACTTCTTTTTGCAAATATTCAATGGTGCTATGGATTTTCAAACTGTTATCATATGGCAAAACTAAGATATTAATCAGCATACCCACGCCAAGACCAATCACCGTATCCCAAAGTCGCCCAACTGCATAGGTAAATGGCTGAATATCAGGTGTCGTACATAATGTTACGATAATCATACATGGTAATACAGGTGAAAAACGAATTTGAAGCACATTATACAATGTAATAACAAAAATAATGCCAACTCCTACACATATGAGCGTGTTAATCGGCAGTAAAAGCAACAGTACGCCTGCAATTGCACCAAAAAACATGCCTATGATTTGTGTCAGACATGCTTCTACGGATTTTTGAAAGGAAGGTTCCATCGCTCCCATCGCCCCAAGCATGGCAAATATCATCTTTGAGGTAGTCGCACCGTAAACAGAAACAATTAACATAGAAACAATAACTGCAAGTGCTGTTTTTATGGTTCTTCTACCTATGTGTATTTTTTGATATTTTAGCCTCAAATGTATATCCTCCCTCATTTGTTTTATATTTGCAAACCTTTAAGTCTTGATAAGAATGCCTTATTTCACCTATGTTATATTATACAGCAATAAATTTTTTAGTTTTTATAGCATAGTTTTCTTATAGTATAATTCATTTTATATGGTTTTGCAAAATGTTTATTGTCTTAGTCTGCGGTAAATCACATACTTTGAATAATCATCGTCTACAAAAAAACGTGAATTCATGCCTGTAATTCTCTTATCTACATATATTGTGTTACTGTACACTCCGTATCCAGTAACGAGTAAAAATCCATGCTAAATTTGCTTC
>CALAST010000029.1 GCA_937889225.1 uncultured Lachnobacterium sp. | reverse complement strand
AGTACGTATGAAAACGTAAATTTTGCAAGTAAAAATCCATTTGCGAAGCAAATTTTAAATGGATTTTTACTTGTTACTGGTCATGTGTGAACAGTAACAAGTAGTGAATCAAGTAGATAATGAGAAACGAATAAAATTTGTCAATTTTTTGCAACTATATTATAATTAAGAAAGCAGAACATTATGGGAAAAATATTTTGTGTAATGGGAAAAAGTGCGACAGGCAAGGATACTATTTATAAGAAGTTATTGCAGGAAACAAAGTTAGACCTAAAACGTATCCTTCCTTATACAACCCGTCCGATTCGTGATGGAGAAGTGCCGGGCAGGGAGTATTGTTTTTGTAGCGAAGAAGATGTAAAGCGGTTGGAAGAAGAAAATCGCATTGTAGAATTAAGAGCGTATCATACCATTTATGGAGTATGGAAATATTTTACCGTAAATGATGATAATATTGATTTAGAAAAGAACAATTATTTATTGATTGGCACATTGGAAAGTTATGTGAAAATCAGAGATTATTTTGGTTCTGAGAAAACCGTTCCTATTTATGTGGAAGTAGAAGATGGAGACAGATTGCTTCGGGCAATTGCCAGAGAAAAAGAGCAGGTGATTCCAAAGTATGAAGAAATGTGCAGGCGTTTTTTAGCAGATGCAAAAGATTTTTCAGAAGAGAATTTAAAAGAAGCAGGTATTTCGAAACGTTTTTTAAATGTAACATTAGAGAATACCTTGGAGGAAATCGAAGCGTATATCAAATGTTGTATGAGTAAGTAGCGAAGCGGATTGCGAATATCCACTTGACTTGAAGAAAAAGTAGCGAATGCGAATTTTGAGTGTCCGTTTCACTTAAGAAAATTGAAAAGTGAATGAGAAATATGCACTTTAAGAGCATATAACATGAAATGATGTGGAAGTTTAAAGAGTTGATTAAAAAAAATAATGGAATTTTTTAGTAAAAATGAGAGTTGTTCTTAATTTGATAAATAGTTAAGAGGGAGGTGGGAAATATGGATATGAATATGAAAATCCATGATGTAACACAGGTAAATCAGCTTGCTGAAACGAGTAAAGTAACGGCAGGTGATGGCACATTTAAGTTTACACTATCGAGTGCAATTAGCGATGCTCAGTTACAGGCAAAAGTGGAAGAGTTAATGAAAGATATCACGGCTCAGGGAAATCGTATTGCAGAGCATATGGATATCAGGGATTTGAAACGGTATCGGGGATTAGTGCGGGAATTTTTAGAAGAAGTTGTGTATCGTTCTCATAAGTTTTCCAGAGAAAACTTTTTAGATAGGCGTGGACGACATCGTGTATATGGTATTATTAAATTAATTGATGAAAATTTAGATGCCTTAGCAACCGAGCTTGTGGAAGATGAGAAAGACCATCTTTCTATCTTAAGCAGAATTGGCGAAATTCAAGGATTGCTTCTTGACATCTTTACGTAAAGGAAAGTGAAATGGCAGGATTTCGAGATATTGTAGGACACAAACAGATAACGACACATTTAAAAAATGCCATTTATATGAATAAAATATCCCATGCTTATATCATAAATGGAGAAAAAAGTGCAGGAAAAATGATGATTGCAAAGGCATTTGCCATGGCATTGCAATGTGAAATGCAAGGGACTGAGCCTTGCATGGATTGTCGCTCCTGCAGGCAGGCAAAAGAAAATAATCAGCCGGATATTATTTATGTAACACATGAGAAGCCAAATATTATTTCGGTAGATGATATTCGTCATCAGGTAAACAACGATATTGTTATCAAGCCTTATAGCAGTAAATATAAGATTTATGTCATAGATGAAGCAGAAAAGATGAATATACAGGCACAGAATGCATTGCTAAAGACGATTGAAGAACCGCCAACTTATGCGGTAATTCTTCTTCTTACAACAAACGCCTCTGCATTTTTGCCAACAATTTTATCAAGGTGCATTACCTTGAACTTAAAGAATGTAAAAGAAGAACTGATTACGGAACATTTAATGCGATATTATAAGATTCCGGATTATCAGGCACAGACTTGTGCGGCATTTGCACAGGGGAATGTGGGAAAGGCTATCCGGCTTGCTTCATCTGAAGAATTTAATGAATTGAAGCAAAATGCGATTTCACTTATGAAAAAGCTGGATGATATGGATTTGTATGAAATAAATGATGCCGTAAAAGGAATAGCCGAGTATAAGACACAGGTGCAGGATTATCTGGATTTGCTTGTTATCTGGTTTCGGGATGTTTTATACATGAAGGCGACAAATAATGTAAACAACCTTATTTTTAAAGATGAGGTTTATGATATAAAAAAACAGGCAGCAAAAAAATCTTATGCCGGAATAGAAGAAATATTAGATACCTTGGAAAAAACAAGGCTGCGATTAAATGCAAATGTAAATTTTGATTTGGTCATAGAGTTGTTATTGCTGACCATTAAGGAGAATTAAGATATGATAAAAGTAGTAGGAGTCCGTTTCCAAAAAGCCGGCAAAATCTATTATTTTGACCCATGTGAATTTGATTTGGAAACAGGAATGCATGTCATTGTGGAAACTGCACGTGGCGTAGAAATGGGGACAGTATTGATTCCACCAAAGGATGTGGAAGAAGAAAAAGTCATTCAGCCTTTGAAACCGGTGCTTCGTGTTGCAACAGACGATGATGAAAGAGTAGTAGAGCGTAATCGTGAAAAAGAAAAAGAAGCACTTGCGATTTGCAAAGAAAAAATTGCAAAACATGGCTTAGAAATGAAACTGGTAAATGTTGAATATACATTTGATAACAATAAGTTATTATTTTATTTTACCGCTGATGGAAGAATTGACTTCCGTGAATTGGTAAAGGACTTAGCAGCAGTATTCCGTACACGAATTGAACTTCGTCAGATTGGTGTGCGTGACGAAACAAAGATTTTAGGCGGAATTGGTATCTGCGGAAGACCGCTTTGCTGTAAGACATATTTGGCTGATTTTGTGCCGGTATCGATTAAAATGGCAAAGGAACAGAACCTTTCCTTAAATCCAACGAAAATTTCCGGTGTATGTGGCAGATTGATGTGCTGTTTGAAAAATGAACAGGAAACATATGAATACTTAAACAGTCGCCTTCCATCTGTAGGTGATATTGTTACAACAAAAGATGGAATAAAAGGAGAAGTGCAAAGCGTAAATGTACTTCGTCAGCTTGTGAAAGTTGTAGTGGACAACGGAAATGAAAAAGAACTTCAGGAATATCCTGTAAAAGAGCTTTCTTTCCGTCAAAAGAAACGTAAAGATGTAAAACTTACAGAAGAAGAATTAAAAGAATTAGAAGGTCTTGAGGATGAGGGCGTAGTAGAAGAAAAGCCGGAAAAATCACATCGTTATGAAAAAAGTCGATTCCGTGAAAATCATGAATCAAGAGAAAATCAAAAAGAAAAAAAAGAAGCAAAAGAAAATCATGATGGTAGAGAAAATCGCCAACCACAAGAAGAAAATGAAATAAAAGAACAAAACTCTCGTGAAAAAGGTGAGCTTAAGGAACGAACGGATTTTAGAGACAAACACGATTATAGAGAGAAAAATGAATTCAAAGAAAAACGTGATTATAAAGAACGAAATGAGTTCAAAGAAAAACGTGATTATAAAGAACGAAATGAGTTCAAAGAGAAGCGTGATTATAAAGAACGGAATGAGTTTAGAGAAAAACGTGACTATAAGGAAAAGCCGGAAAGTGATTATAAACCAAAACGCGACTACAGAGGCTATAATGCATCTGTAGAAGAATTAGAAGAAACTGCGTATGAAAGACCTTATAAGAAGCGTTATGATGGAAAAGGAAAACGTTATTTTGGAAAGAATAGAAAAAAACGGGACTATAATTCTGGAGAATGAAAGAATAGATGAACTCCATAGAAACGGATATTATATCATTCAAAATCCGGGAAGATTTTGTTTTGGGATGGATGCTGTGCTGCTTTCAGGATTTGCAAAAGTAAAGCCAAATGAGAGAGCATTAGACTTAGGAACGGGAACAGGCATTATTCCGATTTTGTTAGAGGCAAAAACAAAAGGAAAACACTTTACAGGATTGGAAATTCAGCCGGAAAGTGCAGATATGGCACAAAGAAGTGTGAATATGAACGGATTGCAGGAGAAGATATCGATTGTGACAGGAGATATCAAAGATGCTTCAAATATATTTGGAGCATCTTCTTTTGATGTAATTACAACAAATCCTCCTTATATGATTGATGACCATGGTTTGAAAAATCCGGCAGATGCCAAGGCGATTGCAAGACATGAAGTACTATGCAATTTAGATGATATTTTGCGGGAAAGTGCTCGCATATTAAAGCCACAGGGAAGATTTTACATGGTACATCGCCCATTTCGATTGGCAGAAATTTTTAGCAAAATGGTAGAATATCGGATTGAACCAAAGAGGATGCGACTTGTATATCCTTATGTGGACAAAGAGCCAAATATGGTGTTGATAGAAGGACTTCGCGGTGGAAAACCACGCCTTACTGTGGAAAAACCGTTGATAGTTTATCAAAAAGAGGGTGTTTATACATCTGAAATTTATGATATATATGGATATTGATAAATAACATGAGTTCCATATATTGAGAAAAATTTACTCAGAGTATATTTTGTATTGGTTACTGTTCAAATTTGACATTTGAGGAATTAGAGTGTTAGAGAACAAACAATTATAATTCTTTATTTATAGAATAGGGAATGCCAAGATAAGAAATTAGGAGAAGAAAAATGGTAGGAACATTATATTTATGTGCGACACCGATTGGAAATCTGGAAGATATTACATTTCGTGTGCTTCGTACATTAAAGGAAGTGGATTTAATTGCTGCGGAAGATACAAGAAATTCCATAAAGCTGTTAAATCATTTTGAGATTAAAACCCCTATGACAAGTTATCATGAATTCAATAAAATTGAAAAGGCATATCAGTTGGTGGAAAAGTTAAAAGAAGGAAAGAATATTGCTTTGATTACCGATGCCGGAACACCGGGAATTTCTGACCCGGGAGAAGATATTGTGCGTATCTGTTATGAAAATGGCATAGAAGTCACTTCACTTCCGGGAGCAGCAGCTTGTATTACCGCACTTACCATGTCAGGTCGTTCTACAAGACGTTTTGCCTTCGAGGCATTTTTACCAAAGGATAAAAAAGAAAGAGCTGCCATATTAGAAGAATTAAAGAATGAAACCAGAACAATTATTTTATATGAAGCACCACATCATCTTTTAAAAACGGTAAAAGAATTAATGGATGCATTAGGCGACAGGGAGCTTACGGTGTGTAGAGAGCTTACCAAAAAATATGAAGAAAAAATGCAGACAACATTTTCTTCCCTTTTATCTTATTATGAAGAACGAGAACCACGAGGCGAATTTGTGCTTGTTATTTGTGGAAAAACGAGAGAAGAAGTCGAAAAAGAAAAACAAAGCTTTTGGGAAGCCATGTCGATTGAGGAACATATGGCACACTATGAAAGTCAGGGGATTGCTCGAAAAGAAGCGATGAAGCTGGTTGCAAAAGACCGTGGTGTGAGCAAGAGGGATATTTATAATTCTTTGATAATATAAGAGATATATGTAAGGATAAAATAAATATGAAAGAAAAAATATCGAGCAAATCACAAAATAAATACCGCAAATATAGAAAAGGTATTTTAAAAATATTGTTATTTCTTTTTCTGTTTGTAGCAATAGTTGGGTTGATTGAAGACAAACAAGAACCAATAGAAAAGACAGAGAAGCCGAAAAATTTGGAACGAATCGAAACAAGTTTTTCAAGAATGGAAGAACTTGCACCGGGTGAGGAATTACAACCGGAAGAATTGCAGATTGTAATGGTGGGAGATATGCTGATGCACACCAAAATCATAGATTCAGGTTTGCAGGAGGATGGAAGTTATAATTTTGACCATTTGTTTGCAAATGTAAAAGAGTTTATTACAGATGCAGATATGGCAATTGTCAATCAGGAAACCATTATGGGTGGTGAAAAATACGGATATACAGGATATCCTTGTTTCAATTCGCCATATGCACTAGCTGATGCGGAAGTAAATGCGGGATTTGATGTGATTTTGCAAGCTACAAATCATACTTTAGACAGAGGGAGCAATGCGGTTTTAAATTGTTTAAATTATTGGAATACGACATATCCTGAGATTGGTGTGGTAGGTATATATGAGAATGCCGAGCAACAGGATAACATTTATATATATGAAGATAAGGGAATGAAAATTGCAGTATTAAACTATACTTATGGTACAAATGGTATTTCCGTTCCATCTTCCATGCCATATTTGGTAAACTTGATGGATAAAGAGCAGATAATTGAAGATATCAAAAAAGCAGAGGAAATTGCAGATTTTACGATTCTTTGCCCACATTGGGGAACGGAATATAATTTAGGCATTTCTTCTGAACAGAAACGCTGGAGCGAAATTTTTGTAGAATATGGAGTAGACTTAGTATTGGGTGCACATCCTCATGTAATCGAACCGATTGAATGGGTAACCCATGAAAATGGCAATAAAATGCTTGTTTATTATTCGCTTGGCAATTTTGTCAATGGAACATCTTCTACCGGACATGGTGTAACAAATCGTATGGTAGGAGGTATTGCCGATGTTACTGTTGCAAGAAATAATGATACCGGTAAGGTAGAAATTTTAGAGTATGGCGTAGTTCCGATTGTCTGTCATGTAGGCATTGGTGATGCTTATAGCGTTTACTATTTAGAGGATTATACAGAAGAAATGGCAAAAGAAAACCGAATCCTAAGTCAGGATTCGGAGTTTTCCAAAGAACTTTGTCAATCAATTGTAGATTCTGTTTGGAGTGAATAATAGCTTTCAAAGTATTTTTCTACAATATCAAATGGTGCAGGACCAATATCCAAAAGGGTGCGATGGAATTTAATTGTGGAATATTCGCTGCCTAATGTGGTCTTTGCATAAGTTTTTAAATCCAGAAATTCTAAATAACCAACATAATAGCTAAGATAATTGCCCGGGTCAGATAAAATGATTCGGGTAATTTCATCAATAATATCTTCATCGGTAATTCCATAAGAATTCCAAAATTTGTACATATCTTCATTTGTCCAGCCATAATAATGAATTCCAATATCGGATGTGGCATATAGGCTTAAAGTTGCCGACTGATTATGGGAAAGCATAGAAGCAATATCTTCGTTTAATCCTGCATAATAGTAGGACATCATTTCCACGTATGTTGCCCATCCTTCTACAAATCCCGTATAATCTAAAATGCTGCGAACCGATTCATAGCCATGCTCATAGGTCATAACTGTTTGGTACAAATGTCCCGGATAGCCTTCATGTGCCATAGTAGTAAAGGCATAGATATCCGAATGTGATGCAGAATCATTTAAAAAGATACGGTTTTCCACATAATTGTCAATTGGAGCTACAATATAAAATGCAGGGGCAAGGTATTCTTCCAAACATGGGTCAATATAATCAACCGTACACGAAACTTCTGCAATTTCAGGAAACTCAGATAACATGTTTTCCTGTAAAAGAGAAAGCATTTCTTCAGGGGACGACATTTCCCATTCTAAACCATTGCATTTTTCTAAAATAGAACTGTCCTTATCCTGTAAATCCGCACATACGATTAAATCATCAAAGCATTTCGCATTGATACGATTGTAAATTTCATCAATCGTATCAGAACAACCCGTTAAAGAATATACCAAACGTTCATAATAATCTTTTCCATTTTCATAATAACATAGTCCGAGCTCATTTTTTCCTGTTCCCAAAAGTTGGTTCAGTTCTTCTATCATTAGCTCATATGCGGGAAACACATAGCCTTCTAATGCTTGTTTGTTTTTTTCTATATAAGATGTTTTTTTCTTTTCTGAAAGGCCATCTACTTCATTTAATCGGTTTTCAAATGTGGTAAGCAAATAATGTTCGGATGGATTTTCCAAAAAAGATTCACAGCTGTCAATGACAGCTTGACATAATTCATCCGACATGAAAAGTCCGCTTTCCGATTTTTCTTTCTCAAAATCAAGAATCTGCTTAAAATACTCTTTGGTAAGAGAAAGCAGCTTTAAGTAATCTTTTACATCTTGTTCCGAATGAAATTCATATTCTGCAAATAAAATCGGAAGTTCCGTATGTAAGCCATTGTATGCAGCAAGCGGTTCGGCATATAATTCATATGGATAGAGATTGATTTGTGTATCCAGATAATCACTTAGAATGTCATAAGTAAGCTGTTCTTCTTTGGAAAGTGAAAGATATGGATAAGTAAGCAGCGTAAGTTTTGTTTCCTGCAAGGACTCATAACTTTTTTGTCTGGCTTTTTTCGAAAAATCACCCAAAGAAATATCATAATTGGAAATGCCATAACTTTCGGGATTTTCGAGGGTGTAATGAAGATTGATGGTATTGGCAGTTACTTCATCTAAAAACAAATTTTCTGTAAATTCTTCAAAACTTTCCGGACGATTGCAGCCCGTAAGGAAACAAAGCATAAGGGAACACGTTAATAAAACAGGTAAAATTGGTTTATAAATATGTTTTTTCAAAAAATACCTCATTTCTATATTCATATTGGATTTGTACCTATTATAACGTCTTAGATTAGTTTATGTAAAGGAAATAACAAATAGAACTTTAGAAAAAATTAAGAAATGGAAATGCCTTATTTTAGGCATTATGCCATATGAATAAGCGTAATAAGAGAAAACGAACAAGTGTGTTTGGAAGATTTATTTCTTAATTTTAGCAAATATGTATAGAATAAAAGAAAATACATATAATAAAATTAGAAAATGGGATTTGACATTTTAAGGAAGAAGACTTATAATAAACATAACATTGAAGCGGGGTAGAGCAGTCCGGAAGCTCGTCGGGCTCATAACCCGGAGGTCGCAGGTTCAAATCCTGTCCCCGCAACTACTAATAACCCACTTTTAGACTGGAGATGCAGTTGAAAGTGGGTTATTTTTGGAATTAGTTATTTTAGGATGATGTATCCGCTTGACGCATGTGGAGCAACAAAACAGCTTGTGTTTGCAAGAATCTATGCAAGGTAGATTTAGAATGTCGTTTTGTGCAGTAATCAGTAAAACTTAGGAATTTTAGGTTACGAGGGAAAGGTTTAGATTATGGAGAAATTAGAGTACGAAGTAGGGGATATTGTAAAATTAAAAAAGAAACATCCATGTGGTAGTTTTGAGTGGGAAATATTGCGTGTAGGTGCAGATTTCCGATTAAAATGCATTGGTTGCGGACATCAAATTATGATTGCTCGCAAGCTCGTGGAAAAAAACACAAAAGAATTAAAAAAATCGTAAAAAATGCTTGCATACTGGGGAAAAACGTGATAACATTTATTCTCGTGGTATATTAAAATTCCTTGTTCACAAAATGATTTGTGAGCCAGAGACCAAAAGGAGGTAAATTCGCATGAACAAATATGAATTAGCACTCGTTGTTAGTGCAAAGATCGAAGATGATGCGAGAACAGCAACTGTAGAAAAAGCAAAAGAGTATGTTACTCGTGCAGGCGGTGTTGTATCTGAAGTAGAAGAATGGGGTAAGAAAAAATTAGCTTACGAAATTCAGAAACAGACAGAAGGTTTCTACTATTTCATTCAGTTCGAAGCAGAATCTAATGTTCCGGCTTTAGTAGAACAGGACGTTCGTATCATGGACAATGTTCTTCGTTTCTTATGCGTTAGAAAAGACGAGGCATAGAATAGAAAAGAGGAAATCGTATGAATAAAGTAATACTTATGGGACGTTTAACAAGAGACGCTGAAGTGAGATATTCACAGGGCGATAGTTCTACAGCAGTTGCAAGATTTACATTAGCAGTAGACCGTCGTTTTAAGCGTGACAATGACCAGTCAACAGATTTTATTAACTGTGTTGCTTTTGGAAAAACAGCAGAATTTTTTGAAAGATTTGGCCGTAAAGGCACCAAGTTTGTGACAGAAGGTCGCATTCAGACTGGCAGCTACACCAATAAAGACGGACAGCGTGTATATACTACTGACGTTGTTGTAGAAAACGTGGAATTCGCAGAAAGCAAATCGTCTTCCAGCGAAGGAAATTATGGTGGATACGTTCCGGCAGATAAACCATCACCAAGCCAAGCAGCTGGAGATGGCTTCATGAATATTCCAGACGGAATTGATGAAGAATTACCA
>CALAST010000028.1 GCA_937889225.1 uncultured Lachnobacterium sp. | reverse complement strand
TGCAGTTTTATAAGCCTGAAGATATTGTAAAAGATACGTATACATTGGAATTTTTGAATATTGATCAAAAGAAAAAATATAGCGAGAGTACATTACAAAAAAGGATTATTGCAAATTTAAAAGATTTTCTATTGGAATTGGGAAAAGGCTTTACCTTTGTAAAAGAGCAGTATCCAATACTTATCAATAATACAACATATCGTTGTGATCTTGTGTTTTATCATAGAATTTTAAAATGTTTTGTTTTAATCGATTTAAAGGTAAACGCTGTAAAGCATCTTGATATTGGTCAGATGAATATGTATATGGGATATTTTGCAGAGGAAGTTAATGAACCGGACGATAATCCGCCGATTGGAATTGTGTTGGCAAGGGATAAGGACGAATTGCTTGTGAAATATGCAACATATGGGATGGATAAAAATTTGTTTGTTTCAAAATACGAATTATATTTGCCGGATAAAGAAGAATTACAGAAGTTGGTAGATAATATTTTGTCGGAAGAAGATTTGGAATAAGGTGTCTGGATTTTTTGAAGGAAAAAACCTTGATTTTTCAAGGTTTTTAGGAGTTTAGTAGTAGCAGGTGTCTGGATTTTTTGATTAAACAAATAGCAACCATGAGTGGAAAGGGTATACAGGCTATGAGTAAAGCAATGGAAGATATGATAACGGATGATAGAAAAGAAGCAGCTATTCGTATGCTGGAAGATGAAGAACTATCCAAAGAGAAAATTGCAAAATATTTGGATTTACCATTAGAAGTAGTGGAAAAACTTGCAGATAGTTTGCAGACCGTATAAAACAGCAATTTAATAACTGACTATTAAGGCAGGAAATCTTATTTTGAATAAGGTAACCTGCTTTTTTTAGTGCAGAAATGCGTGATGCGAAGTGAGACAGACAAAAATGTGCTTTTGGAGAGATGCGGAAAAAGTGCATTTTTGTCTGTCGAATGAGCATGACGTACCCATGTGTAGCAAATTGAGAAAACGTAACAACGAGCAGAGGTGTTTCCGACTAGGGGACACTTCTGCGGTGGAGAAAACGTAGAGGCATTCACAAGCGATACCGCTTGCGGTTTCGCTCCGGTACGTGGCAAGTTGAGATAACGTAGTAAGAGCAGAGGTGTACCCGAATAGGGGACACTTCTGCGGTAGAGAAAACGTAGAAATATTCATAAGCGATACCGCTTGCGGTGTCGCTCTTGTGTGTAGAAAATTGAAACAACGTAACATAAGCAGAGGTGCTCCCGAACAGGGGGCACTTCTGCGGTTTAGAGAAAAAAGGAGGTTTGAATGGGATATCAGAAGTATAAGATTGTATCGGAACTTTTAAAGGAAACCATGCGAGAGGTTTCATCCGGTGAGGAAAGCTGGTGCAGATTTTTAGCCACGTCTTCAAGGCTGTACAAGTATCCGTTCAAGGAACAGGTGCTTATTTACGCACAGCGTCCGGATGCGACGGCATGTGCCTCAGTAGATATTTGGAATCACCGGATGAACTGCTGGATCAACCGTGGTGCAAAAGGCATTGCTCTGGTTGATGAAGACAGGCGTGGAAAATTAAAATATGTGTTTGATGTATCGGACGTGCATAAAGGCAGGTGGAGAGGAAGGCTGCCTTATCTTTGGGACATGAAAGACGTGCATCAGGAAGTGGTGCTGAAACGTCTGGAAGAACTTTATGGGAAAACGGATGAGAATGCATCCTTTGTGGATCGTATCCGTGTGATTGCAGACAGGGTTACGGAAGAAACCGGCAGGCAGTTGTTTTACGATGTGGCGGAATTTAAAAAAGGCAGTCGGCTGGAACATCTGGACGATGCCAACCTGAAATTACGCCTGCAGATCACATTATCGGACAGTGTGGCTTACAGTATTTTAAAACGCTGCGGCATTTCGGATGAGGTACTGGAAAATACGATTGGCTTCATGTATATCCGTGAGTTTAATACAACGGATACCTTGCTGCTTTTGGGCAATCACGTAGCGGAACTGGCAAAGCCGGTGCTTATGGAAATATGCCGAAGTATATGGACATTTGACAAAGAGCAGGAAAAGGCACAGAAACAGCAGAGGCAGAAATCCGCAGGCAGGGAGCATGAAAAAGCGGCTGTCTCGCAGCAAAATGAGAGCCAAGCCCGCACAGCTTTGGAAGAAATGGAAAGTGGAGGAAAGACCGGTCCCGGATTTGGCAAGACCGTGGAGATGCTGCTTGAGGAAGCAGACAGCATAAAAGCACGGAAAGAAGCCGAAAAAAATGCCCGTGGGGAATCCTCTGCGGACATGGAGAAAAAATCAAATTTGGGGCTTGCAAATCGTCTTAAAGCACACTATAATGCTTTAAAGCGTGAAAGCGATGATAAAACAGAAAATTCAGCACAGGAGTCCGCATCAGGCGGCGAAAGGAGTCAGAATGGCGAAACTGGAATACGAACAGAACGGGGATTACATGATACCAATGCTTCAGATGGACGAGGAGCCGGAGGGAACGGTGACGAAATACGGAATGATGAGGGAAACATACCTCAAGGAACACAGGAACGCAGTTTACACACTGTATCTGCTGAAGGGAGAACTGAAGGAACATCTTCTGAGCATTCAGGAACAGGCAGAGGAGAGAATGGAAGTCCTGACCGCACAGATGGCGAAGTCGGAGGGCGTGAACGAGCAGCTCAAGGCGGAGAACCAGATGCTGTGGGTACAGAAAATGAACAACATCCATCATTCAGCGGAGGAGATCGTTCTGAAGGAACTGATTTACAATTAAATAAGGATGTGCCGGTCGAAACCTACGAACAGCTGAGTTTATTCCCGTCGTTTGAGGAGCAGGTCGGTACAGTTGCGGCAGCGGAAGCAGACACAGTACATGTGATGCCCGCTGCTTTTTCTTTGTCCAAAGAGCAGACAGTGGAAATTTTAAGAAGCGGCGGCGGACGAAAGGACAGCCGGAAGCGTATCTATGCAAAATATCAGCAGGGAAAGTCTCCCGAAGAAATCACGGAATTTCTGAAAAATGAATATGGCACAACGGGCAAGGGATTTATATTTGACGATAATCCCGTGGCGGTGTGGTTTGATGAAAGCGGCATGCGTGTAGGGTTTGGCACATCAGCCATAGAGAGCACGTTTTCATGGATGAACTGGGAAAATGTGGAACAGCACATTAGAACCATGGTGGAGGAAGGCTCATATATGAGTGCTGCAGAAGCATTTCTTGTGGATGAGAGCGAACGTCTGCGTGTAGCCAATGATATTTATTATTTTTTCAGGGACGGTGTTCCTGATCTGTGGGAAGATGCAGAATTTCATAAAAATACAGCTCCGGAATCCGTAGAGGAACTGTGCAGCCTGCTGTCAGATGATGCGGGCCGGCAGGAGCTTTTAGCTGAAATAAAAGAAGCAGAGGAACTTCTGCAGCTTGGCGTTATCAAAAAGAAATGGAATTATGTGAAAAGCCCGCAGTATCTCATGGAGCAGATCGAGGATATGGGCAGGGAAAAGGTTTCCTATCCCTGTGCAGACCATGTGGAAGTGCGTAACGAGGATTTTATCACAAGAGATGAAATTGATTACCGGCTTGCAGGCGGAAGCTGTTTTGCACAGGGAAAATTTCGCATTTATGAGTATTTTACGGAAAGGCATGAGCAGCACGAAAGGGTGGCTTTCCTGAAAAAAGAATATGGAATTGGCGGCAGTTCCCATGCACTTCCCGGAAGTGATTACGGGCATGAAAACCACGATGCAAAGGGCATAAAACTGGAAAAAGGAAGTTACATTGAACCATATGCGGAAGTGCTTTTGAACTGGAATTTTGTGGAAAAACGCATTCGTAAGCTGATAAACGAAGGAAAGTATCTTAAGGGGAATGAATTTAGTGAATATTTAAGTTACAGGCAGGAAAATGCAGAAAAAGCGAGAGAAAAGGAACTGAAAAAACTGCAGGCGGAGCAAAAGCAGAGTGCTGATACTGAAAAAGCGGAATTACCAAAAGATACACAGGACAGCAGACAGCTGGAGACAGATGTTCAGACAGCAGATGTGCCGGAAATTATAGAAATGGAATCAGAAAGCGAACCAGAACGTTATGAAGTTGCTCTGACATCAGATGCATTTGAAGCTCCATTTGCGGTGTGGGACAATCAGGAAGACGATTACTATGTTCTTGATGGTATTGTGCAGACATTTGAGACAGAAGCAGAGGCGGCAGCCCTTTGTGATTCGTTAAATGCAGAAATAAATGCAAGTCTGCCAATCAGGACGGAGTTGTCGGATAATGACATAAGCAATAACAGTAACCTGTCTCCTGTCAATTTCCATATCACACCGGAATTAGAAATCACACCGAAAGGTTTTGTACCGAAAGAAAAGTTCCGTCAGAACGTGGAAGCCATCCGTACCTTAAAAAATATTGAGGCAGAACACCGTACCGCTACACCGGAGGAACAGTTGGTTCTTTCCAGATATGCAGGCTGGGGCGGTCTGTCGGATGCATTTGATATTGGAAAGGCAAACTGGCATACGGAGTACCAGGAATTAAAAAATCTGCTTTCTCCAGAAGAATATGCATCCGCAAGGGAAAGCACCTTAAATGCACACTATACCAGCCCTGCCATCATACAGAGTATTTATGATGTGATTGAGGGGATGGGATTTTCAAAAGGAAATATTTTAGAGCCTGCCATGGGAACGGGGCATTTCTTTGGTATGCTGCCGCACCAGATGCAGCAAAGCAGGCTTTATGGCGTGGAACTCGACAGTATCAGCGGACGTATCGCAAAGCAGCTCTATCCAAATGCCAATATCCGGATTTCAGGGTTTGAAAAAACAGATTTTCCGAACAATTTCTTTGATGTGGCAGTGGGCAACGTTCCGTTCGGGCAGTACAAGGTTTCTGACAGGGAATATGATAAATATAATCTTTCTGTGCATGATTATTTTTTGGTAAAAAGTTTGGATAAGGTCAAACCAAATGGAATCGCAGCATTTATCACATCAAAATCCACGATGGACAAGAAAAATCCGTCTGCAAGAAAGCTGATGGCACAGAGGGGCGAGCTGATTGGTGCAGTAAGGCTTCCGAATACGGCATTTAAGGAAAATGCAGGAACGGAAGTCACTTCTGACATTTTATTTTTCCGTAAGCATGAGAGGATGCTGGACTTGGAGCCTGATTGGGTGCATTTGTCCGAAAATAAAAATGGAATCGTGATGAACAGTTATTTTGTGGAGCATCCGGAAATGGTGCTTGGCAGGATGGAAATGGTAAGCACGGCTTATGGAAAAGATGCAGCATGTCTGCCGGATGCATCCGTGCCATTGCCGGAACAGTTAAAAAAAGCAGGAGAATACATTATCGGCGGTGCAGATGTATCTATCATAAATTCCATGGAGAATAAAAATGATGAAATGCAGACATCATTAGCAGGAGCGCCATTCGCTCAAATGCAGAATCTTGCAGAAATTGGAAACATGGACGTGCTTCCAGCGGCAGATAGAACACCATTGGAGAGCAGCATTACCGAGTCTGTATCTTCCGAAATTCCTGCCAATCCAAACGTAAAGAATTACAGCTATGCCTTTGTGGACAACCGGGTATATTACAGGGAAAATTCCATTATGAAGCTGATGGATCTGCCGGAAACGACAAAGGAACGCATTAAGGCAATGATACAGCTCCGTGACTGCACACAGGAGCTGATAGAGCTTCAGATGGAGGATTTTCCAGATACACTGATACAGGGTGCTCAGGCACAGTTAAACCGCTTATATGATGCATTTTCCGACAAATTCGGGCTGATCCATTCGCAGGCAAACCGCAGAGCGTTCAGTCAGGATTCGTCTTATTATCTGCTCTGCTCACTGGAGAATTTGGACGAAAACGGGCATTTTAAGGGCAAGGCGGATATGTTCTCCAAACGAACCATCCGAAGGGCAGAAGCGGTCACAAGCGTGGATACTGCGGCAGAGGCACTTGCCGTGTCCTTATCGGAAAAAGCAGGAATCGACCTGCCTTATATGGAAAGTCTTACGGGAAAAGGGCAGGAAGAAATCACACAGGAGCTTACGGGTGTTATTTTCATGAATCCGTTTACCGAAAAGTGGGAAACGGCGGATGAATATCTAAGCGGAAACGTGAGGGAAAAATTAAACAGTGCTAGGATATTTGCAGAACAGGATACAAAGTATGCCATAAACGTATCTGCATTGGAGCAAGTGCAGCCAAAGGAACTGGAAGCTTCAGAAATAGAAGTCCGTATCGGTGCAACATGGATTGACACCAGATATATCGAGGATTTTATGTGCGAGGTATTTCAAACGCCGGAGTGTCTGTTCGACCGCAATACCATAGCGGTACAGTATTCCGAGATCAGCGGACAGTGGAATATCAAAGGCAAGAATGCCGATTACGGAAATTCGCTTGTCAATATGACTTATGGCACATCGAGGGCAAATGCATACCGCATACTGGAAGATTCCTTAAATCTCCGTGATACCCGCATTTTTGATACAGTAGTGGAAGACGGTAAGGAAAAACGTGTCCTGAATAAAAAAGAAACCATGCTTGCCTCACAGAAGCAGGAGAGCATAAGGGAAGCCTTTAAGGACTGGATATTTCAGGAGCCGAAACGAAGGAATGTACTCTGCAAAAAATACAATGAGATATTCAATTCCACAAGACCAAGGGAATATGACGGTTCCCATTTAAAATTTCGGGGCATGACGGAAAGCATCGCTTTACGCCCGCACCAGTTAAATGCAGTCGCACACCAGCTTTACGGAAATAATACCCTGCTCGCACACTGCGTGGGGGCAGGAAAGACGTTCGAGATGATTGCGGCTGCCATGGAGAGCAAGCGTCTTGGACTGTGCCATAAAAGCATGTTTGTCGTTCCAAACCATCTGACGGAGCAGTGGGCTGCCGATTTCATGCGTCTGTATCCGGGTGCAAATATCCTTGCTGCCACGAAAAAAGATTTTGAGCCTGCAAACCGTAAGAAATTCTGTTCCAGAATCGCGACAGGAGACTATGATGCAGTCATTATCGGACACACGCAGTTCGAACGTATTCCGTTATCTGCAGAAAGGCAGAAAGCCATCGTAGAAAAGCAGATTGTGGAAATACAGACAGCCATTGAAGCTGCAAAGGAAGCAAAAGGGGAAAATTACACCATCAAGCAGATGGAAAAAACGAGAAAAAGCCTTATTGTGCGTCTGGAAAAATTAAGTGCGGAAGAAAAGAAGGACAACGTTGTGACTTTTGAGCAGTTAGGCGTGGACAGGCTGTTTGTGGACGAGTCACAAAATTTTAAGAACCTTTTTTTGTATACAAAAATGCGAAATGTGGCAGGCATTGCACAGACAGAAGCACAGAAATCTTCCGATATGTTTGCAAAATGCCAGTATGTGGATGAAATCACGGGCGGAAAAGGCATTACGTTTGCAACGGGAACCCCTATTTCGAACTCGATGACCGAGCTTTATACCAACATGAGATACCTGCAGTTTGGTACTTTACAGCGTCTTGGTCTTGGCAATTTTGATGCGTGGGCATCCACATTTGGGGAAACGCAGACCGCCATCGAGCTTGCTCCGGAAGGCACGGGATACCGTGCAAAAACACGTTTTGCGAAGTTTTTTAACCTGCCGGAACTGATTTCTTTATTCAAGGAAAGTGCCGATATTCAGACACCGGATATGTTAAAACTTCCTGTTCCGGAGGCAGAATATGAAAACGTGGTATTAAAGCCGAGCGAATACCAGAAAGAAATGGTAAAATCACTTGCAGAACGTGCAGAAGCAGTGCGGAACGGACTGGTAGAGCCGACAACGGACAACATGCTTAAAATCACAAACGATGGGCGAAAACTTGCACTTGACCAGAGGCTTATCAATCCGATGCTTCCCGATAATGAAGATTCCAAGTCGGCAGCCTGTGTGGAACGTGCTTTCCGCATCTGGAAAGATACGCGGGAACAGAAAAGTACACAGTTAATTTTCTGTGACCTCGGCACATCAAAAGGCGATGGTTCTTTTAATATTTATGACAATATCCGTCAGAAACTCGTGGGAAAAGGCGTTCCGGAAGAAGAAATAAAATTCATACATGAAGCGAATACGGAGACACAGAAAGCGGAGCTGTTTGCAAAAGTAAGAAGCGGACAGGTTCGTTTTTTAATTGGTTCTACAGCCAAATTAGGGGCAGGAACGAATATCCAAGACCGTCTGATTGCATTGCATCATCTCGACATACCGTGGCGGCCTTCGGATATTGAGCAACAGGAATGAAGAATCCTGCGTCAGGGTAACCAAAATGAGAAAGTATGGATTTTCCGCTATATCACAGAGCAAACCTTTGACGCATACAGTTGGCAGGTGATCGAAAATAAGCAGAAATTTATCAGTCAGATCATGACAAGCAAATCGCCGGTGCGTTCCTGCGATGATGTGGATGAAGCGGCACTTTCCTATGCGGAAGTAAAGGCACTTGCCACCGGAAATCCGCATATCAAGGAGAAGATGCTGCTGGACATCGAAGTATCGAAGCTGAAGCTTTTGAAAGCCAATCACACGAATCAGAAGTATCGTCTGGAAGACAATATTACGCAGCATTATCCGAAGCAGATAGCACAGTTAAAGGAGCTGGAGACAGGACTGGATGCAGATATCCGGCACTATGAACAGAACAGATTTCCGGACAAGGACAGTTTTTCCATGCAGATAGGAAACCGCATATACACGGAGAAAAAGGAAGCCGGAGCAGCTCTGATTGAAATGTGCAAGCACATAAAATCACAGGCAGAACAGGTGGTAATCGGGGCATATCAGGGATTTACAGTTGCACTGCATTATCGTTTTCTTGCATCCAAATTTGTTGCAACATTAAAAGGAAAACTGGGGCATGAAGTGGAACTGGGTGCGGATGCACTCGGAAATATCCAGCGATTAAACAATGCACTGGATGCGATGCCTTCACAGCTTGAAGAAATAAGGCAGAAACACCAGAACGTGGAAAACCAGCTGGAAACAGCAAAGGCAGAGGTGCAGAAACCATTTCCAAAGGAAGCGGAATTAAAAGAGAAGCAGGAACGTTTAAATGCCTTAAACAGCCTTTTAAATATGAATGAAAAGGATTTCACTACCATTGGTGCGGATGAGCCTGAAACGGACGCATACGACACTTCGGAAGCAGACAAACAGATGATTGTTGCAGAAGATGTGGTGTATGGCTTCCGGCAGAGAACGGAAATGTTCTTTCACGAAATTGACGGGCAGAGTGCGGGAGAGATAGAGCAGTCTGTTTGGGATTATATTGACTCCAAAACACAGGAAAATGCACTGGATGTGCAGATAGAAGATGTTGTGGTAACAGGAAGCCGGAGTAGGGGACTGGAGCAATCCGGTTCGGATTTGGATGTTGTTGTAGAGTACAAAGGCAGCGAAAGAGAAGATTCCCTTTTTGAGATTCTGCATGAAGATAATCTTGCCATTGGTGGTGTTCCTGTAGATATCAATCCGATCAAAGAAGACAAAAGCGGAACGCTGCAGACATATCTTCCGGAAGCGGAACAGTACCTTGCAAAGAAACAGGAAGCACAGGAAAAACCGCAGAGGATTTCCATTAAGGAAAAGCTGAAAGGAAAGCAGGTAGAGGTGCAGAATTGGAAGAAGCAATTTTTTGAAAAAAAAGAAGCAGGGTTGCACAAAATTGACAGGAATATTTCTTTGTGATGAGAAAGTCCAATGAATGATAAAATATTTGATATTGGAATAAAATGATGTTAACGAGATGGTTCACTGGATTATTTTGAAATTATAAAAAAATCTCTTTTGTTAGATAAAAGTAATATGGTTCTTTCTGAACTTTGGGTATTCGATAATCTTATAATTTTCAATAAGCCTTTAAATGGCTTGATATAGAAAAATAAGATTAAACTGAATTACCCAAAAAATAAGAAAGAACCTGTAATATTTAACGAAAGGGATTTCTTTTAAAAATAAAGATAAAAATTTTTGTGATTTTGTGAATATTTAATGACTATATTATAGGGTGTATGCACAATAGCTGTTTGTAAGAAAGACATTTTTATTGAAAAATATAGAGTTAAAGGGACTACTGAAAATCGAGTTGAGTATGGTAAAATTGGAGACAGTAAAAGAAGTATTGTTTTAAACACTATTGTTTGATAAAGTGAAGTTTGAAGATGGCAAAGTGTATGTGAAACTTTGTAAGATGTATTTATTATAATTGTTATATTTTTTAAAGGAGGAATAACATATGCAACAAAAACCAGCGTGCATTTATTGTGGAGTAGAAAGTCCGTTGTCAGAGTCTGATATTATTCCTGATGCGCTTACAAATGCAAGAATAACAAATAAAAATGTATGTAAGACGGAACATAATAATAAATTTAGCGATTTATTTGAAAGTGAAGTAATTGAAGCATTCGCTTTAATTACTAATAAATTAGATGTTAAGTCAAGAAAAGGAAAAAATTATGCAGCATATCCTGCAATTGTGGGCATTGATGGTGTTGATTATAATGTTTCGATGACTTCTGAAAAAAGTATATTTGACGGGCGTGTAATTCAATCTGTTGATAAAAAGCATAAGATGAGTTCTTTGGATAGGATAAAAGGGATTGCAAAAAATCCAGAAGAAGTAGAAGAAATAGATGTTAATAATTTGATTTTGACAGAAAAAGTCAGTATAAATTTAGAGGTTTATTTTAGCGAAGCAATGTACAGAATGATATCGAAAATAGCATTTGAGTGGTATTGTGTGAAAAATAATGTAAGTGGTTATCATGAAGAATTTGCTAATATTATTTCTTTTATTACAACAGGAAAAGGAAATAATCCGGTTACTCTTTTTCAAAATAAGGAGTTGTATGAATTTTATGAAAAACAAAAAGATTTAGGAAGCCATTGCTTGTTTGGGTTTGAAGATCAGGAGGGTAAGATAAATGTTGTGGTAGTGCTGTTTGGAGTTGCCATGTATCGTGTTGTTGTAGCAGATAATAAGCCCGAATTTTGTCCGAATAATTTTTTGTATACAGAATTGCGGACTGATTCATTGAGGCGTGAAATTGTACATACAACCTATGAGCAGGCTGAAACAGAATTTTTTGAGGCACTTTACAATGGGGAAAATTATATAGAAGGTCCGAAACTGTGTGGAATATCTACTAAAATTTGTTTGGGAAAAGTAAAAATGGATTTTGTGTTGTATACTTTTGTTTTTAATATGATAAAGTGCTTAATTGGTATTCATAATGAAACGGATAAGCCGAATAAGTGTATTATTGAAATCTTAATACATAACATTATGAGTATTTTACAAAGTTCACTACTCCATAAAAAGACATTAAAAAGATTTGTAAAGGATTATTTCCCAGACAAGCATGAGTCGATAAAGATAAATCCAATTTCGACAAATAAGCGAACTTCATTTTTGTTCTATATTTTGTTTAGTATTGGAAAACAGGAAATGGAGAATATTGATGATAATGGTTTGCAGAAATTAGTTAAAGAAATATTCCATATGAATACGGAAAATACGATAGTGTTGAATGATGAATTAGAAAAACAATTGATTGAAGAAATTTTGAGTACGCCTTGTTATTCTGAAATTTTAGAAAAGGGAGCAAATGTAATAAAAGTCTGGAAAGATTGATTTAAAACAAAATATTGTTAGGGGTAATTTATAGAACGCATAAAGGCTTGTAGCTATTTACTTTTTAGGTTGTCAGTTGGAGTGTTTTCCAACTGACATACAACTCTAACACTTTACAATTAAAAGAAGATGGTGTGTAATTATTTAGTACATAAAACTCGATCATAATAAATATTGATTTTTCTTTTTTGAAAGACTATTATATTCTTTATTTTTATTAAAATATATTTGCAGTTTATCAAGTTGCTTTTGGGTTTCTTTTTCCGATTTTGCCAGCGTTTTATAATCCGAAGAAAGTTCTTTTTTCCGTGATTCCAGTTCTGAAATTTCCCTTTCCAGTTTCTCCGGATTCAAAGATTTCAGCGAAACCCCGTACTGTTCCAGCATGTGCTTTGCACCGCCATGAAGGATGATTTCACTTTCATGTTTGCGGAAATAACTGTCACGGTTTTTCGCTTTCCGGTAACTATTATAATAAGGTAGAGTAGTCTGATACTGCTTGGCATATTTCAAAATTTCCATCAAGGATTTCAATCGTTTTTCCGTCTGGAGCAGGTCATTTTTTGCAGATTTACATTCGCTGGAAATGTCCGAGAGCTTCTGTTCCAGTTCCATGATAGAGCCTGCATCGTTATAACTTTCTGCAATATTTTTCAGATTTTCCACAGCAGCCCA
>CALAST010000027.1 GCA_937889225.1 uncultured Lachnobacterium sp. | reverse complement strand
ATATTCTGTACGAAAGCAGATACGAAGAAGTAGGAATGAAACATAAGAGTTATAATTTTTTATAAGTTTTCAGTAACGGTAGAGTAGAAATTATAGTTGCTATGTATAAAAGTGGTTTACCAATCCAACAAATTGCCTCTATTTTAAAAATGGATGTAGAAGAACTGGAAAAAATGATGGAAGAAATTTAACCTTATATGGGTGTGGTAAATAAGATGGTTTGGAAAAAGTGACCAAATGGAATGATAGATAGTTGAAGCAACAAAAGAAAAAGTGCCTCAAATGATGTTGTAGACAGTATAACAGATAAACTGCCAGAGAATGTGAAACTTTTTCTGTAAATAAAGACAAAACACGTCTTCTATGATAAAATAAAAAATCATAGGAGACCTTTTGTTATGGGAGCATGGAGATTGCAGTTCCACAAGACAGAAAATCTACCTTTGAACCACAAGTGGTAAAGAAACGTCAAAAAGATATTTCGGATATCGACCACAAGATTATTTCTATGTATGCCAAAGGAATGATGACTCGTCAGATTTCCGAAACTATCGAAGATATTTACGGATTTGAGGTATCCGAAGGATTTATTTCGGATGTTACGGATAAGATTCTTCCACAGATTGAAGATTGGCAAAATCGTCCATTAGCAGAAGTATATCCGATTCTTTACATAGGTGCTATCCACTATTCTGTTCGTGATAACGGAGTGATTCGCAAGCTTGCAGCTTATATTGTGCTTGGTATCAATACGGATGGAAAAAAAGAAGTGTTATCGATTCATGTAGGGGAAAATGAAAGTGCGAAATATTGGCTTTCTGTTTTAAACGGATTGAAAAATCGCAGAGTAAAAGACATCCTTATCCTTTGTGCAGATGGACTTAGTGGGATGAAAGAAGCAATTGGAACAGCCTATCCGAATACGGAATATCAAAGATGTATTGTGCATCAAGTGAGAAATACCTGAATGTTTATATCTATCTGGAATACTTGCTCTTATATATGCCGGATACGGATTGGCGAAATCATCTGGAAGAACTGGATCTGTTCCAGCCATGGTCAGAACATGTTCAAGCAGAGTGTAAGAATTAAAAGCAAGGGAGTATCACAAAATAACTATCGTTTCGTTATTATGTGATGCTCCCTTATTTTTTGACAAGGCACCCTCTTTTTAATTGCTTACATTATATAAAAGAAATAATTATATTTTTGTAATAATAAAAAATTGCAATAAGTGTCCCTTGTATTTATAAAATGAGGGAATTTTTTTATGGGCAAAGCTCATGCAGAACACACAACCGCATTCGCAGAAGTATTTACAACACCGCAAGCGACGTATCAGCAGAACCGTTCCGTCGGTGGTAACGATAACCGTCTTATGCTTTATTTTCAAGGCGTGAAAGTTTATATCCCAGACGGATGTAAACAAGAAACACTTCTTACTACACTTTTGGCAATCAAACAATTATGAGGAAACGATTTATACAGGATGCCGACCGTATTTTTCTCGCTTGTGGAACTACGGATTTTCGAAAACAGATTCCGGGACTCGTGGCAATGGTACAAATGCAATTTAAACTTGACCCTGAAGTTTCAATGGCCGAAAACACCCAATGACGTAAAGGAACTCTCTTTTCAACAGGTAGAGTGGCTGTTACAAGGTTTGGAGATCGAACAGAAAAAAGCACATCACCAAGTAAAAATAAGTCCCAAAAACAGTTGTTTTTAATCCGTATAAATGACGGAAAAAAGGGGAAAAAAGCCTGAAAATTCAGCATTTTTAGGACTTGAAAACGTTCCAAAACAGTAGAGAAATTCTTTCCAAAATGGTATATTGTTTTTATCAAAAATAAAGGAAGAACAACCATGACGGAACAGGAAGAATTACAGATAAAAAAGTGCATCCAAGGATGATATAGGTAGTATAGCAGAAATAATGCTATATTACACTACGCCATCTTTTGGAGCACTTACATTCTTTTTAGTGTTGCAAGTTAAAAATGAAACATTGCAATTTCTTTTTTTCGATTAGTTTGTTTAGCTTGTTTATTTGGTTTTTGTCTGATTTCCATATAAATACGTTCTTTTTCTTTTTGTAATTCGGAGACAGACATTCTTTTATATTTTTCTGGTATATTCAGTTTATCATTTTCATATATCATCATTCTGTTACCTCCTTAATTTGAATACAGACAAGCAACAAAGTTGCCTGCGTTCACGAACAAGTAGTGAATGCGAATTGTGAGTGTCCGCTGTACTATCAAACTTTTCTTTTAACTCTTGTAAGACTAATATTTGTGCCTCATCTTCATTATATCCTTGTTTCAGATATTCTTCAACCGTTAAAAATTTTTCCAACATTTCTCCCGCAAAAACGTACCAATTATCTCTAATGCTTCTCCTTCATAATACCCCACTAATAATTTTTTAAACTCTGGAACATCTTTTTCCGGTATTACCAAGAACCCTTGTCCTTGTGCAATTAAATAGTGATTTGCAAAAATAACAGAGGCTCTCTTATTTCCATCTTTAAATACCTGCGTTTTCATGCAGTACATACATAACTCAATTGCTACATCAATTGGCTCTTTCTCCTGCTTTCGAATTTCATCAATTCGCTCTATTACTACGGATTCGATTGGAAGTGGTGGTACATAACTTGTTCCCCCAATTTGCACCGGAATACCACGAATGCGACCACCATCATAGAAAAATCCTTCATTTACCAACTTGGCAATATGACAAAGCATATAATAATTACTTTCACTTTGGATGACATCTTTATCCAAAATAAATTCCCAAGCGTGTTTTAAATTCAAAATCTTCTGTACATCGGTTGCTGACACCCCATTTACCTTACCATTCTCGATAATATCTTCTGTCTGCGGAAAAGATGTAGCAACACCTTCCAATACTGCTTGGTCATAGATATTCGCTTTCATATTTGCTCTTGCAAAATCTAAATTCTGCAAAACTCTGACAGATAATTCTTTATCTTCATAACCAAGTTCGATTAATGCCTTATTGATTTTACGAATGGATTTGTTTAAATCTTTTCTCTCTTTCGCATTACGCAAAAGCAACTGATACAATTCATCCGAATATACATTCACATAAGTAGATGTTAGTTTTCCGGCAATACGTTTGCGAATATATAAATATTTTGAACCATTCTGCTCTTTTATTTCCGGATTGCCGTCATAAGGCATTAGATTCAGTCTTGCTTGTATGTCTGCTCGTTGTTGCAATAATTCTTGAATTTCTGTATAATTTGCACCCATTTTCTATACCTCTTTCTTTTAGGGAACTTTTATAGTCTATATTATACTTAAAAGTTCCCTAATTATCAATCTTCTTTTAGGGAACTTTTTTAATAATTTTTCTTTGAAAAGTTCCCTAAAAAATTGAATAAGAAAATATTTTAAAAGATCAATCCTACTCCATTCTTGCTATTCAATTCAGCAAATAGTTTCACAACCTTTTCTGTTTTCCATTGAAGATGAATGTGGATGCAAGAGGCAGTTTTACGGAACTGTTAAAGACAGCAGAGTGTGGACAGTTTTCCATCAATATTTCTAAGCTAGGAATTACGAAAGGGGAACATTGGCACAATACGAAATGGGAGTTTTTTATCATGGTAGTTGGTCATGGACTCATTCAGCAAAGAAAGATTGGTTCGGAAGAAGTGGCAGTAATTAAAAAGTGTCGTAAGTATTTTGATACGATACTTGCACATACAGGACAAAATTATGATTACAACTTAAATGGTGTATTCTTCAAAGATTTAGAATTGGATGATCCGGAAGTATATCTAAACGAAGTAGGAAAAGATCTTACATGCGAGAAGATATCTTACAGATAATGGTCTGCCAAAGGAACGTACTTATGTAACTGGTTCGCCTATGGCAGAAGTGCTTCACAACAATTTGGATAAAAT
>CALAST010000026.1 GCA_937889225.1 uncultured Lachnobacterium sp. | reverse complement strand
TTTACGTTTTCATACGTACTTAGCAGTAAATGCTAAGTACTGTGTGTACAGTAACTGGTTAAGCGTACATTCTTAACGCACTTTGTTACTTACTCATAATCGAATAACAACATTTTTTACAACATCTTTAACCGGGACGTAACATAAAATGTAAGAGATGTCATTTTCTTCTTTTTTTATGAAACATTAGTCATCCTTTCACTTATTTATTATTTTCATACAATCTAACATTACTGCTTGATTATAATCCATCAACTCTTCACAAGTTACTGTACATTTATTTTTTCCCGTATAATCTCCAAGGCTTTCAAAAATTGATTATCGTACTGCTTATCATAAGGTTCATCCATTGGTCCATCGTATTCATACTCAATTTCCACATCCGGCGTAATTCCTACTTCATGAATATAATTGCCTTTTGGCGTAAAGTATTTGGAAGTAGTCATCTTAATCGCATCCCCATCCGAAAGCGGTACAATATTCTGTACAATACCTTTTCCGAATGTCGTTGTTCCTACTAATGTACCATACTCATAATCCTTAATTGCACCTGCTAAGATTTCCGATGCACTTGCACTATTTTCATCCACTAAAAGCACCAATGGAATATTCATGCACATCGCATCTGAAGTATGCTCCTGTCTGCTTCCATATTTATCTTCCGTATATACAATAAGTCCTTTCGGTAAAATTTGGTCAGCAATCTCCACTACCGAGCTTAAATATCCGCCCGGATTAGCTCTTACGTCTAAAATCAGCCCTTTCATGCCTTCCTGTTTCAAAGAATTTATCATTTCTGCAAACTGCTCGTCAGTCTTTGACTGAAATTCCGTAATCTGCACATATGCAATACCACCATCTAACATTTCCCCTTCAATGCTAGGAAGTTCAATATATCTTCTGGCCACATCAAATTCCAATGTTTCTTTGGTAGATTCACGATAAATTACCATGTGTACAGTCGTATTTTCTTCGCCTCGAATGTGCTGTACTAAATCGGACAATTCCATGCTGGTCGCTTCAATCTCATTCACTTGAAGAACATAATCTCCATTCATAAGCCCTGCTTCTTCTGCGGGAGTCCCACGATATACTTTTGAAATGACTACTTCCATCGTATCAACATTCTGGCTCAATGCTGCTCCGATTCCTGCATAAGTCCCCGATGTGCTTACCATAAGGTCTGTGTATTCTTCTTTTGTATAATATTGTGAATATGGGTCATCCAATCCATTCATAATTCCTTTATAAAGATTCTCCTGAATGGCTTCAAATTCATAATCCTCATAATAATACAGATTTAAATAAGAATAAATCTCATCAATCTTTTGCACAACATCTTCTTCTAAAAGCACATTGTTTTCTACCTGAGAAACGCCTTTTCCACCAATAACGAATGTATTACCACTATTCGAAATAACCTGCAAGGCAATGCAAAACACAAGTGCCATCGCGAGTATTCCTGACAAAACACCAAAGCCAAATTTATGTCTAACAAAAAAATTAGGCTGTGTTTCTTCTTCCTTATTCAAATTCATAATTTCCATCATTTCACCTTTTCACGTTTTTTTATCATTTACCTATTCTACTCTATTCTTTTAAATTTTTCCACATAAATATAAAAAAATTGTATTTATGCCTTTTCAACAGAAAACTTTTTAATCTGCTTTCCACTTGCTCATAATAAAAAATTTCCCTGAAACCAAAAAAGAGCTTAGGTTCCCCTAAACTCTTAAATGCTTACGAATCGTCCATAAACTTCCAAGTAAGCCAATCCCTACTCCAAGGGTAAGTGCAATTGGCACAAGGCTTTGGAAAATAGTAATTGGAGCTACAAACTTCAATAGTTCACCTACAAAGCTGAACTGGTTTATAACATATATCATAATCTTGTCATACATCACATATAATACAATCAATGGAAGGATTGCTCCTACCAACCCAATTACAATACCTTCTACCACAAATGGAAAACGCACCAGAAAATCCGTTGCACCAATCAATTTCATAATAGCAATTTCTTCTTTTCGAACTGCAATACCTACCGTTACTGTATTGTTAATTAAGAAAATTGCTACACATAAGAGAATTAATATAATTCCCCCTGATACAAGACTTAAAATTTTATTAAACTCTGTCAATGTATCTGCGACAGACTGAGAACGTTTCACTTCTCTTACGCCATCAATGCTTTCTAAATAAGTAGCAAGCCCTGTTTGCTGCGAAATATCTTTTACGTATACTTCATAGTTTGCAGAATTTGCAAGCGGATTATCTGAAAATCCTTGTGCGTATTGTTCATTACCTTCAAAATATATGTCTTTGAAACTATCCCATGCTTCTTCCGCAGAAACAAAGTTAATTTTCTTTACTTCTGTTCGTTTTTTAATTTCTTCTCCAATTTCTTGTATTCGGGTATCGGATGTTCCCTCATTGAAAAATACCGTAATTGCCACACTTTCTTCTGCATCTTTTACCATAGCTCCTACATTGGAAACTAATATGTAGAAAATACCAAACATAAAGATGCATGCTGCCATCGTGGCCATAGAAGCAAGTGAAAACATGCGGTTACGAATAATGTTTTTCAGCCCCTGCTGAATGGAATAAAAAAATGTATTAATACGCATCGATATAACCACCCTGTCTGCTGTCATTTACGACAACACCTTTCTTTATAGTGATTACACGTTTTTTCATAACTTTTACAATCTCAAGGTTATGAGTTACAACAATAACTGTCGTTCCACGCTTATTAATTTCTTCTAAAAGTTTCATAATTTCCCATGCATTGTTGCTGTCCAAATTTCCGGTTGGTTCATCTGCCAGAAGAATACTTGGTTCATTTACAAGTGCTCTGGCTATGGCAACACGCTGCTGTTCTCCACCCGAAAGTTCTTTTGGATAAGAACGATATTTATGAGCAAGCCCTACCATTGACAGCATCATTTGAACCCTTTTACGAATTTTTGCTGTTGGCTCACCAATTACTTTTTGTGCAAATGCGATATTTTCATATACATTTCTATCTTTTAGTAATCTAAAATCCTGAAATACAACGCCAATATTACGGCGAAATTTCGGAATTTGTCTTCTTTTGATTTTTTTAAGGACTTTACTATTAATCGTAATTGTTCCTTCTGTTGGCTCCAGTTCTTTTAAGAGCAATTTAATCAGGGTTGACTTTCCTGAACCACTATCTCCAACGACAAATACAAATTCACCGTCTTCAATTTCGAGATTCACATCATTTAATGCAGGAATGCCTGCAGAATAAGACTTGCTGACATGTTCCAGTTTAATCATTTCAATCTCCTTACCTTACAATTTGCACAGAACTGTTCCAATAATGAATAAATATACTGTTCCTGCACATAATTCGTTACTGTACACTCCGTTTCCAGTAACGAGTAAAAATCCATACAAAATTTGCTTCGCAAATGGATTTTTACCTGTATAATTCACATTTTCATACGTACTTAGCAGTAAATGCTAAGTACTGTGTGTACAGTAACCATAATTCGTCATTTTACGATGAATTATTTTAATAGTCAAGTGATTCCATATATTTCATGTACTTAACTACCATGAGTGCAATTTTAAATGTAATGGCATCCTCAAATACCCGAAGGTCCAAACCGGTACTCTTTTGCAGCTTGTCAAGACGATACACCAAAGTATTTCGGTGAATATACAATTGTCTGGATGTCTCAGATACATTCAGACTGTTTTCAAAGAATTTATGAATCGTGCTTAACATCTCCTCATCAAAATCATCCGGAGACCTGCCATCAAAAATTTCTCGGATAAACATTTTACAAAGCGGAATTGGAAGCTGATAAATCAAACGTCCAATACCAAGCTGTGAGTATGCTATCACGTTTTGGTCTTCAAAGAAAATCTTTCCTACATCAAGTGCCATGCGTGCTTCTTTATAGGAACGGGATACTTCTTTTAATTCATTTATAATTGTACCATATGCAACATGTACATTTGTGTGTGGGTCCGAGCGAAACAGATTGATAATTACATCTGCTGTTTTGCTTAAATCGGAATACGTTTCATTATCAGAAAGTTCTTTTACCACGATAATATTTTTCTCATCTACTGCTGTAACAAAATCCTTTGTCTTTCCCCCAAAAAGACCACGGATTTTTTCCAGTTCTCCGCCATCTTTTTCGCGGTTCGTCTCCACAATAAAGACTACTCTTTTTACTTCGGTTTCAATATGCAATTTTTTCGCACGATTATAGATATCTACTAAGAGCAAATTATCCAATAAAAGATTTTTGATAAAATTATCCTTATCAAAACGTTCTTTGTATGCCACTAACAGATTTTGAATTTGAAAGTTGGCTATTTTTCCAATCATATATACATCTTCGCTGTCCCCATATGCCAGCAAAATGTATTCCAGTTGATGCTCGTCGAACACTTTAAAAAACTGACACCCATTTACTACCTGACTGTCTGCCGGTGAAGCTACAAAACTTACAGCCGGCTCAATGAATTTCTCTGCATCCTGAAATGTAGCTGCTAAAATCTGCCCCTCAACATCAATTACGCACAAATCAGTTCTTGTTATCGTTTTTAATCCATCGATTGTATTTTGAAGTATCTGATTAGAAATCATAATCTACCTCTCCTTATCCCCCATATTTGCGTTTTGCATAAATACCAACTCTTATTTTAATGCATAAACACAAAAAAAGAAAGAGGAAAATCCACATTTTTTATGCATTTCCTCTTTTTTTTACCTTAAAATATAGTAATTTTTAACTAAATTTTAAATTTTCTATAATTTTACATAACTATAAACCTTTTTCAACAACATATGCTCATACTTTATAAATTTCTCTTGCCTGATAACTATTTATTACACTTATATGCTTTCGCCATTTTTTATTATTGGCTATACTCCTGAAATCCTTCCCCAAGTACTTCACGCACATCCGAAACAATGACAAATGCATTTGGGTCTATTTCCACTACGAAATCTTTTAATTTTACAATCTCTTTCATAGAAACTACACAATACAGCATACATTTGTCATTTCCTGTATACATGCCTTTCGCATACAACCCCGTTACACCACGGTCCAATTTTTTTATAATGCATTCTGCTACTTCGTCATGATGATTTGTGATAATAAATACACCCTTGGCATAATTGGAACCTTCTAACACCATATCGGATACATATGTGGCTACGACAATGGCTATTACGGAATACAATGCCGGACGCATACCAAAAATGAAAAGACCGGTTAACACAATCAAGTTATCCAATACTTGCATAATCTGCACTATCGAATAATGACGCAGCTTCAACTGCAAAAGCGATGCGACCATATCCGTTCCGCCTGTAGTTGCACCTGCTTTTAAAACAAGACCAATCCCTAAACCTGCCAATACACCACCGAAAATAGCTGCAATCATATAATCGCCTTCGGCTACCCCTATTGATGGTATAATATATAGCCATGCAGACAACATTACGGTGCCAAACAGCGTCTTACTTATAAAAGCTTTGCCCTTCAAAAAATATCCGATTATAAATACTGGAATATTTAATACTAAGTTAGAAAGCCACAACGGAATACCACCCTCTATCCATCCGGAAGTGATATTTTTAATGATGATAGACAAGCCCGTAAAACCACCTGTTACCAATTCTACGGGGTCATATAAGCATTGAATGGCAAATGCCAAACTTCCTGTTCCTGCGAGTACCAATATATAATCGTATATTTTTTTGTATTTCTTAGAAATCTTCATTCCCTGTTTCTTCCTGTCCTACATCTTTCCTTATATATTCCATTAATTTTTTGGAGCGAAACCATTTTAGCATTGCAGTCTTTAAGCTATGCTTTTGTTCACTAAACCTGCCTTGTCCGATTCCATACCAAAGATTTGTGGAAATCATCCCTTTATGTTCTACAAGGAATTCTTCCTGAAGGGGTGTTGGCAGTACGCTAATAATTGCATCGGGTGTAATCATGTTTATGTTATTTACAACACCTTCATTTGCCACTTTGCTGCTTTCTAATGCCTGTTTCCCCACAATTAGTATATGCGGAAACTCATCTTTTATATAGTCCTGTGCAATTGTAATCTCTTTTTCCGTTTCTCCCAACAAAAATATGCTCTTTTTATTACGGTCTAAGCGTTTCATAAGTTGAAAGAAAAACGCTTTTTCTTCTGTTTCCAACTTTCTTTGCAAAGATGGTTCCTCTACCGCTTTTAAAATATCCACATCGGCAATTACCGCCATATCTACTGCTTCAATCGCTTCTTTTACAACCGGATTTTCTTTCGCTAAAAGCAGCATATTCATATTCACTTCTTCCACTACAGTAAACATTCGTGTACTTAATGCTTTTTCCAACATCATCATAGATTCACGTACCGAATAATTATCCAGTTTAATTCCTGCTACAGTTATCTCTTTTATCATAATTTTCCTAAATTGTCTTATTTTATATGTAAATCAAGCAGATATTTGCAATCCGCTTTGCTACCTGCTCATAATCAAAACCGCTTTTGCGATTTGGGTTAAATTATAACAGACAGCCCATATTTTGGCAACTTCCTAGTTCTCATAATTTTTTGCCTTGCAAAGTAATTGCAAAGGCATTTTAAGATATCCGAAATTGCATTAACTTGTCAACTCATTTTTTGTTTTTTTTCTTATTTTTGAAAATTTTATTATTTTTTCACAAAACAAATGTTTGTTTTAGATTGTTTATTTTTTGTGGATAATGTGGATAACTTTGTGCATAACTTATTTTTTCCTGTTTTTCAAGCTGTAAAACGTTAATAAGTTATCCACATTTCTTTTAAAAATGTGGATAACTTTATTTTTACCATTTATTTTTGTGCATATTGTATAAATTGTTTTTTCTTAAAAATATACATAAAACTTAAAAAGGAACCGCCGAAGCGATTCCTTTACTAAATCTTAATTAAAAAATACGTCTTACTGTAAGAACTTTCTGATAGTTGTATTTAGAAATCTTGATGCCATCTTTTTTATTGGAAGCATGTACAATTTTTCCGTTTCCGATATAAATAGCAACATGTCCACTATAGCATACGATATCACCAGCCTGCATTTCTGATTCACTAACTTTGTAGCCAACGCTTCTTAATGAATAAGAGCTATGTGGAAGGCTCACACCAAATTTTGCATATACAGCTTTGATAAATCCTGAACAGTCAGCACCATTTGTTAAGCTTTCGCCACCCCATACATATGGGTTACCAACGAACTGGCATGCAAATGTTGCTACAGCTGAACCATTGCTGCCTGTTGGAGCTTGATAAGAAGAAGTGTTTTCTTTCTTACTGCTGTTGTTTTTCTTAGAAGAAGATTTTCTTTCTTCTTCTTCACGTTGCTGGCGAGCTTGTCTTTCTGCTTCTTCGCGTGCTGCTCTTTCTGCTGCAAGACGAGCTTCTTCTTCTGCTTTGGATTCTGCATAAGTATATTTTGTTTCTACAGACATATAATCTGCTGAAACATATCCTGTATAGTTACCAGTCTGAACTTTGTACCATCCTTCAGCAGCATCTTCTAAAACAGTTACTTTTTCATTAATTGATAATAAAGTATGAACACCACAATCTGTATTTGGTTCTTTACGAAGTTTTAATGTTTCTGTTGTAACAGTTCCTTCTCTTTTAGAAGCAGCTTTACAAACTTCTTCATTACCTACGATAATGTACTGAGAAGCAACATATCCTGTTACACTTCCTGAAGTGATTTTTGTCCAATCACCTACAACTTCAAGAACGGTTGCAGCACCATTTGGATAAATCTTTCCGATTACTTCTGCACCTTCATTTGCTTCTGCTCTGACATTTAAGTATTCATTTACCTGAGCGATTGCAATGTTTGCATATTCAGAAACCACAACCGGTTCTGCTACTACAGGCGCTTCATTTTCTGAAACTTTTACTTCTTCCCAAACAACAGAATCATTAATTGCAGAATGTGCACCAACAGAAAAGCTTCCAATTCCTCCTGTTATATAATTTGCAACTTCAGTATTGGTATCTGCGAATGCTGTTACCGGTGCCATAGTCACTACCATAGAACCTGCTAAGATACATGCTGTAAGTTTTGTATGTCTCATGTTTTTCATCCTCCGAATTTTCAAAACAATTTGTTACGTTTTTGTTACAAATGTTACAATAGCAGTATAACAAAGGGTTCTATAGCTGTCAAGATTAATTGTTAAGATTTTTTTGCATTTATTTAAATACTTTTTAATAAATTGTATTTTTTCGTGCACAATTGCATATAAATATACTATTTTTCTTAATTAATTTTCTATTTTATGGCAATTGCTTCGATTTCCAATAACACATCTTTTGGAAGACGTGCCACTTCCACGCAGCTTCTTGCCGGAAAATCTGCTGTGAAATAGGTTTTATATACTTCATTAATATTTGCAAATTCGTCCATTTCTTTAATAAATACTGTTGTTTTGATTACATTATCAAGACTTGTTCCTGCTGCTTCCAATAAATTTTTCAAGTTGGTAAGTGCCTGATTTGCCTGTGCTTCTGTTCCTTGTGGAATTTCACCTGTTGCCGGATTTACCGGAATCACTCCCGAAGTATACACCATTCCATTTACTTCAATTGCCTGTGAATATGGTCCGATTGCTGCCGGAGCTTTGTCTGTGCTGATAATTTTTTTCATCTTGTTTTCCTCTTTTCTTAATTTTTTATATTGTTATGCAGCATTCTTTTTATAATAGTTGCTGTATTAAAGAAAAAAAACTGCATTTTGATATACTTCAACTATCTAATAAAGCGACACTTAAAATATTTATATGTTTCTTTCTTTTTCATTTGCTGATATGATATTTTTTCTATTTGTTGATAATTATTTATTGAAATTCGCATTCACTACTTTTTTCAATACCTCTATATAAGACGAATTTTTCCGTCTGTTAAATCTATCTTTCTTTCCTTATACAAATGCCCTATGGCACGCTTGAACGCATTTTTACTGAGACCGGTTTCTCTTTTGATTACTTCCGGACTTGCTTTTTCGGAAAAAGGAAGCACGCCTGCATAGGAATCTAAAAGCTCTAAAATCTTTTCCGCATCTGCATCCATCTGGATATGTGCTTTTTCTCGAATTGTCAAATCCAATTTGCCATCCTGTTTTACGGCAGTAACTTTTGCTTCAATCACATCACCAATACGAAGATAGCTATTATCTTCATGTTTTGGAATACGGGCAGAATATTTATCATCTACTGCCACGAATGTTCCAAAATTTCCACTAAACTCGTAAACACGCCCTGTTACCATATCATCTTTCTTATATGGAGATTTCTTTGAAAGCAAATCATAAAGACCTTTCATGCTTGCACAAAGCCTATTGCTTTTATCAATATATAAAGTAACTAATATCTCATCTTTGGCTTCCACTCTCTGTGTCATTTGTTTAAATGGAAGAAACAGGTCTTTTTCTAATCCCCAATCCAAAAAAGCACCGATTTTTCCAACTTCTTTTACTTTAAGAACCGTATATTCGCCTAATGTCAGTTTTGGCTCATTGGTTGTTGCAATCAAACGGTCTTTTGAGTCTTTATATAGGAAAACTTTCACTTTTTCTCCTACGGAAATCCCACTCGGAACTTGTCTTGCCGGCAAAAGCACACGTTCTTCCCCATCCATGCTTTCAGAAAGATAAATCCCAAAATCTACTTTTTTTACATAATAAAGTTCTTGATATTCACCTAATTTCATTTTTATCCTCTTTCTTTTTGTTAAAAATCACTACTATTTTAATTATAGACCATTCTTTTGTAATTTACTACCTTTTCTCTTATCTCACTTTATCATAATGTGTCCACATACGGGAAATTTTTACTATTCCCTCATATTCCATTTCATTTTCTATAGTAGTTCCCTCATAAACCGCATAGACCAATCTATGTTGTAAATTAATTCTTCTGGAATAATAACCACTTAAATTTCCAACTAATCCTTCATATGGTGGTGGATTTTGAAATGGATTAACAGCTATAATATTTAACAAATCTTTTGCTTTCCGTTCAAGAGCTGCTCCCTTTAACAATTTTTTATCCTTCTCAGCCATTTTACTAAATTTAATTAAATACATTTTACCATTCCTCATCCGGATTATACGTTGTACATTCTTCCAAAGGTTCTTTTCCTGCGTTAAGAATACTCTCTGTCATTCCGGGAATAGAATTAAGATATAACGTTTCTTGAATTGCATTCCAATCATCTTCTGAAATCAGAACCGCATTTTTTCCTCTATTATTTGTAATTGTTATTGGTTGTGAATACTCATTAACATCCGCTACTGTTTGATATAAATTAGCTCTTGCTTTTGTAATACTAATCGATCTCATAATATCATCTCCTCTCGACTTTATTATAGCGTACGTTTTTGCGTTCTTCAACTATTTATTTGGTATCTTAAAAGGAGTAAAATCAATGCTTAAATAAAAAAACACCCGATAGATTTCTCTATCGGGTGAGCTGGCCCACAAGGATTCGAACCTTGAGATGACGGAGTCAGAGTCCGTTGCCTTACCGTTTGGCGATGGGCCAATGTCCTGTCGACAAATGTTATTATACATACAACCCACTATTCTGTCAACACTTTTTTTCAAAAAATTTCAATTTTTTATTTTAATCAAAAAACTGCAACATCTACGCCGCTATTTTCTCTTTTTCCTTAAAATAACTCTACATTTTTATCCACAAATGCAAAAATCACTCTATCTCCCCATTCTAAAACAGCAGTTCCACTTGTCTGTTCTGTTATGGCTTTTTCTATTTCCTTTTTTCGCAAAGTGGGAACTAAAACATTCATTACAACATCTGCACCATATTCATTCTCTAAAATGGAAATTTCTTTCTGTGCAAAAAGATACTGCAATTTTCCCAGTCCTGTATAATCTGTTCTTACATATAGAAGAAATCCTTCTTGTTTTTCTATAATAACAGAATTTGCAAGTCCTTCTTGCGTGGCTTTTTGGTACGCACGTACTAATCCGCCTGTTCCTAAAAGCACGCCTCCAAAATAACGAGTAACGACAACCGCAACATTTGTAACACCTTCTTTTAACAACACATCAAGCATTGGTCTTCCTGCTGTTTGTGCAGGTTCTCCATCGTCGGAGCATCGTGTCAATTCTTGTCTGCTTCCAATCACAAATGCAGAGCAATTGTGTCTTGCATCCCAATATTTCTTTTTCATTTCATTAATAAAAGCGACTGCTTCTTCTTCTGTTTCCACCGACTTTACCGTTGCAATAAAACGCGACTTCTTTTCTACAATTTCTCCTTGTCCGCCACTATATACGGCTTTATACGTAATATTTTTTTCCTGTTCCATTTTATTCTCCAAAATTCATACTACCAAAACTTATTTTTTCAAAAGAAAACACCATTCATGAAGTGTTCTCTTTTGTGCAAATTAGACATAGTAATTTGTTAAGTTAATGACATTGATTCACACGTAATAACACTATCATATCATACTTCCCTACATATTTTCAATTTTTTCTTCCTATTATGCTTGTTTTTTGTTATAATAATGAGTAACTATGGAACCAGCAGATTATAATTCTTCTTAGGAGGCAAAATATGAATTATAACAAAAGTTCAACTAAAAAACGCATCAACAAAAAAGATGCCAAATCAACCAAAATTAAAAATAAGGTTGTATTTACTTCTTTCAAGACCGTTTTAATACTGATAGCGGTAATTGTCGTTATCGTTGGTGCAGCAGGTCTTGGTATAGCAAAGGGAATCGTTGATTCCGCTCCTGACATTTCAAAAATTGATGTTGTTCCGACAGGCTTCTCTACCTCAGTTCTTTCTGCTGATGGTCAGGAAATAGCTACTCTCGTGGGAGAAGGAGCAAACCGTGTCTATGTTACAATTGATGAAATTCCATTGCATATGCAACAGGCATTCATTGCCGTAGAAGATTCTCGTTTCTACGAACACAACGGAATTGACCCGCAAGGTATCGTCCGTGCCTTTTTCGTAGGTCTTTCTCAAGGGGAATTTAATCAGGGAGCAAGTACCATTACACAGCAGTTAATCAAAAATAACGTACTTACTACCTGGACAGGTGAAACTACTTTTATTGAAAAACTGCAACGTAAAATTCAAGAACAATATCTTGCTATTAAACTGGAAGAACAAGTACAGGATAAAGACTGGATTTTGGAAAACTATCTAAACACCATTAACTTAGGTTCTAATACCTTAGGTGTACAGGCTGCTTCTAATAAATACTTTGGAAAAGATGTTTCTGAATTAACACTTTCCGAATCCGCAGTTATTGCCGGCATTACCAAAAACCCATATGGTTATAATCCAATCCGTTTTCCTGAAAAAAATGCCGAACGACGTGAAAAAGTATTGGATGATATGTTAGAGCAGGAATATATTACACAAGCAGAGTATGACGAAGCTATGGCTGACAACGTATACGAAAGAATTGCTTCTTATAATGTAGAAACAGCTTCATCCGTTAACTCTTATTTTGTGGACGCTTTAATTGAAGATGTTTTAAACGATTTAATTGAAGATAAAGGCTATACGGAAACAGATGCCTATAAAGCTATTTATCAAGGTGGTCTTACTATCCTTTCCACACAAGATTTAAACATGCAGGCAATTGCAGATGAGGAGGCCAATGACACCTCCAACTATCCTACAAAAGTACAATATTCTTTTAACTTGTCTTTCCAAGTGAAAAAAGCAGATGGCACAACGAAAAACTACAGCCATCAGACGATGCTTTCTTATTATAAGAAGGTAACCGGCAATGAAGATTTCGACATTAACTACGCTACAGAAGCAGAATGTTATGAAGCGATTGCCAAATATGAACAGGATGTTTTAGAAGAAGGCGATACGCTTGTGGAAAATTCCGAATCCATTTATATTACCCTTCAGCCACAGGTTGCTTTAACAGTTATTGACCAGTATACCGGTCAAGTAAAAGCGTTAGTTGGCGGGCGTGGTGAAAAAGCAGGAAACCGTACTTGGAATCGTGCAACCGATACTTGCAGACAGCCTGGCTCTACTTTTAAAATCATTGGATGTTATGCTGCTGCTTTAGATACCGGTGAATTTACACTTGCAAGTGTACAGGATGATGCTGCATTCTCTGCAAGCGGAAAGAATTATCGTAATGCTGATGGAAAATACCATGGCTTTACTACCTTACGTAAGGCAATTACAAATTCGTATAATATTACCACAGTAAAAACCTTAGATCAGATTGGTGCAAGCACAGGTTATGAATATGCCTTAGACTTTGGCTTTACTACCTTATCCGAATCCGATGTCAACTTAAGTCTTGCTCTTGGTGGTCTTACAAACGGTGTAACGAATCTGGAACTGACTGCTGCATATGCTGCCATTGCAAACAGCGGTGAATATATCGAACCAAGTTTCTATACTATCGTTTATGACCATGACGGCAATGTTCTTTTGGATAACACGCAGACAAAAGAACGTCACCAGGTTATCAAAGAAACAACTGCATGGCTTTTAACAGATGCTATGAAAGACGTTATGACATCCGGTACAGGTACAAGAGCATATTTTGGCGGCTCTATGGCTCAGGCGGGAAAATCCGGTACAACCACTTCTAACCGTGACTCCCTGTTTGCAGGCTACACCCCTTATTACACATGTGTTATCTGGGGCGGTTATGATGATAACTCAAAACAGACCAGTGCTAACACCACTTATACCAAAAACATCTACCGTGAGGTTATGAAACGAATCCACGCAGACTTAGATTATAAAGACTTTACTCGTCCGGAAGGCATTACGAGTACAAGCGTCTGTGCAAAATCCGGTTTAAAACCGTTAGCAGATACCTGCTCTCATGCACAAGGCGGCTCTACTGTTTATTCTGAATATTTTGCAGTAGGCACACTTCCTAATGAAACGTGTTCAAACCACATCACATTAAATATCTGTGAAGAAACAGGCATGGTTGCCAACGCAAACTGTCCTGCCGAAAGTGTAGTACAAAAAGTATTCCTTTACGGTGGTGACCCGAATACAGTTGACAAACAATACATGGCTACTGATGCGTTTATTAACACGATTTGTACCCATGTTCCGGTTGTAATTCCAGAGGTTCCTGAAGTTCCGGTAACTCCGGTTGAACCAAATGGCGGCAATCCATCAAATCCAAATAATAATTCTTCTGGTGGTCAGACAAACGGCAACGTTGGAAATGCTGGAAACAACGGGCAGGATTCCAATAATAATTCCTCCGGTGGTCAAACAAACGGCAATGGTGGAAATAGTGGAAATAACGGGCAGGATTCTAATAATGATTCCTCCGGCAATACTCCACCGGATAATTCCACAATAAATCCAACAAATATCCTTGATATTCTCGGTGGTTTTGAATAATAAAAATCCCTTACCAACTTCAAGTGCATAAAGCACCTGATGGTGAGTAAGGGATTTTTAATTCTTCTTACACTTCAAAAATCAAATCTCCATAAGATGGCATTGGCCACATTTCCTTATCTACAAGCATTTCCAGCTTATCAACCGGTGAACGAAGTGCTTGCATTGCTACGCAGACTTCGTCTTTATAATAATGTGCCTGTCTTTCTCCTCGTTCCATTTTAAATGCAATTTCGGTTACCTCTTGCAGCTTATGAAGAGCCGCTTTTGTCTCTGCCAAAAGCATGGAAGTTTCTTTTAACAGCTCTGCCTGCACATTTACAGGTATATCCGGACATGCCATTTTTACAGCATTATAGGAATTTGCTAAAACAGTAGCATATCGAATAACTGCCGGAATAATCTGTTTTGTAGCTATATCAATCATAGCTCTCGCTTCGATATTCAATGTCTTTGCATAGATTTCATACTCAATTTCCACACGAGATTCCAATTCATTTCGATTAAATACATTGAATTTCTCAAATACTTCAATAGAGTCCGGTGCAATATATGCCGGAATCGCATCTACCATACATTTTAAGTTTGGAAGTCCACGTTCTGCTGCTTCTTCTACCCATTCATTCGAATATCCATCACCATTAAAAATAATGCGTTCATGTTCAGCTGCATATTCCTTGATAAGGTTTTGCACAGCTGTTTCAAAATCGTCTGCCTGTTCCAATACTTCACATGCTTCGGAAAAAGCTTCGGCTACAATGGTATTCAAAACAACATTGGACTGTGCTACAGAATCCTGCGAACCTACCATACGAAATTCAAATTTATTTCCGGTAAACGCAAATGGTGAAGTACGATTTCGGTCTGCCGCATCCTTACGGAAATCCGGCAATGTCTTTACCCCTGTAGAAAGGCGTTTTCCTTTGATACTATGCGTTGCAGTACCTGTGGCAATATACTGTGCCAATACATCTTCTAATTGCTCTCCTAAATACACGGAAATAATCGCCGGTGGTGCTTCATTTGCCCCAAGACGATGGTCATTTCCAACATCTGCCGCAGATGCTCGAAGCAGTCCTGCATGCTTATCTACGGCTTTTAAAATACAAGCCAAAACCAACAGAAACTGTGTATTTTCATGCGGCTTTTTACCAGGGTTTAACAAGTTAATTCCATCATCTGTTGTCAAAGACCAGTTATTGTGCTTACCTGAACCATTTACGCCCGCAAATGGCTTTTCGTGAAGCAGACATTGCAATCCATGACGACCTGCAACTTTCTTTAACATTTCCATTACAAGCTGATTATGGTCAACCGCTACATTACATTCTGCATAAATCGGGGCTAACTCATGCTGTGCCGGAGCTGCTTCATTGTGCTCTGTTTTTGCTGTTACGCCCAATTTCCACAATTCTACATCCACATCTTTCATATAAGATGCGATACGGTCACGAATAGAACCAAAATAATGGTCATCCATTTCCTGTCCTTTTGGTGGCATTGCACCAAAAAGGGTTCTGCCGGTAAATACCAAATCTTTTCTCTTTAAATACTTTTCTCTATCAACAAGGAAATATTCCTGTTCCGGTCCAACGGAAGGTGTTACTTTTTTGGATGTCGTATTGCCAAATAAACGAAGAAGTCGTAACGACTGTTCATTAATAGCTTCCATAGAACGAAGAAGCGGTGTTTTTTGGTCTAAGGCTTCTCCTGTATAAGAACAAAACGCTGTTGGAATACAAAGTGTTGCTCCGCCCGCATCCTGACGTACAAATGCCGGTGAAGTACAATCCCATGCAGTATAGCCTCTTGCTTCAAATGTAGCACGAAGCCCTCCTGACGGGAAAGAAGATGCATCTGACTCGCCCTTAATTAATTCTTTTCCTGAAAAACTCATCAATACTTTTCCATTTTCCATTGGGGAAGAAATAAAAGAGTCATGTTTTTCTGCTGTTACACCTGTAAGCGGCTGAAACCAATGGGTATAATGCGTTGCACCTTTTTCAATCGCCCATTCTTTCATTTCGTGAGCAATGACATCCGCAGTTTCAATATCAAGCTCTCCTCCTGCCTCAATTACCTGGTGAAGTTTGTGGTATACCTTTTTCGGAAGTCTCGCCTGCATAACAGAGTCGTTAAACACATTTTCTCCAAATATTTCTGCTACATTATATTTTTTTATTTCACTCATAAAGTTCCTCCTGTTGACTACTATAAATATTCCTTTTTATTATGTACATAAAGATATATATGACAATTTCTCTCACAACATATCATAAACCATAATATCTACTCTTAATTACAACTTGATTTGCTTATTTCATAAATAATAAGTAACTTTTTTACCTCTTTGTTTATATATAAGTTTTTCTAATATATATGTCAAAAAACAGTCTATATACTTATAATTTCACTTAAAATAATATACTCTATTTTCTTCCATTAGTAAAGAAAAAGATTATAGGTTTCTCATATCATGACAATCTATATAGTCAAGCAGATATGGGCAACCGTTTTATGACTTGCTCATCTAACATAAAAAGAAGTGGAATTCAAAAATCCCACTTCTTCTCAAAATAAGACTGCCGCAAAAATACGGCAGTCTTTATTGTCTGTAATATGTAAATTATGCGTTTGCTTTTCCAACAGAACCAAATAATTCCATTTTTTCTTTTACAGTAGCTTTGATAGCTTCTGCACCAGGTGCTAATAATTTACGTGGGTCAAAGCCTTTTCCTTCTAAGTCTTTGCCTGCTTCTACGTATGCACGAGTAGCTGCTGCGAAAGATAACTGACATTCTGTGTTAACGTTGATTTTAGCAACACCAAGGTCAATTGCTTTTTTAATCATATCTTCCGGGATACCTGTACCACCGTGAAGAACTAATGGCATATCGCCTGTTTTAGCCTGAATAGCATCTAATGTTTCGAAGCTAAGTCCAGCCCAGTTTGCAGGATATTTTCCATGGATGTTACCGATACCAGCTGCAAGCATGTCTACGCCTAAATCAGCGATTGCTTTACATTCATCCGGATCTGCACATTCACCAGCACCAACAACACCGTCTTCTTCTCCACCGATAGAACCAACTTCTGCTTCGATAGATAATCCAAGGTGATGAGCTACTGCTACTAATTCTTTTGTTTTAGCAACGTTTTCTTCGATTGGGTAATGAGAACCATCGAACATGATAGATGTGAATCCTGCTTCGATACATTTGTAGCATCCATCATATGAGCCGTGGTCTAAGTGTAATGCAACCGGAACTGTGATTCCTAAGGATTCATCCATAGCTTTTACCATAGCTGCAACAGTCTTAAATCCTGCCATGTACTTTCCAGCACCTTCAGATACACCTAAGATAACCGGTGACTGTAATTCCTGTGCTGTTAAAAGGATGGATTTTGTCCATTCTAAGTTGTTAATGTTAAACTGACCTACTGCATAGTGGCCTGCTTTTGCTTTGTCAAGCATTTCTTTTGCTGAAACTAACATAATTTTCCTCCTCAACTTTATAAGATATAATAATTATATTACATTTTCGAAAAAAAAGAAAGCCCCTATCGCCTTATTTCGTAAATTATAGTTAGAATGAATATAAAAAATATAAACCAACAATTGTACCTTTTCTCTTATTTTTTGTACATATACAAAAAACTACTCAATCAATAAATTAATCTTCTTGGGTCTGTTTTCAATCGCCACTAAGGTATGATTACCACCAAATTCCCCATCTAAGGTCCATGGTACTTCTTTTTCTGAAATAATCTTTACTTTTTTGGCCTTATACGTATAAATCATTGGTGAAGTAGTTGTAAGATTTGTAAAATACAACACAATTTCATTTAAATCTTCTACGCTTTTTGGTGTCTTAATTAAAGTCACTTCAAATTCGCCATCATCAAACTGTACATCGTGACCCGTGAGACCGGAAAAACCTGCTACAGATAATGAGTTTGTTACCATACCATAAATAAATTTATCTTCTATAATTTCTCCATCCACATCTACAACCATCTGGTAGTTTGGAATGGAAAGAAGACTTTTTGCAGCAGAAAGCACATATGCCATATGCCCTAAAATATTTTTTAACGACTGTGGCGTTTCATAAGAAAGGTCTGTAAAAATGCCAAATGCCGCAATATATACAAACGTGTCTCCATTAAATTTTCCTACATCACATTGGAAAGTATGTTCACCAACTGCTACTTTTGCAGCTTTTACCATATCGCTGCTGATATTTAAGGAACGAGCAAAATCATTCGTGCTTCCGGTCGGAATATAGCCTAATGGCAAATTCAGCTTTGCTTCACGAAATCCTGTAACAACTTCATCTAATGTGCCATCTCCACCGCTGCAAACAATACGCTCATACTTTGCCCCATCCGCAACAACTTTTCTGGTTGCATCGCCACGTTCCTGTGTAGGATAGACAGTTACTTCGAACCCTGCCTTTACCATAACATCAACAATATCCACTAAATGATTCTTAATCAACCCTTTTCCTGATTTTGGATTAAAAATAAATAAAAGATTTTGTGTACTCATTTCCAATTTCTTACCTCGTACTATTTGATACTATTATGGTTTTTGTGTCTGCTTCCCAAGCTCCTCTGCAAATGCTGCAATTTTCCGAAGCCTATGATTAATTCCCGATTTTCCTACAGGAGGATTTAAATAATTTCCAAGTTCTTTCAGTGGTGCTTCCGGATGTTCCAAACGAACTGCTGCAATCTCCTGAAGCGGCTTTGGTAATTTATCAAGTCCCACCGTATCTCGTATTAACTCAATGTCTGCAATCTGTTTTACCGCTGCATTTACTGTTTTATTAATATTTGCAGTTTCACAATTTACTTTTCGATTTACGGAATTGCGCACTTCCTTTATGATGCGCACATTCTCCAGATTCATCAAAGAAACATATGCCTCCATTACATTTAGCATATCCACAATTTGAGAACCTTCTTTTAGATATACAACTTGATGATTTTTTCGCTCTACAATCTTGGCATCTGTTTCAAACTCTTGCATTAACTCTTGAAGACGCTCTGCCTGCTCAATGGTTTTACACACAATTTCAAAATGATAGGACTTATTTGGGTCGCTCATAGAACCCGTTGCCATAAATGCCCCACGAAGAAATGCTCGTTTGCAGCACATTTTATCCAAATAAAGACCTTGAATGGCTTCAATAATCTTTTTGCAATCTTCTTCGGAAAGCGGCTTTGAAATATCAATATGAAATGCCCGTTTCATAAGAATGGCATATTTCCCCAAAAGCATTGGATTTTCAGAACCAAATGTCAATTCTAACGGCTGCATATTTATTCTGCCTTCAAACATAATCATTGCTGCAAGCTCTGCTATCAGACAATGCCTTTTTTTACTGCAATGTCTGGCAAGCTCAGCCTTTACATCACTTGAAAATGACATCCTATTTTCCTCTTAATGCATCTTTGGTTATGTCTCTATGTTCAATTTTAAGACCGTATTCTTCTCCGCCTTCTAAGCATTTATAAAGTGCATTTGCAAGCGTTACCGAACGATGTTTTCCACCAGTACATCCTATCGAAATAACCAGCTGTGTTTTTCCTTCAGATATATAATTTGGAATCAAAAATTTTACCAAATCTTCCAATTTTTCAATAAACACACCTGCTTCTGCACAATTCATTACAAAGTCTTGGATTTCTTTATCATTTCCCGTTTTGGGGCGAAGTTCCGGATAGTAATATGGATTTGGAAGAAAACGCACATCCATCACCAAATCAGAATCGGATGGTATACCATATTTAAATCCAAATGACAAAATAGTAATAAACAGACTTTTGAATTCTTTATTTTTAATAAAAATACGCTCTAACTCTGCTTTTAACTCCCTTGTCAAAAGCGTACTGGTATCCAAAATATAATCTGCACGTTTCTTTAAAAAGTCAATTTTTTTACGTTCCCGTTCCAGACCTTTTTCAATACGTTCCTTTTTGGCCAACGGATGAATTCTGCGTGTTTCTTTATAACGTTTTACCAATACTTCATCATCTGCATCCAGAAACAGAATTTCAAAATTCATTTTCTGCTTTTCCATATGGTCTAACGCTATACGTAATTCCTCAAAGTCACTACCGCTTCGCACATCAATCCCCAATGCTATCATATTTATGGAAGTGTGTACTTCTTTGGCAAAGTCCATAAATTTGCTAAATAACGGTATTGGAAGATTATCAACACAGAAATATCCCATGTCTTCCATCATTTTCATTGCGGTACTTTTTCCTGCACCGGACATTCCGGTTACGATTACAAGTCTCATGCAAAGTCTCCTATCATTTTCACTTCCGGCTCTAATGTTACTTGAAACTGTTCCTCTACTTTATTTTGTACATCTTGAATCAAATTTAAAACATCCTTTGCAGTTGCATTTCCAATATTGATAACAAATCCGCTATGTTTCTCGGAAATTTGTGCACCACCTACGGTATAACCTTTTAAATTGGCATCCTGTATCAGTTTTCCTGCAAAATAGCCTTCCGGACGTTTAAAGGTACTTCCTGCACTTGGATATTCCAATGGTTGTTTCTCAATACGTCTGTTTTTGTAATCATCCATTTCGGCACGGATTTCGCTTTCTTCCTTTGGGATTAATGAAACAGTAACCGAAAGCACAATATAACCCTTTTGCGGAATACAGCTATGACGGTAGGAAAGGTCTAATTCTGTTACATCCAGTTCCAAAATTTCTCCTTCGGGTGTCAAAACAGTTGCACTTACCGTAACATCCTTCATTTCCCCACCATAAGCTCCTGCATTCATAACCATTGCACCACCAAGCGTGCCCGGAATTCCTGCGGCAAACTCTAAACCGGAAAGACCTCTGGATGCGGCTTCTGATGCAGCTTTCGATAAAAGTGTTCCCGCACCGATTGTCATCTGTGTTTCATTTACCGTAATTTCCTCTGCCGGTTTGGAAAGACAAACAACAAGTCCTCGAATCCCTTTGTCTCCTACTAACAAATTGCTTCCATTTCCAATAACCGTAACAGGTATGTCATATTCTTTTGCCAATGCCATAACCTGCGGTATCTGTGACAGCTTTGGTGATACAAACATATCCGCATTTCCTCCAATGCGGAATGTTGTATGTTTTTTCATCGGCTCATCCAGAAGAATTTCTTCTTCGGGAATAATCCTTTTTAATTTTAAAAAAAATTCTTCCTTCATATATCTATCCTTTTTATATACTCTAACCTTACCTAACCACACTTCATCCTTTAAAGATGTCAAGCGGATATTCGCAATCCGCATTCGCTACTTGCTCATAACCGAACATAAATCTTATGCCTCTTTTAAGAATGCTACATAACCTCTAAACGCTTCATAAAGGTCTGCTTTGCTGATAATTTCCCATGGTGCATGCATATTTAATACTGCTACGCCGCTGTCAATTACGCTCATTCCATAGTTTGCAAGAATGTAAGCGATTGTTCCGCCGCCTCCCTGGTCTACTTTGCCAAGTTCTGCTGTTTGGAATGCAACCTCGTTTTTATCCATAATATTGCGAAGTGCTGCAATATATTCCGGATTTGCATCGTTTGAACCGCCTTTTCCTCTGGAACCTGTATATTTATTAAATACCAATCCTTTTCCAAAGTATGCGGAATTTTTCTTTTCCATTACAGATGGGAAATTTGGGTCAAATGCTGCAGATACGTCAGAAGAAAGTACTTTTGAATTCTTTAATGCACGACGTACTGCAAGTTCGGAATATGTTCCTGCCAAATTCATCACTTCTGCTACGCAATTTTCAAAGAATTTAGACTGCATGCCGCTTGCACCAATGCTTCCAACTTCTTCTTTATCTACTAAAAGACATACGCTTGTATATTCCGGTACCTCTACTTCTAACATGGCTCTGTAAGATGGATATGCACATACTCTATCATCATGTCCATAGCCCATAATCATGCTTCTGTCAAAACCATAATCCCTTGCTTCTCCTGCCGGTACTACTTCAATTTCAGCAGAAAGGAAATCGTCTTCCTCAATATCATAGGTTTCTTTTAAAATATTTAATACATTTGCTTTTACTTTATCTTTTACATCCTTATCTTCCGTATCAAGTGGCATACTTCCAATTAAAACGTCTAAATTTTCGCCTTCAATCACTTTTGATGCCGTTTTTGTCATTTGGTCAGCAGAAAGATGAATCAATAAATCACTAATGCCAAATACCGGGTCACCTGCTTTATCGCCAATGTTTACATTTACGGTTGTACCATCTTTTTTACACACAACGCCATGCAAAGCAAGTGGAAGTGCTACCCATTGATATTTTTTGATTCCACCATAATAATGTGTATCGAGCATTGCCATTTCCGTATCTTCAAATAATGGCACTTGTTTTAAGTCGATACGTGGAGAATCAATATGTGCTCCTAAGATATTCATACCTGCTTCTAAATCTTTTTCACCAAGCACAAATAATGCCAATGATTTATCCATATAATTTGCCACAACTTTATCTCCGGCTTTTAATGCTGTCTTAGAAGAAATCAGTTCATCCAAATCTGCAAAACCGGCTTCTTTTGCCTGCTTATACAACTCTACTGCACATTCACGTTCTGTTTTGCAATCGCTGATGAATTTACGATAATCTTCTGCAAATGCAAATAATGCATCTCTTTTTTCTCCTGCCGGATATTTTGCCCAAATATTTTTCTTTTCCATTTGTTAAAACCTCTCTTACTTCCATTTTTCAATTTATTTATTTTGAACACTATACGCTGCACATTAATCCATATCATCTTCTTCCGTGCGACCTCTGATAAGATTCTCCTGCACACGGCGATACAATTCCTGTGCTGCATTATAGCCCATTTTCTTTTGTCTGTGATTTACGGCTGCTGCTTCACAGATTACTGCTAAGTTTCGCCCCGGACGAATTGGAAGGGAATGGCACACTACCTTATTGCCAAGATATTCCACATATTCTTCTTCCAAGCCCATACGGTCATATTCCGCATCCTTTTTCCATTCCGCAAGCTGAATAACCAGATTAATTTCCTGTTTTTCCTTTACACACTCTACCCCGTAAAGCGTTTTGATATCTACAATGCCAATGCCGCGAATTTCAATGAAATGACGCGTAATATCCGGTGCTGTACCAATCAACGTATGTTCATTAATCTTACTGATTTCTACTACATCATCTGAAATCAAACGATGTCCTCTTCGAATCAGCTCCAATGCCGCTTCACTCTTTCCAATGCCGCTTTCACCGGTAATCAACACACCTTCACCATAGATATCCACTAATACACCATGAATCGTAATCCTTGGTGCAAGCTGCTCGCCCAGTACATAAATCAACTCTGCCGTAAACTCAGAGGTAGAACGGCTTGTTCCAAGAATTGGAATCCCATTTTGTTCTGCAATTTCTAAAAATTCCGGAAATGGTCTGTGGTCCCTGCAAAAAATAACACATGGAATATCATAACTTAAAAATTCCTCAAAACGCTTCTTTTTTACTTCCGGTTCCAATTCCTCTATATAGTAATATTCTACATTGCCAATAACCTGCACACGGCGATTACTGAATGATTTGAAAAAACCGGTTAACTGCAATGCCGGACGGTTAATATCCGCCTTTGCGATTTTCCGCCTTTTTAAATTAATATCATGTGTAAATACTTTTAAATCTAAAAGCTCTACAATCTTTGAAACACTAACACCATCTTTGCTCATAACCCCATCCCTTCTCTTATTAAAAATATTGTTTATTTTTATTTTGCTATCTGCTAATGTCATTTCTCCTTCTCAGATAAGCAATAACTCTATTTTACTTGTCTGTTTTAGTGTACCACACAAGCCTTTTAACTTCAACGGAATTTAACTTAATGAAAAAAACGATACACCGCCTCCGCCACAGCCTGATTCATGGAGTCGGTTTGTGCCAACTCTTCCACGCTTGCATTTTTAATATTTTCCAACGATTGAAAACGTCGCATTAATGCTTTTCTTCTTGTCGGACCAACGCCTTCAATATCATCTAATACGGATTTCACTTGTCCTTTGCTTCTCAAACTTCTGTGATATTCAATCGCAAAACGATGTGCTTCATCTTGAATACGCGTAATAAGCTTAAACCCTTCACTTTGACGGTCTATTGGGATTTCTTCATTATTAAAATAAAGACCTCTGGTTCTGTGATTGTCATCTTTTACCATTCCGCAAACCGGAATCTTTAGTCCTAACTCCCCTAAAACCTGCAAACAGATATTTACCTGTCCTTTTCCGCCATCCATCATAATCACATCCGGAAAACGGTTAAAGCTGCCATATTCCTCTGTTAATTTTTTTTCCTTTAGCTGTTCTTTTTCTTCCATGCCATGCAAAAAACGCCTTGTCAGCACTTCATGCATGGATGCATAATCATCCGGTCCTGTAACGGTGCGAAGTTTAAACTTACGGTAATCGCTTCGTTTTGGCTTTCCTTTTTCATAAACAACCATCGAACCTACGGATTCAAAACCATTAGTATTTGAAATATCGAATGCTTCCATTCGATTTAGCCCCTTTATTCCCAGTAGATTTTCAATTTCCTTTACCGCACCTATCGTACGTCCTTCTTCTCGTTTTATTTTCTCTTTATCTTGACTTAAAACCATTTGTGCATTCCTTGCTGCCAAATCGACTAATTTTTCTTTCATACCTTTTTGTGGGGTATGAATCGTCACTTTATGACCTCGCTTTTTTGTCAGCCATTCTTCTAAAATAGCCGATTCCTCTATTTTGTCCTGCAAAATAATTTCTCTTGGAATAAATGGCGTTCCGGAATAAAACTGCTTGATAAACGTCTCCAAAATATGACTGCGTGTCTCATCTGTTCCAACACGCACATGAAAATGGTCTCGTCCAATGATTTTTCCTGCACGCACAAAAAACACCTGCACAACTGCATCCACATCATCTGCCGCTATCGCAATGATATCTTTGTCTTCCCCATCTGTATTTGTAATCTTTTGTTTTTGTGAAATTTGTTTTACACTATTTAATAAATCACGATATTCGATTGCCTTTTCAAATTCCATTTCTTCAGAGGCTGCCTGCATTTTTTCTTCCAATTCTTTCATAACAGGAGCATAATTTCCCCCTAAAAATTCCAACACTTTCTGAATTTTCAAGGCATATTCTTCTTTGCTGATAGAAGCCTGACAAGGTGCATCACATTGATGAATATGATAATTTAAACACGGGCGTTCTGCCCCGATATCCTTTGGAAGATTTCGATTACATGTACGAAGACGATATATTTTATTAATTAAATCTATTGTGTCTTTTACTGCACCGCCACTTGTATATGGTCCAAAATAACGTGACTTGTCTTTTTTCATTTCCCTTGCCAAAAGCACTCTTGGATACATTTCTCCCATAGAGACGCGAATATAAGGATATGTTTTATCATCCCGCAGCATGGTATTGTATTTCGGACAATGTTCCTTAATCAGATTACATTCCAAAACCAATGCTTCCAGTTCCGAATCCGTAATAATATATTCAAAACGTGCAATATGTTCCACCATCTGTTTTTTCTTAATGCCCTCATTATGGCTGGGTTGAAAATATTGGCGAACACGCTTCCGCAGGCTGATTGCCTTTCCAATATAGATAATCGCATCCGATTTATCATGCATAATATAAACTCCCGGTAAATCCGGGAGTTTTTTTAATTCATCTTGTATGTTAAACATGCTTATGAATCCTCTTAAATTTCATATTTACTATCAAAATAAGCACATCAGGCGGATATTCGCAATCCGCTTTGCTACTTGCTCATAACCGAATAACTTCCGTCACAGTTTCGGTTTCAATTATACTTCTGTAAAAATAGATGCCTTCTTTTCAGAACTTATATTTTCTGTATCTACTTCCTTATATTCTGAATTTCCGGTTTTTCCTTCATCTATCTTCACTTCATCTAATTCTACTTTATTACATTTTGTTTCGTCTAATACTATTTCAATAGATTCCGTCTTTCCATTTTCTTCCGGAAGCCCTTTCATTTTACGGAAAATACTCATAAATTCCTTACCGGTAATGGTTTCCTTTTCAAAGAGATATTCGGAAATATGGTCTAAGATATCTTTGTTTTCTTCCAACATACGATATGCTTCACTATAGCAATTATTAATGACAGATAATACTTCCGTATCAATCTGTCCGGCAGTTTCTTCGCCACAGATAAGTCCGGCTCTGCCATCCAAATACTGGTGTTCCACAGTTGCAAGGCACATCATACCAAACTTATCAGACATACCATACATCGTAATCATGGCACGGGCAATTTTTGTTGCATTTTCAATATCATTTGCCGCACCGCTGGTTGCAGAGTTAAATTGCAGCATTTCCGCAGCTCGACCAGCCATAAAGGTGGTAATCTTTGCAATCAACTCATCTTTTGTTTCCAGATATTTTTCTTCTTCCGGTGTCTGAAGCGTGTAACCTAATGCACCCATTGTACGAGGTACAATCGTAATCTTTTGTACCGGCTCGCTATTTTTCTGCAATGCTGATACAAGTGCATGACCAACTTCGTGGTAAGAAACAATCTTACGCTCTTTTTCACTCATAATGCGGTCTTTCTTTTCTTTGCCGCCTACCGCAACAAGCTCAAATGCTTCAAACAAATCTGCCTGATTTACGCATTTTCTGCCGGCTTTTACAGCTAAAATTGCAGCTTCATTAATCATATTTGCAAGGTCTGAACCTACCAAACCTGCTGTTGCAAGAGCAAGTGCGTCCAAATCAACAGTCTCATCCATAAGCACGTCTTTGGAATGTACTTTTAACGTTTCTAAACGGCCTTTTAAATCCGGTTTATCAACAATGACACGTCTGTCAAAACGTCCCGGACGAAGCAATGCCTTATCCAATACTTCCGGTCTGTTTGTTGCTGCTAAGATAAGAATTCCCTTAGAAGTGTCAAAACCATCCATTTCCGCAAGGAGCTGATTTAATGTCTGCTCACGCTCATCATTGCCACCTCCATAATGACTGTCACGGCTTTTACCAATGGCATCAATTTCGTCAATAAAGATAATACATGGTGCCATTTTCTGAGCTTCCTTAAACAAATCTCTTACACGGGAAGCACCTACACCAACAAACATTTCTACAAAGTCAGAACCTGCAAGTGAGAAGAATGGTACGCCCGCTTCACCGGCTACAGCTTTTGCCAATAAAGTTTTACCCGTTCCCGGAGGTCCTACCAACAAAGCACCTTTTGGTAATTTTGCCCCAATATCCTTATATTTATCCGGGTTGTGCAAAAAGTCCACCATTTCCTGCAAGGATTCTTTTGCCTCATCCTGTCCTGCTACATCCTTAAATGTTACTCCGGTCTTTTTCTCTACATAAACTTTGGCTGTGGACTTTCCTACACCCATCGCTCCACCGCCCATACGACGCATAATAAATCCTAATACAATCCAAAATCCTACCAATGGAAGTACAAGGCTTAAAATATTTAACACAATCGTAGATGTATCATCCGGAACTTTCGACTTAATCTGAACCTTTTCTCCCTCTGAGGTTTTCATCGTCTTCAATTCTTCGATAAGCCCCTCATCATCAATATACCCTGTGTAATACGTAATATCATAATTGCTCTCATCGTTTACAAGTGTATAGTCAATTTCGTAAGAATCAAATTCAACTGACTTTACATTCCCGGCTTCTAACTGGGTAATAAATTCCGTATAGGTTGTTTCCTTTGAACTCATCTGATTAAAATGACTGCTGAAAAGTGACATAACAAGCATGGCAATTAAAGTAAACATAATAAAGACAAGAATTGTCTGCCCATTATTCTTTCTGCCGGGACCATTGTTTCCATTATTGCCATTATTTCCATTTCGGTTTCCACCGCCATTATTTCCCGAACCGGGGTTGTTGTATTCGTTGTTGTTATATTCGTTAAATTCGTTGTTATGGTTATCCATAGTTCCTCCGTCTTTCTATTTTCTTATATTCTACATATCAGTACCAGTATAGCACTAGCATCTGACATAAAAATATAACGAGCGAAAACCCACTCTAGCGGATATTCGCAATCTGCTTTGCTATACTTCTAACCAAATTTATAACCACTTTCGCAGTTTCGGTTGAATTATATAAATTCTATTTCACAATACTCCTATTATATAGAAAGAACTCGTATAAATCAACATTTATCCTATTAACTTTTCCTAAACTTTACTAAACCTCTAAGTTCTTTGCATTTATCTGTATAGGTTATCCCCCTCATAAATCGGCATATTTTATACAAAATATTTTACATCTGATGCCGTACCACCTGATATTCATCTCCGGATTTATAATATGGACAGTATTTATAACTGCTTTGAATAAAACGTGCCATATCATCTTCATCCATATTTACGGAACAATAATAACATTCATCTTCTTCATCATATTCATTATAGGCACAAAAATCACAACTTGTTTGCATGAATACCCTCCTTTATCTTTATCAAACACAGCATCCTTTCAATGACATCTTCTCATAATATCCACAAATACTACACAAACTGATTTCTTTCACTATTATATTCATAATTAATAACTTTTAATTTATTTATGAGTTCTTCCTCCGAAATCATGTGAGCTTTTACTAACTCTTCTAAATTTGGATAAATATCTCGCAACTGTGTATTTACTACGCTAAGCAGCATAACCGGATCTTTTGGTAAATTCATTGTTTTTCTCACTTTCTTATCTTTTCTCTAAATCTATATTTTGTATCCCAATCCCTGTTACTTCATACTTTTATGTACATTCGCTATGGCTCTACCCGAATAGCTACTATGGTAGCTTGATTCGGTCGAAATTAGGAATCGCCCCACTATTTTATCACATCTCATTTTTTTAATCCACTCTAAAATTTGCTTTTGCAACTTCCTTTTCAAACATGAAAACAGGGTGCCAAAAGGCACCCTGTTTTCGAGGAGTTTAGTTATGAAAATGTTTATTAATAAAAAGGGAATGTTTCAAAGGAATGACTTCCTTTGACAATGACTAGTATATGCAAAAAATATGACATGAATGTGTCCGTTTTCGAAAACCTTTATAAATTTATGCTTAAAAATTTTATAAACTATTTATAATTACATCAAAAATTGTCGAATAATCTCCTTTTTATCCTATAATTCCAACAGCCTACGGCACAAATCAATCTTTTCTGCATTATTCTCTAAACTATTTTCAAAAATAATTTTACCATTTTCTTTTGCCGGGTTTAACAAGTCTGCCTCTGTGAGACGGCGTTTCATCTCTCTTGCCGTTCCTTCGCCACCATCAAATACCATGACATCTTCCCCTAAAATTTCTTGAATCAGCTCTTTCGCAAACGGATAATGCGTACATCCCAAAACGGCTGCATCTATTTTATTAGTTCGATACTCATATAGCAGTTCTTCGAGATATTTCCGAAAATCCTCACTATACAAATCGCCTCGCTCCACAAAATCCATAAGTCCCGGACAAGGAAGCGGTATGATTTTTGCCTGCTTACTGTAACGTCCCATTAAGGTTCTGAATTTTTCTTCCCGAATTGTCATAGGTGTTGCCATAACAAGCACTTGACCGCCCGGTTTATATGTAACAGCAGGTTTTACTGCCGGCTCAATTCCTACAATCGGAATATTCGGATAAATCTGCCGCAACTCACGTACTGCCGCACTTGTGGCAGTATTGCATGCCACTACCAGCCCTTTTGCACCATTATCACGTGCGCTTTCCAAATTGCCTTCAAAAAGTTTTTTCGCACAGCTTAAAGTTAATTCTAATACTTCTTCTTTTGTTTTCATGCCATAAGGTGCATTCTTTGAATCCCCAAAATAAATATAATTTTCATTTGGCATGATTTTTACTAATTCCCTTAATACACTAACACCGCCAACACCTGAATCAAATACCGCGATTGACCGTTTTTGTAACTCCAACATAGCTTTCTCCTATTTAAAAAAATAACAAAGTATGATATTATAATTTTATATGTACTAATATTACAAACCTTTTTTCATCTTTTATACTTCAACCAAATCAAAAACGTAAACGAAAGGATTTTATTTATGAACAATTATAAGGATTTCACTTCGTATAAACAATGCAGTGTTTGCCAAAAACCTCTTCCCCAAACATACCAGTACAATATTTGTCCGGGATGTCTGGAAAACAACCTCTTTAATGACGTAAAAGAGTTTATCAGAAGCAATGATGTTAATGAACATCAAGTTGCTGAATATTTTAATATTCCTCTGCGTCGCGTAAAAAACTGGATTAAAGAAGGACGTATTGAATACAAAGAAAATGATGATAAATCTGCTACTTTCGGCAGAGTGCAATGCCAACATTGCGGTGCACCTGTTTCTTTTGGAACGCTATGTCAAAAATGTTTGAAACTCATTAACAAAAATGTACATGGCTATAATACACAAAAAACAGATGACTCTTCGAAAATGCGATTCTTCGATACAGAAGAAGAATAAAATTAGCAGTACTTATTTTTTCTGTAAATTTACATACTAAGCGGATATTTACAATCCGCTTAGCTCCTTACTTATAACGAACTCGTTTATTTTAAGAATCCATTGATAATCTGTTCTTCTGCTTCCTGTTCGGTAAGTCCTAATGTCATTAATTTAATCAACTGCTCTCCTGCGATTTTTCCAATCGCCGCTTCATGAATAAGACTTGCATCAATATTTGCCGCGGTAAGCTGCGGGCTTGCGGAAACAATCGCCTCATCCATAATAATAGCATCACATTCACTATGACCTGTACATGCACAATTTCCATTAATATTGGAATAGAATTCCTGTCTGGAATAATCTCTTGCTACAGAACGGGAAATTACATTTGCACTACATCCATCCCCATTTAAATCTACAGAGAAATCGGTTCTTGCAAATTGTTTTCCATGTGTCATAATTTTCTCAGAGACTTCTAAAACAGCTCCTTTTGCCAAATCCCCACGTGTAATACGATTTGTGGAATCAATTCCTTTAATCTGCGTTGTTTCCATTTCGAGAACTGCACCTTCGTCTAAATGAACGATGGTTTCCGGATTCATAATATTTTCTCCATTTCCATCGCCTTCTCCATAATGGCGTTCTACATAACGCACCTTTGCATTTTTGCCAAGATAAAACGTATGAATACCATCATGTTTGGAAGTATCCGTTCCACAATTGTGAATGCCGCATCCTGCAACAATCGTTACATCTGCACCCTCCCCAATATGAAAATCATTATACACAACTTCCTGAATGCCACTTTGACTCAAAAGTACCGGAATGTGAACACTTTCGTTTACGGTTCCCGGCTTAATAATAATATCAATACCGGATTTATCTTCTTTTTCTACGATATCAATATTTGCGGTAGTATTACGACTATCGGTTTTGCCATTGGCACGAATATTATATGCCCCTTCCGGTACTTTATGAAGGTCTGCTACCTGTGCTAATAAATTTTTCTGAATTACGTCCATATTATCCTGCTTTCTGCCTACTGCTTGTCTGCTAATGTCTGACAAGAGGAGCTCGTATATAATAGTGCCGGCAGAATTTCATCCTTACTGCCTATTTTTTCCACTTCACCATTTGCAATTACAATAATCTTGTCTGCAATATTTAAAATTCGTTCCTGATGGGAAATAATCAGAATCGTTCCATTGATTTCATCTCTCATTTTCTCAAAAACACGAATTAAGCTATTGAAGCTCCAAAGGTCAATCCCTGCTTCCGGCTCATCAAAAATAGAAAGTTTTGTTCCTCTTGCTAAAATCATGGCAATCTCAATTCTTTTTAATTCGCCACCGGAAAGGCTTCCGTTTAATTCACGGTTAATATAATCTCTTGCACAAAGCCCTACCTCTGATAAAATGTTGCAGATTTCCGTAACACTCATTGTTTTTCCGGCTGCTAAAGAAATCAAATCTTTTACCGTAAGCCCTTTAAAATGCACCGGTTGCTGAAATGCAAAGCTAATGCCTTTATTGGCTCTTTCAGTAATGCTTAAATTGGTAATATCTTCTCCATCCAGCAAAATCTGTCCGCTGGTCGGCTGAATAATGCCCGCAATCATTTTTGCCAATGTGGATTTACCGCCGCCGTTTGGTCCGGTAATTGCCACAAAATGCTCATCAATCGTTAAATTTACATTTTTTAATATTTCTTTCTTATCACTATCGCCTGCTACCTCGTAGCAAATATTCTTTAATTCTAACATTTGTCTCTCCGCTATCTGATTACTTTTTGTGGGTATTTCATGCAAACTGCATCTAAATATTTTTCATCCGGTTCAAATCTTATAATTTCTATTCCGCTTTCTCTTTTTGCAACCATGACGTATACTTTTGCATCTTTTTTACCTGTCGCTAAATTTCGTTTCTTTGCCTGTACATCATTTTCATAGTTGTATACGCTTCTGTCTCCTTCCGGTGCAATCACAAGTATATTATCCATGATATAGCCCCTTAAATTTTTACGTCTGCTTTTATTGATAACCTTCGCAAAACGCACATCTCCATCAAAATAAGAATATTCATACTCTGTACTTCTTCTGGCAAATATAAAACCCAGAATAAACGCCAGTACGGATAATGAAATCAGCCCAAACGAATAAAAAAGCGTTGCATATAAAAATACAGCACCCAGCACGAATAGACCACTGCATACACACCTTTCAAGAAAACTTTTTTTTCGGTTCACTAACACATAAACTTCCAACATACACTCACACTTCCTTTTGTAATAATCGCTATTCACACATGAACGTATCTATTATAACACAACATTTTCCGTATTTCACTATAAATTTTCAGTTGACAAATGAATTATTTTAGTGTAAAATACATTTTGTCTTTAGGAGACAAGCCCAGTTAGCTCAGTTGGTAGAGCAGAGGACTGAAAATCCTCGTGTCTCTGGTTCGATTCCGGAACTGGGCATTTAAAACAAAATATTTTTCATGCGGGTGTAGTTCAATGGTAGAACACCAGCCTTCCAAGCTGGATACGTGGGTTCGATTCCCATCACCCGCTTTTTT
>CALAST010000025.1 GCA_937889225.1 uncultured Lachnobacterium sp. | reverse complement strand
TTTCTTATAGCTGTTCCATCGCTCTTAAGTACTATCTGCCTTTTTTCTAATATTTGAGCAATAAAGTCTATGTGCAATCTTCCATCATTAAGTTCCGGTCCTGGTCCCATAATCTGAAATGGTCTTACTATAAATATAGGTAAATTATATTTAACCCGATATGCCTTACATAACGATTCCGCGGCTCTCTTTCCACAGGAATAAGCATTTCTAACATTTAATGGGTCTAAATATCCTGAATCACTTTCTTTCAATCTATCATTTCTATCCATTTTGCCATACACATCTACACTGCTAATGAACAAAAAATATTCACACTGTTTTTTTACAGCTAAATTAAGCATATTTTCTGCCCCCTTAACATTTGAAAGAAATGTGTTAACTGGGTCATCATGACGACTCTTTATTCCAGCTGGACTTGCTGCATGAATAAAAATATTTATCTCTTCATCAATCTCTATTGGTTCACACACATCTTGTATCAATAACTCAAAGTCCACTCTGCCTAAGTAATCTTTAAAACGTGTCTTAGCTCTATCTATATTCCTACACAAAGCAATAATCTTCATCCCTGCTTGCTTTTTATCATTTAATCCCAAAAAAGTATGTACAAAATATGCCGGTACATATCCATTTGCACCAGATATTAATACAGTTTTCCCATAAAACTTTTCATATGGCAGCTCTGCCGATGTTAACCTTTCAATATCCTCAGTTATTATCCCGTGCATTTTCATACCTCTTTTCCTGCTCTATAAATAATGGATGAAGAGATTCCGCTATAGCCAAATCCTCTGGATATGTTACCTTTATACAGAAGCGATCACCCATAACCATATAACACTCAACCCCTATATTAAGTACTAATTCACTGTCCTCTGTGACATCCATTTTTCTATACTCCTCATCTTCCATATACATCTCGTGTCCAAGAAGTAATGTCCCATATCTGAAGACCTGAGGTCCCTGTTGCAAATATATTTTCTTTTTTTGGAGGGTTCTATTCACTCGTCTTCCATCATTACTAAAAGTAATAGCATCCGTTGCCTTTACAACTGTTATGGTTGCATCATAGTCCTTTATCATCTCATAATGTTTGTCTATTGTTTTTTGAGATACAAAAGGACAAACTGAAGTCATTATCATAACTGTATCTCTGGCTTTTGCCGGAAGAACTTTCAAACCGTTGAACACTGACTGTTGTCTTTCTTTACCAGCTCTTGCAAAATACTTAACTTTACTTATCTCATATTTTTTTATCCATTTTTTTACATTATCTTCTTCACTTTCCGCCACAACAACACAAACTTCATCTATACATTTATTCTTCTCTGCAGTCTGCAAAGAATATATAATCATAGGAACTCCTGTAAGTTCCACAAACTGTTTTGAAATTTTACCATTGCCAAATCTCTGACCTTTTCCACCAGCAAGCACAACTGCATAATTCATTATGATATCCTCCTATACAATAGATTTTATCCATTCCTTAAGCCCAAACGCTGAAGTTTCCTTTATAACTATAACCTCATGATTTTCAGCCGCTGATTTTTTAATAGCTTTTAACCTTTCATCAAAATTAATGACATTAAACTGACATAATGCTAAATTATTATTATTTTTTTCTATATAAAAAAATCTAATGGATGAATTTCCTAAATACTCTCTAAAATAAACCCTATTTTCATGCTCATAAATCAATGAGATTTTATTGTCTCGACTATTTTTCCATGTAATATCATTATCTATAAATAAATTTTCTTTTTTAAACCTAATTCCGTGACTTGCGTGCGCAGGAACTAAAATAATTTGAGAATCAAACTCATATATATATTGAAAAACAATTTCCCCCGCCTCAAATTCTTTTGGATATTTGTCATACTCATCCACAATTTTTGACTCTGGATTCCATCTAATCACCCCACCATTCTTTCTTGGAGCCATTATAAAATCTTCACCACATTCACACATATCCATGATTCCATTATTAGTTTTACCAACTTTTATAACGTCACCACTTTCCAAATCCATATCAAAAATCAAAACATTATTATTGATTCCACTTGCTGCATATATCTTGTTTTTCCTAGCACGCACACCCCTTCTAAACATGTAACCATTCTCCGGTATCCAACTATTTATTAACTTGACCTCCTTTGTGTCGATGTTTAATCTTAAAATACCTGGATATGTTGCTGGTATTAGCCACAAATATTTGTTATACTCTATTGCTTTTATAAATTTCAACTTTGGATTGTAATTATTATTTTCCTTTTTTGAGAACTGTGGTATTTCTATAGTCCCAATTTCTTCTGTTTCAGTATTGAAAACAGATATATGTTTTCCAGCTGCCGGTATAAAATAAATCCTGTTCTCTATCCATTCTGCATAGTCATGTAATCGAGTAATCATTATTTCTTCGTTTGGAAACATCTTTACAAATTTGCATTCACCTGTTGCTATATCAACTTCAAACAACCCATTTCTTTCAAAATCCGAGGCATAACCGATATTATTTTTTATTGCTATAACATTGAATATTAACTCCATAATCCTTTTTCCTTAAATTATCCTTGTACATAAAAAGCCCCCGCAGTATTCTGCGAAGCCCCTATATAACCTGAGTCCTTCAAGCAAACTGCATAACGTATACTTTTTCACTTGGAAATGTTTTTTTGTCAATCATACCATCTTCTTTCATTAAAATCTGTTACTATTATGTTTAGCGGAAAAAGGCAAAAGGCTAATCCGCTCCAAATCCTGTAATATCTATATAAATATATACTTATTCTTCAAAAACACTCATATTTTGAATTAATATTGGCATCATCTTTTTTTGGCACAACCATACAACACTACTCCTATCCCCATAATACCCATCACTCACCACAACAGCTCGATCCAACTCTGCACTCTCATCATATATCCCCCATTGTTCTGCTTGGTATTTCTGAACAATCTGAACATATCTCTCCTTCAACTCTGTCCTCATAGACTCCAAGGTCTGCATGAACAGTGGATGCGGTCTCCAAAGCAATGCTATATCTTCTTTATTTTCTTTAAAGATTCGTAACACATCCTCTACCTTATCTAGATATGTGTCACTATTCTTCAAAAAAGTAGTCAGACTCGTATTATAAAATATAATCTTCTTCCAACTTCCGTCTGACCTTTCGATAATCCTCAGCCAATCTTCTGGAATCTCGATATCTTCTTTTTTCGTATTCGCTACCTTATCCAGCTTAGGTGAACCTAGTCCTAATATTTTATCTTCCCATTGCTGTCTGGTATCTTCGCCCATCCATTCTGTGAGTACCTTGACATATACCTGCTTCATTTTCTCTGATTGCACGATGACTTTATGTGCATTCAAAACTGCTGGTGTCTTGCAAAAATGTGCCATAGCTTCTACCGCTTCTTCATTCTCTGGCTCCACCTCACCAAGTATGAAATATGGAATATACACTAACGAATCCGTATACTCTTTTAACCTTGAAGAATAAAAATCTGGATGTACACTCGTCACACGATTATATTCGTCGTAAGGATTATGTATAAAAATCGTATCTGGTCTAAGTTCTTCTAAGTCTATTTCTTCATAAGATGTAACTGGTACATAGGAAGGATACAAATCCTTTTCATCATGCAATTCTCCAAATCTGCCATCTGCATTTCGATCAAAATATGGAATCGAAACAACATATGCATCACAACTTGGATCATCATCTGCTGCTTTCCAGACACTTTCCAACGAATCCCACATAGATGCTTTGTATGGTAAAAATACTGCAATCTTTCGTACTTCTATTTTTTCTTTGATTTCATTTTCTATCTGTACGAACAAATCTTTTAATTGCATTAGATGTTCTACAACATCATATTTACTTTTTTCTGCTTCCAAAATAGGCTGTATTGCTATTAGTTTTTCAAAGAGTTGATACAAGCTTTCACAATACGATTCCAATAATGGAATCACTGTACAAGGCATTTGTTCTGTTTTTTCTATTTTATTTCCCACGGCTACAACTGCATCTTGACAATCTGCTAACAACTCTATCACTGGCTGAATATTCTGCTTTTCTATATTTTTCTGCATTTCTTCTTGAGCCTGTCTCAACAATTCGATAATTCTTAAAATCTGCTCTTTTTCTACTTTTCTCATATACTCAGCCTTTGTCACTTTTTAATATGGTATATTGGTCATCTTTTCATTCGATGATGCAGTCATACTGCTTCGCTCCTGCTACATCACAGTTTCCTGTGTTCACATGGTCTTGGCATACCCAATCCACATTTTCATGTCTTCCAATGCCGTTTTGTTTTTATATATTTATAGAGTCTGTATATAGTCCTTTCAGTAAAATCAAATGATTTATCTATATACATTCTTTAATATCTTTGCATTTCCTATTGCCCACGCTTTAATGCATTTCGGGCAGAATTTACTTTTTCATCCAATTGGAAACCACAATTTTTACAGTAAAAAATGCCTTCTTTCTTTTCACCAATTGCATCACAGGAACTACATGTGTTACTAATATCTTTCGCAAACACTTCTACAAACTCAACCGAATGTTCCTGACATTTCTGCCTCAGACGTTTACGAATATATCCTCTCTGCCATAGGTTTACAGAATGATTAATATGCTTTACGCCATATGACTTCGTCTTTCGTGGTAGTTTTGGCAAATAGACAATTTGTGGTTGTTCATTTCGAAGGAAACGATTCAATTCCATATTTATGCGGTGCTTCAATATCTGCTTTTTACGAACAAACTCTTTCTTGCCAACATTCCTGCCATTAGAAGCACGTCGAATCGTTTGTATACGGCTCCATTCTGCCAATTCAATCTGCAAATCTCCTAACTTTTCACCATATATATTTCCTGTGTCCGTAACCAACATGGTATACATACCAACCGCTAAACCAACGGTTTTATCATATTCTGGATGATGTTTCACTTTCACATCTACAGGAACAAGAATCTCTACCTTTTGTTCCATCGGATAGAGCTTAAGTGTAATCTGACGCACATAAGTATTACTATCTGTTAATTCTATAAAAATACGCTTCCGACTTTCTTTCGTCGTAATATAAATTCCATGATTTTCATATCGATACGCACGCTCACTCAGAGAAAAAACATTATTTTTTTCTGCATAAGGTCTTTTATATTTTTTTCGAACTACACGTCGCAGGTATTTATTCAATTTTTCTGGCTCTACCTGTGCTGCTATCTCATCATACCGCTTTTGGATATCAGCTCGAATTCCAACCACAGGTTTTTGATTTAGTACAGCTTCAAAAATATTCGGAATCTTTAACACCAAACGTAAGTAATGTTTTTCTACTTCCGTGAATTCAGTATGGTTATTTACACTTTTTAAAACTTTTTCTTTTGTTCGAACCCACTGGTTTTTGATATCACCTACTGCATCTAAAACTGCAATATTAAAATACACGGATGGCATGTTAAACTGCTCTCTTAGTCCTGTTTTTCCCATTTCTTTTTGAATCGTAAATCCAGGATATAATTTTGCTAATCCTTTTACTCCACCATAGCGTTGGTACACTACATTTCGTATTTTTCCATAATCCGAAGCAATCTCCAAAAGCTTTTCCATATCTTCTTTTGCTACAGGATATTTATTGTATTGATGTACTGTTTTGCAAATTTTGTCATTTTTCATGTCATATACTACTTTCATTTTGCACCTATATAGGTGCATTTTTATATTAGCATTCACTCATAATAAAGTCAAGTTTTTGCACTTATATAAACGCAATGAAAGGACTTTAAATATGAACCAAAATTATGAAATTGCATTTGGGAAAAATATACGAAATTTACGAAAAAAGAAAAAATTAACACAAGAACAGCTCTCAGCGCAACTACAAATTCGCGAATGCGATATTACTCGAAGCGCCTTGGCAAAAATAGAAGTCGGTCAAAGACATCTCTATCCTGATGAAATACGCCTATTAAAAGAATTATTAGATGTTTCATTTGAAGAAATGTTTTATTTTTAAAAAGAAAAAGCTATTATCGAGTCTTTGTCTCAATAATAGCTTTTTGCATTATTTTAAATATCTATAACTAGTTATATGGAAATCTACATCCAACCGTATATATTGGAATTGTATCGTATATTTCGCCCCTACCGCCTACGGAAGGCTTTGCAAGAATCCCCTTATCCACCAATTTTTTATCTAGATAAATCTTTAGTGACTTAGGAATCCCTTCTTTCGTTTTCACTTCTATACCATAAATCACTTTATTCTTATCAGCAATCATAAAATCTAATTCATAATTACCATAAACTGAATAACATACCTCTTCTTCTAACACTTTTAGTTCGGAATATGGCACTTTAAAAAGTCTATGCAATTCATTATAAACAAACGTTTCCGTTATAATTCCAACAAGCGAACTATTTGCCAAAAGACTTCTACTAGCTAAATATGATACAATACCACAGTCCGAAAAATATGCCTTTCTACTTTCTGCAATATTCCGCATATCACCATCTACTGCCAAATTACACATGGATAAAATTCCAGCATATTTGAGCCACACGACTGCTTTTGCAATTTCATCTCTATTAATCATCAGTTTTGTACTTTCTTTTACTAAAGAAGTAATGTTTTCCAGAACATGTTTTCCACCTGCGGATTGATGATTACACATTTCTTTTAATGCTTCACGATATACATTTTCAAATATTTCTACTTCTCTTAATTCTTTGAAATACACTCTGGACTCTTCTTTAAATGTATGCAAAAGCTTTTCGATAACCTCATAGCATATATTTACATCTCCTGTTTTTTGAAAAGTTTTCACAACCTCTGGATATCCACCTATTTGAATATAAATACGATATAATTGCTCTAATCTTTCGTAATCCTGTTTATCGTCAGTTCCATATAAATCTATTTTCTTTAGTAATTCCTCACATTCGAAGACCTTGCAAAATTCCATAAAAGATAACGTATACATATAAGAATATGCAACTGTTCCTGCTGGTAAGAAAAAATCTCGATTTCCAACAATTCTTCCAAGATAACTCCCTGTAACGATAATATCACAATCTAATTCCATATTTAATTTTCGAATTGAATTATAGATACGACTATCGTTCTGTATCTCATCTATAACAATTATCGTATTACTAGAATTTACAAAATGAGGTAACTGAGCTCTTCTGCAATATTTCTCCATCTCAATTGAATCACAACCATTCAGCACAACATCATCAAAACGATATATATCGTTTGACAAATCTACAACGATAACATATTCATAATTCTTATATGCAAATTTTAAAAGTTCTGTTGTTTTTCCAATCTGACGAGCCCCTTCTAATTGCAGCACTTTGTGTTGTTTATCATTCTTCCACTTTTTAAATTCGTCTTGAATTTCTCTCTCAAAAGGGTTTTCTGCCACTAATCTTTCATATTTCGTCTTGTTTAGAGCGGTTTTATAATCTACTTCCAGCAATTTCGAATCTGTTGTTATTATGTTGTTTTCATTAACTTTTAAATTTTCAACAAGTTCAATATTTTCTTTAATTCTATAATCTGCATAAAAAACCTCATCTACAATAAAACCAACTATTTTTTTTGACGAATCTTTTACTACATGTGTTGCAATCATTTCCTTCTCACATCCTTCCACAAATAGTATAAACAAAATTACAAACCTTTGCAAATAATTGCATTTCCAACGCTATTTTTTTCCACAACAATTCTTATACTTCTTTCCAGAACCACATGGACAAAGTGAATTTGGATCTCTTCGTCTTTCTACTGAAAATTCCACAACTCCAGCATTCAATTCCATCCATGTATGCCCATTATAATCCCATTTTCTCGTTCGGTTAGAAATCTTTTTAAGCATTTGTTCTGCCTTATCGAACTGTTTTTTTCGATTCAAGGAACATCCCAAATCTACTAAAATTCCAAACATCTCTTCTTCGTCCTGGTTCATACGTATGGCTTCCTGCATCAAATAGAATGCTAATATTGCACGTGAATAGTCCAGATTTGCTTCTTTCATAATGTATTCTAAAAAGAATTTGGTATCACTATCTGGTTCTTGTACCCCTTCTCTTCCAAAAGATAAGAACACCTCTTTTTCTTCTGGAATGTAACGCTCTATTTTCTCCTGCATTTTCAATACTTCCATATACAAGCCATCTTCTATCAAACGTTCATCCATGAGATAATCATCTCTCAATGCAAAAATATCATCTCTACTTATTAAACTTTGCACCCTCTCCCACAATTCTATTTCTGAACTTGGGACGTTTGCATAACGATTATAAATATTTGTTAATTCTGAAATCGATATTACACCATACAGATATACTGCAGAATGACAGACATCATAAAAATATTGCGAAATCTCCCTTTTAGCTCTTATCTCATCTGTCATATATTCCTTATATTTTTCCTGCACATCTTTTGGAACATGGTAAAAATTATAGTATGGCAAAAATCCACCATATGACGATAAAAACAAGGAACGATATAGCATCTCTTCAGACAAATAAATTCCATTTCGTTCTATCGCATCCTCGAAAACTTGAATCTCTTCTATATCTGCATGTAAGATATAATCTTGAAAATACTCTTTATCCAATAACTTTGCTGCTAACCATTCAATTAATCTTTGCTTGCCAAATTTACTATAACCTCTAAACTCATGTGCCTTCGCAATTTCTACCAAATCTTCTTTTGTAAACTGCGCATAAACTTCCTCTAACGATTGCAGGTCGTCATATGTATGACGCACATAATTATCCTCATGCACAAAACTACTAACTGCTGCTCTAAAATTTGTTTCCCACTCTGGCTCATCTTCCTCATCATCTTCAAAATCAAAGAAATCATCTAACTCAAAGTCATCATCTTCATCCTCAAACAATCCCATCAATCCCTCAAGTGGTTCTGCAATCGGAAGTACCCAAGAACGGAATTCTTCATTCACAGCATCCATATCAAAAGGTTCTGCCTCTTCTATACAATCATAAAAGCCCCATATACCACCACAATCTTCAATCATATTTGGTCCCTTTGATTTTAATACAACTGGATAACGATGCTCATACTCTACTATTTTCTCTATTTTGATAAGATGTTCCCAATTATCACCAAAATCATAGGTATAGAAAATTTCACTTCCTACTTTCATCCATGAATCAATACACTCTTCGGCATTATCATCTTCCTCCATAAGTGGTGCACCTGTGATACGCATCCCCCAGTCTTTAATAAAAAACTCATACAAATGATCATGAGTCCAGCCAAATATTTTCTCTATAATGTCATCCAAATCACAAAATGCGATATGTTCTGGTACGATTACACGTCTCCAAATTGGTGGTTTACTGCCTCTAATTGTAATTTTTAACTGATATCCAATTGCCATATGATTCTCCCCTCTCGCACATTATATATTTGCTTAATATACTTTAATAAATTGGATTATTAGAATAAAGCCAATAATCATACCAATGTTGACATCTACAGTGAACTGACTACTCACAAAGCCGACAACAGCACCAACTATAAAAGAAAAGAGATGAATAATCCAATGCATGGTAAGAGGAAGACTTTTAATTTTTTCCATAATGTATCCTCTCTTTTATAAATTGAAATTTGTTTATATTATACCTTTTTCATATCAGTGATACAATTCTTGAACCGAAATTTTAATAAAAACTAGCACTGTTTCTCAATAAAAAAGTCCCTTAGGCAGATAAATCTGCCAAGGGACTTTTTATTATTATCTCACTTAATTACAAGAAATATTTTATGCTTCTTCACCAGCGTAAAGAGTAACAAGTTTCTTTAAGTGTTCATAACGTTCTTTAGCGTTTGCTTCAGACTGAGCGAATAATTCAGCAGCTCTTTCTGGGTTAAACTTAGCAAGTGATGCATAACGGTTTTCACCCTTAAGGAATGCCTGGTAATCACCTGTTGGAGCTTTGCTATCTAAGCTGAACGCGTTCTTTCCAGCTGCTTTGAGTTCTGGATTGAAACGGAAGTTATGCCAATAGCCTGATTCTACAGCAAGTTTTTCTTCTGTCTGAGCTTTGCTCATACCTTTACGGATACCATGGTTGATACATGGAGCGTAAGCGATGATTAATGATGGTCCTGGATAAGCTTCTGCTTCTGCGATAGCTTTTACAGTCTGGTTCATGTCAGCACCCATAGAGATGTGTGCAACATATACATAACCATAGCTCATTGCGATACCAGCAAGGTCTTTCTTCTTAGTTTCTTTACCGCCAGCTGCGAACTGTGCAATAGCACCAACTGGTGTAGATTTAGAAGACTGTCCACCTGTGTTAGAGTAAACTTCTGTATCGAATACCATTACGTTGATATCTTTACCAGATGCAAGGATATGGTCTACACCACCGAAACCGATGTCGTATGCCCATCCGTCACCACCGAATACCCACTGAGATTTCTTAGCAAGGTAGTCTTTTTCTTTTAAGATTTCGTTTGCTTTATCGCATCCACATGCTTCTAAAGCAGCTACTAATTTATCTGTAGCAGCACCATTTGTTACACCACTGTTGAATGTATCATTCCATTCAGCGATAGCAGCTTTAACGTCATCATTTGCTGTTTCAGCAAGAACGTCTAATTCAGCTTTAAGTCTGTCACGGATTGCTCTCTGAGCAAGTAACATACCATAACCGAATTCAGCAGCATCTTCGAATAATGAGTTAGACCAAGCAGGACCCTGTCCTTTCTTGTTAACTGTATATGGTGTAGATGGTGAAGAGTTACCCCAGATTGAAGAACATCCTGTTGCGTTAGCAATGTACATTCTTTCACCGAATAACTGTGTAATTAATTTAGCATAAGGTGTTTCACCACAGCCTGCACAAGCTCCTGAGAACTCAAGTAATGGCTGTTTGAACTGAGAACCTTTAATGGAAACAAGTTTGAATTTTTCGATAACATCTTCTTTTTCAGGAAGTGTTACTGCATAATCAAAGTATTTCTGTTCGTCAGCATTTGCTTCGAAGTTCTGCATTGTAATAGCCTGAACTTTATCCGGACATACGTTTACACAAGAACCACATCCTGTACAGTCATAAGCAGAAACTGTGATAGCAAATTTGTATCCAGGCATCTGAGTCATGTCTTTCATCTGCATTCCTTCTGGAGCGTTAGCAGCTTCTTCTGCTGTCATAGCTACCGGACGAATTACTGCATGTGGACATACATAAGAACACTGGTTACACTGAATACATTTTGTAGCATCCCAAACCGGAACGTCTACTGCGATACCACGTTTTTCAAATGCGGATGTACCGGATGGTGTGTTACCGATTTCGTATTTCTTTGTAACAGATACAGGAATTGTGTTACCCATCTGTGCATTAACTTTAGACTGAATATCTTTTACGAATTCGATAGCTTCATCTGTTCCCTGATTTCCGATTGTTTCTCCAAGCGGAGTATCTTCGCAATCTTTCCAGCTTTCCGGAACTTCAACTTTAATATAAGCTGTAGCACCAGCATCAATTGCATCATGGTTCATCTTAACAACGTCATCACCCTTCTTAGAGTAAGAACGTGTAGCTGCATCTTTCATCAACTGAAGAACTTCCGTTTCCGGGATAAGTTTTGTTAATGAGAAGAATGCTGACTGGAGAACTGTATTGATACGGTTTCCAAGTCCGATTTCTTTACCAATCTTAACACCATCAATGATGTAGAAGTTGATATTGTTTTCAGCGATATATCTCTTAACCTGTCCTGGAAGTTTTTCATCTAATTCTTCTACAGACCATGGTGTATTGAAGAGGAATGTACCACCTGGTACTAAATCCTGAACCATGTTGTATTTGTAGATGTATGCTGTACAATGACATGCTACGAAGTTAGCCTGTGAAATCAGGTATGTAGAACGGATTGGAGTATGTCCAAAACGTAAGTGGGAAATTGTAACACCACCTGATTTCTTAGAGTCATAATCAAAGTATGCCTGAGCGTACATATCTGTGTTATCACCGATAATCTTGATAGAGTTCTTGTTAGCACCTACAGTACCATCTGCACCAAGACCCCAGAATTTACAGTTTGTTGTTCCTTCAGGAGTTGTAACTGGGTTTTCTTTAATTTCAAGAGAAAGATTTGTAACGTCATCGATAATACCGATTGTGAATCTTTCTTTTTCTTCATTGCGGTATACAGAAATAATCTGTCCTGGAGTTGTATCTTTAGAACCTAAGCCGTAACGTCCGCTTGTAATCTTAACGCCATCAAATTTGCTTCCGCGAAGAGCTGCAACAACGTCAAGGTATAATGGTTCACCAATAGAACCTGGTTCTTTTGTTCTGTCTAATACAGCGATAGATTTCACTGTATCCGGAATAGCTTCGATTAATGCTTCTGTAACGAATGGTCTGTAAAGACGAACTTTAACAACACCAACTTTTTCGCCTTTTGCTACTAAATAATCAACTGTTTCGTCGATTGTTTCGCAAACAGAACCCATAGCGATGATAACTTTTTCAGCATCAGCAGCACCATGGTAGTTGAATAATTTATAATTTGTTCCAATCTTAGCGTTAACTCTATCCATAGCTTCCTGAACTTTTGCAGGTAAAGCATCATAAGCAGAGTTACAAGCTTCTCTTGACTGGAAGAAGATGTCAGAGTTCTGAGCAGAACCCATTTCACATGGATGATTTGGATTTAATGCATTTTTACGGAATTCGTCAACTGCATTCATGTCTAACATATCTTTTAAATCTGCATAATCCCATGTTTCAATTTTCTGAATTTCATGAGATGTACGGAAACCATCGAAGAAGTTAATAAATGGAAGACGTCCTTCGATTGCTGCGATATGAGCAACAGGAGTTAAGTCCATAACTTCCTGTACGGATGATTCACAAAGCATAGCACAGCCTGTCTGACGGCAAGCTAATACGTCAGAGTGGTCACCGAAAATGTTTAACGCGTGAGAAGCGATGGCACGAGCAGATACGTTTACTACGCCCGGAAGTCTTTCACCTGCGATTTTGTAAAGGTTAGGAATCATAAGTAAGAGACCCTGAGAAGCTGTAAAGGTTGTTGTTAAAGCACCTGCTGTTAATGAGCCGTGTACTGTACCGGCAGCACCTGCTTCAGACTGCATTTCAGTAACCTGTACTGTCTGTCCGAAAATATTTTTTCTTCCTGCTGTTGCCCATTCGTCTGTAGCTTCTGCCATTACAGATGATGGTGTGATAGGATAGATAGCTGCAACGTCTGTATACGCATAAGACACGTGAGCTGCTGCATGATTACCATCCATGGTTTTCATTGAACGTTTCATGATAATTATTCCTCCTGTTTTATTTTAATTTTAAAATGTTCAAAATTGTTGACATATTGTACCGTTTTATACGGCAAGTCTACAATACCCTTATTTAATAATATAGAAGTTTTGTATGAAAAAAGCAAGTAATTTCGGTAATTATTTTGTATTTTTACCAATGCATATAAAAATCCTATCTTTATTTTCTCATTTATTTGCCTAAAACAAGCAAAAAACAGAGTAATTATGTGGAAAATATTACTAAATAACTTGAGTTCAACAATGAAAAATCTAAAATCCAAGTTTACTTGGGGTATAGAAGATACGTCATTATTTAACTTTTATTACATATTTTCATCAAACTCACACTTAAAAATAAAATATCTGCTTTCCTTCCATGAAATATAAAGAAAACCCTTGCAAAATATGTTTTTTTCGGTAAAATAGATAGCGATGCATATATAAATAAGAATAAACTTAATTCCCTATTGGAGGATTTTAAAAAATGATTAGTGCAAATAACATTACATTAAGACTTGGAAAAAAAGCTCTTTTTGAAGAAGTAAATATCAAATTTACCGAAGGAAACTGCTATGGTTTAATCGGTGCAAACGGTGCCGGCAAATCTACTTTCCTTAAAATTTTATCCGGACAATTAGAACCAACAAACGGTGACATTGTTATCACACCGGGACAACGTCTTTCTTTCTTACAGCAGGACCACTTTAAATACGATGCCTTTACTGTATTAGATACGGTTATTATGGGAAATCAGCGTCTTTATGACATTATGAAAGAAAAAGAAGCTATCTATATGAAAGAAGATTTTACTGATGAAGATGGTATTCGTGCAAGCGAACTGGAAGCCGAATTTGCGGATATGGACGGTTGGAATGCAGAATCCGATGCTGCTACGCTTTTAAACGGTCTTGGTATTGATACCGCAGACCATTACAATATGATGGCAGATATGCCGGGGGCATTAAAAGTAAAGGTTCTTCTTGCACAAGCACTATTTGGAAATCCGGATATCTTGCTTCTTGACGAACCGACCAACCACTTAGACTTAGATGCAATTGCATGGTTAGAAGAATTTTTGATTAACTTTGAAAATACGGTTATCGTAGTTTCCCATGACCGTTATTTCTTAAATAAAGTATGTACTCATATCGCTGATATGGACTATGGAAAAATTCAGCTTTATGCAGGTAACTACGACTTCTGGTACGAATCCAGCCAGTTAATTGTTCGTCAAATGAAAGAAGCGAATAAGAAAAAAGAAGAAAAAATCAAAGAATTACAGGAATTTATTTCCCGTTTCTCTGCAAACGCTTCCAAATCCAAACAGGCAACTTCCCGTAAACGTGCTTTGGAAAAAATTCAGCTTGATGAAATCAAACCATCCAGCCGTAAATATCCATATATTGACTTTAGACCATCACGTGAAATTGGTAACGAAGTACTTACTGTAGAAGGCATTTCTAAAACAATTGATGGTGTAAAAGTATTAGATAACATTTCTTTTATTGTAGGTCGTGAAGATAAAATTGCATTTGTTGGTGGAAATGAACTTGCAAAGACTACGCTTTTCAAAATTCTTGCAGGGGAAATGGAACCGGATGAAGGAAGCTATAAATGGGGTGTTACCACAAGCCAGGCTTACTTCCCAAAGGATAACACCGAAATTTTCTCTACCGATGATATTATTGTAGACTGGCTGACTACATTCTCTGAAATCAAAGATGCTACTTATGTGCGTGGTTTCTTAGGCAGAATGTTATTCGCAGGCGAAGACGGTGTAAAGAAAATGCGTGTACTTTCCGGTGGGGAAAAAGTGCGTGTACTTCTCTCCCGCATGATGATTCAGGCTTCTAACGTGCTTATGTTTGACGAACCGACTGACCACTTGGATATGGAATCCATTACTGCATTGAATAATGGTATGATGAAATTCTCCGGTGTGATTTTATTCTCTTGTCGTGACCATCAGGTTGTACAGACAACCGCAAATCGTATTATTGAACTGTTACCGGATGGAAGTATGATTGATAAGATTACTACTTACGATGAATACTTAGCAAGCGACGTAATGGCTCGTAAGCGTACGGTTTATAATGTAAATTTGGATAAGGATGAGGAATAAATATACTTCTTTCATTAAAAATGCTCTCAACTATTTTTTATATTAACTATAATTGTAATTTAAATAAGCTGGATAAAAACTCTCATTTCCATCATTTCTGACTAAACGAGAGTTTTTATCCATAATTATTCTATTGTACAAACATTCATTTACACTTCAAACTATTTTATTGTCCACTACTACTATATTTTTTTAATGCATGATGCCACCATATCCATGCTAAACTAAAGAACAATATTGATACAGGAATTCCAAAAAACATCATATTTAATGACATATCCACTTTTTTATCCAAATACCACAATCCCGGATAATAAGCAATAAATGCAATTGGAATAAAAAATGTAAATAATATTTGAATAAAATTATTATATATATTTAATGGATACTTTATAACCTCACGAAAATCCATTACATTATCTGTCATATCTACATTTCCAATCGTATAAAATGCAATGGAAGAAAAAAATATCGTAATAGCAGCAAAAATAAGACATCCTGAAATACAAAAAAAGGGCAGTACTATCAATTTAGGGGAAATGATATCTAATCTCACTATTGACATGATAAGAACTATTATTCCAAAAATAAGCTCTCCCCACCCATCTTCATCAAACGCTTCCATCATTATCTGAAACAAAGGGTCAACAGGTTTTAATAAAAATCTATCAAGTTCTCCCGTCTGAATATAGGTAGGTATTGTAATGATATCTATAAAAAAACAATGCCATAAGGAATAAGAAACTGTACCAATACCATATAAAAATAACATTTCATCAAAAGTCCAACCATTTACCTCATCTACTAATTGAAAAAGCAGTAATAACATACAAAAATTAACACCACTCTTTAGTATCATTGCAATAATACCTAAAAGGTAATCCAAATCATAAACCATAATAGACTTAATATTGATAAGAAAATATTTTTTATAAAGCACTCCATAATCTTTTCTCAAAATATTATCCTCCCTGTACTGTAATCTTTTTAATTGCTCTGTGAAAGCATATCTTATAAACTACATATAATATTATTATCCATATCAAACTCCAAAGCAATTCTTTTTCTATAAAATCCATATTTTTTCCTATTACAATTTGGATTGGTACATCATATAAATATTTAAATGGCATACTATCCAACACATTTAAACACCATTTCGGATATATCCCAAGTGGTAATAATCTGCCTGAAAATAATGTAATAATTGCATATTTTAAACTATTTATTCCCCACGAACTTTTCGTATAAAACTGAATAATACCAAATACAACATCTATAAGAGCAAATATGATATATGAAGTACAAACAGAAATAAGAAAATACATAAAATTATTAACACATAGATTATTTTTGCTTAATATTATTCCCATCATAAATATAGGAAGTGAAGTAAATATAAATTTATAAATACTTGTTCCCATATTTTCATAAATTAGTTGTTTGGTTATGGATAATGGTTTTAACAAATATAACGAAATATCTCCGGATTCCACTAATCTTCCTAACTGCTTTCCCAATCCTCCAGGATAAATACTTGTTAAAAATTGTGAATAAATGATATAAGAAAACATTTGAAAAAAACTATACTCAATACTTTTACTATTATGTATGATTGCATTCCATACAAAAAACTGCACAAATATAAACATGAAAGAGCTACATAGATTAACTAAAGTAGCTTCTACATATTTTGATAATTTTAGAAATCCTACTTTAAAAAGAATCAAAAAAATATTTATTCTACTTTTCATTTTTATTCCTTTCATATAAGTTCATAAAAAAGTCCTTAAACTCAGGCTTTTGCATTTCAATTCCTTTTATTTTATTGCAACTGACTACACTAGTAATAATCCTAGGAATATCACTTTCGCTAATTCCTTTGCACACCACCGTATCATCCTCAACACTTAACTCAATACTCTCTATGCTTTTTGGGATCAAAAACTCTTTCCCTTCAAATTTAAATATAATAGACGAGTTCAAATTTGTATATTTCTCTAAATTTTCAATTTTATCATCAATCTTCAATTCTCCATTTTCCAGTATTATCAACCTATTGCATAAACGTTTTATATCTTCCATATCATGTGTGGTAAAAATGATTGTTGTATTGCCTTCTCTTTTTCTTTCATCCAAAAATCTTATTATTGCTTCTTTACTAAACACATCCAAGCCAATTGTAGGCTCATCCAAAAACAAAATTTCAGGTTCATATAGAAAAACCCCTGCAAGTTCTGCTCGCATTCTTTGTCCAAGACTCAATGTTCTAACAGGTTGCTTGATAATATCCCCCAGTTCAAGACTTTGTATAAGAACTGCAAGTCTATATTCAAAAGTTTCTTCTGATATTTTGTATATTGCTTGAAATAAACGATATGACTCCATTGGAGAAATATCCCATCTCAATTGACATCGTTGCCCAAATACAGCACCAATTTTAAAATTATTGATTAAACGTTTCTTAAAAGGGTCATTTCCCAAAACCTTTATCATACCAGATGTTGGAACAAGAATCCCTGTCATAATTTTAATAAGCGAGGATTTTCCTGCTCCGTTTAAGCCTAATAATCCAATAAACTCTCCTTTTCTAATATTAAAAGAAACATTTTTTAAAGCCACAATCTCTTTCCTCATAGAATTTTTGCGTACTTTAAAATAATCAAAAATAGTATCACAATTATTAATATAAAAAATTCTACTTATATCTTTTGCTTCTATAACGATTTCTCTCATTTTGTCAATTCCTTATACTTACATAATTTTCTGTTTACAACTAATACTTATGTATTTCACAATGCACAATACATAACATTTTATTTGTTATTTACATAATAATCATTTCTTCAAAAAAGTGAATGATAAATCCGTGAAACATTATTCACGGATTTATCATTCTAATTATTAAAAAAATGTTTTATAATGAATTGTTAAAAATTATAAAATTTATGGAGGACCATTCAATGAACAAATTCAAAAAAACACTTATTATTTTTTTATGTTGCTTATTTACTTTTAGTGCAACCGGGAGTTATGTAAATTCCGAAATTACACCACTTGACCACTATGATAATTCCAATCATAAAACACATGAATAATCCTTAATACCATTTGATATTACCATCAAAATTTTTTTCATAATATCTTTTTGCTAGTGGCGTTATATTATCAAATTCAAAGAAATCCGCCATATAATAGGTTTGACGGTACAGTTTTTTATATTCGTTACTGTACTGTTCGCCTATATGCTCCAAATTATCTGCTATTGCATCTAAAATAGCTGGAAGACAATCCGCATCCCTATACCTAATCTCCTTTTTCAACACATATTCCATAATATCATTAGATTTTTCATACTTTCCAACAGAAAAATAAAGTCCACTTAATACCCTTAATACATAACTAACTCCATTCCATTGACATTCTAAACTTACAGTTCCTCGTATCATCTGTTTTAAAACACTTTCCAATAACCAAATTCCATCTTCACTTTTCTCTTGTTTCCGAAGAAATTCTGACATTTGAGTAATTAATTCCAACTCCGTCTGAGAATAATACACTAAATTTTGATTTTGCAAATCTAATGTCATTGTTAAATCCAATATTTTTTTTGTTTTCGTATAAGCCTCCTCCGCAGTTATCTGCCCCATTCGATACTTTACCAAACACTCACACCCTTTTACATACTGGTAATTTACAGGAATCTTCATATCCAAAATCCGTTCTAAATCTTGTAGTGCTTTTAAATCATCTTCAAAACGTCCTTCCAACTCTGCAATACGATGTTTTCGTCTTAAGTGATAGGCTTCCAAATTATCCGTATCGAGTTCTCCACGATAATAACACCAGTTAATATCCAATTTTTGAACTAACAATTCCATCTTCTTTGTCTTAGGCAACTGTTTTCCTCTCTCAATTTTTGAATAATTTTCCGGTTCATAAATCCCCTCACTTGCCTTTTCTTTTGTCCAATTTTTTTCTAATCTTTTAGCATTCAGATATTCATGTAAAATATAAAGTTTAGGCACTCTTGCATAACACAGTTCTAGTCGAAACTCCGTATCTGCATTTCCTCGTTTCAGTAAATCCACAAATACTTCATATTGTTTTTGGTAAAACACCAATTTTTCGTCTTCTTTTTCCTGCAACAATCCTATATAAATCTGTAATAGTTCTGTTATATCATAAAATGTCTTTGCTTTTCTCAACAAACCGATTGCTTTTTCACACAACAATGTTTGTTCTTTTTTTCCAATTCTATCTTTTAATACATAACAACCAACACATATAAGTTTCGGATAAATCTTAGACTTTTCATTTTTTGCCATTCTTTTTTTATCAATATAATGTTCCAGTATATAAAATAATTGTTCGCCTTTTTCCTTGTCTAAAACATTCCCTAAAATTCCATAGTACAAATAAACAATTATCATATGGAGTTCTATTGTTCCAAATACGGTTTCTTCTTGTTCGATACCAAACATATTTGGTATGGTCTGTTCTATTGCAAGTTTCAAATATTTTGTTGCTTCTATATAATTCTTTTCTTTCTCTGCTTTGAAAATGCCTTTTGCATAATAATAAAATTGTTTCTGTATGCGTTCATTCTTTAAATTTTCTATTGCAATATTTTGTTGTAAAAGCTGTTCCAGCTTATCCCACGCCTTTTGCTCTATGGAATCCAAGACATTTTCTTTCCAAGTATAATACTTATACTCTGCTTCTGTTACCATAAGTGCAAAATTTTCCGATGCTTCTCCCATTCGTTCCATGAAATATCCAAATAAAAAAATATCCGGCACTCGTTCTCCGTTTTCATAATTTGCAAGTGTTGTTGTATTGCATATTCCACCACATACCTCTTTTAAACTCATTCCATTTTTCATGCGTGAGCGACGTAACAATTCTGCATAAGTTCGTTTTTCCATCCTATGTAATCCTCAATATTTCCTTTTGTTCCTTTTACTTCTTTTTTCTTATTTTGCATTTTTTAGCTAACATTTGTCAATATTTGCTTTTGATTTGCTTAAAAAATAGAAAAATCAACGTTTGTCATTTTCTACTACCTTATGTTATAATTTTTATACTAAAGATTTTATCAAACTAATGGAGATTTCACCTATGAACACTTCAAATTATAAAACAATTACGCTTTATCATGGCTCAAAATCGGGGATTAAAGGAACGATTGCTCCTATTAGTCGTGGTAAATGTGATTTTGGTCAAGGATTTTATATGGGAACAGACCGTATGCAACCACTTACCCTTATCTGTAACTATGAAAATGCCAAACTTTATACTTTAAAAGTAAATCTTTCCGAATTAAACATTTTAGACATTGAAATCGGTCTTGATTGGGCATTACTTGTTGCTTACAATCGTGGTAAAATGGAATCCATAAAAGGAACTCCTCTTTACAATCATTTTAAAATGATTGCTGATGATTATGATATGATAGTTGGCTATATTGCAAATGATAGAATGTTTATGGTACTTGACCGTTTCTTTCAAGGTGATATTACAGATGTAGCACTTATAAATAGTTTATCTGCTCTAAAACTTGGCAAACAATATGTTGCACTTACCCAAAAAGCTTGTTCTCAAATAAAAATTATAGAAGAAACGGCATTAACTTTAGAAGATAGGGAATCACTAAAAATAGAAAGCGAAAAGAATCGTAAACATGGCATTGCATTAGCCGATGAAATATGTAAAAGATATCGTCGTGATGGAAAATTCTTTGACGAAATCTTAAAGGTAGGTGAATAATAGAATGATAGACCGTTTTCAATTTCAACTTTGTGATATTCAAGGTCGTTTATTCGAACTAAGTGTAAAACAAGGTTATGATTCTGAAAAATTTATAAAAGCATTTATGACAAGCAGATGTGCTACTGCTCTTGATGATACGTACGACCGCTTGCAATGGGCTGGTGAAGAATACATCTTAGAAGAACTCAATGATGAAGTGGGTGGACTTGTAAAATCAAATACTCTATTTTCTCTTGAAGTTATGTTTTGGATGGGATACCTCTATCGTTACTGGCACTTTTATACCGGACATGGTAGTAAAGATATTTATGCTATTGCAGATGCTAAAACAATGAATGAATCTTGGCTTGGTTTTCATACTTTGGATAATGAAATGGCAATAGATGATTTAATGGAAATTTATGAACAAAAATCTGTTGTAAAACATCCACCTTTTTAATGGAACATTCTCTGTTTCTCCACATACAACAATATACTTTGTATTTCTTCATTTTAAAAAAACCTCGTTTCAATCGTAAATAATTAAAACGAGGTTTTTTACAACAAATGCATTCTTGATTAAATTCCCATCATGTCACATGCCCTTTGCAGACCATATGCCTGTCATAAGAAAAATGTGTAATTCTTCCATATGTAGAGAGAATAACTGTTTTATGTTTCCTTGATTTTTAAAATTCCAACCTGCATCTTTTATATTTGTCTTTATAGTTTTTACTCAACTTCACTCTCCTCAATAATTTTACGCAATTCTTCAATCTCTGCCTTGCTCAATTTTTTCTGAGAACAAAATGCTGCAACAAAGCTTGGAAGTGAACCTTTAAATGTTTCTTCTACAAATTGTTCGCTTTGTTTTCCTTGAAACTGTTCATAGGAAATCAATGAAGTTACAATTCCTTTCATATTTTGAAAAATACCTTTATCACAAAGACGTTTTAATACGGTATATGTTGTTGATTTTTTCCAATGTAATTTTGTTTCACTCAATTTTGCCAATTCGCCTGATTTAATCGGTTCATGTTCCCATATTATTTTTGCAAACTGCATTTCAATTTCACCAATTCTATATTCTGCCATATCTTTTTTCTCCTTTTTCGATAGTCTTTTCCTTTATTCTATTTTGCTAAATTTCCAATACATGTGCGGAAAATCCACTTATTTATATAGGGCATTGTTTGTCCTGTGTTCAAAACACAATAGATTCCATGAATCCATTCTTAACTTAATATTCGTTCTATATCTTGTAAATTTCTTTTTTTCATCCTACATGCAGTAGACTTTTTTGTCAATATCTATTCTGTAAAAATGATAGTATACAATTACTGTATAAAAATAAAACTTTCTACAAAAATTAAAAATTGTGACTATTTTTCCTGCTGTAATTTTATACCATCCTATAAAGATTCATAATAATACAAAAACACTCCTCAAAAATTTTTTCATTTTCAAGAAGTGTTTTATTACATTCACTTATTCTATTTCATAAACTGCATCTGTAGCTATTAACACACCATCACTATTTTTACCATTTTGGTTAAATCATACCATTAAAAATAGCTCCGTTATTATAATTATTCGCATATGTCGCAGTATCCGTATAGGTATTTGCTTTATTTGCTTCATTTTCTGCCTGATTTGCAATCATCATAGCTTTTACGGTTACCTGATAAGAGTACGAACTGGAACCGTTAAATAATGACTTCACCTCTGACATATCTGCTTTTAAGAATGTATCTTCATCTAAAATCAAAGATTTATCATCTTCATCAATACGAATGCCAATCTTAGAAAGGTCTTTTTCATAATTTTCCGTAACACCGGTCATTGTAGTAACGGCATTATTGATAGCGGAAACTTTCGAATTATCCGTACTTGCTAAAAGCTGATTATAATCTTTGATAAATGCACCTATTTCTTCTAAAATTTCTTCTGTATCATATTCTCCGTTCAAATCTTTGCGGAACAGTGATGCATTTTTATAAAGGTCTGTACCTGTCGATACAAAATCATTGGCATCTTCTTTTATCTTTGCAATCGTATTTGCGGAGTCTTTGGATGTACTGCTCGAAGATGTTGTACCACTTGCACTACTATAAAAACCGTTAGCAGGTATTTTTTCAGCAACCACACCTTCAATACGGGAAGCTTTTGCTCCAATTTGATAAGCAAACGAACCTACACCGCTAAACATACTCTTAATATCGGCAATATGAGATTTCATGAATTTTTCTTTGTCAATACTAAGAGAATAATCGCTCTCGCTAATGGTAATGCCCATCTTTGCCAACATATCTTTATTTTTACTGGTCGCATTTACCATGATTGCACCGGATTTTGCAAGACTGTTCGTTTCTGCAGAACCTAAGCTATCTACTGTTGCATTGTAATCTTCAATAAATGCATTTACTTTATCATAAATGGCTTCCATATCATATTCACCATCTTTGTTTAATGCAAATAATTCCTTATTAGAATACAATGCCTGTGCACTTTTGTTTAAATCTCCTGTCGCATCATGAATGGATTTTAATGTTTGGTCTGTATCATCCGTGTCATTTTTAGAATTGCTCTTTTTGCTTTCGTCTGTTTCATCTAAACTGTAGTAAGCTTTCATCAGTTTCCCATACGAACCGTTTTTGATACTTGCATAATCGGAAACATTAATGCCATACAATCCTGCATTAGATGATGTGTTGGAACTTGTTGTTCCTAAATTTGAAAATAATGTACTCATTGAATTTGAATCATAACCGCTAATCCCTGCCATACTTATTTCTCCTTCCTTGGAAATTCCCTGTTATTTTTTATAGTTCTATTTTACAACTTGTAAGGCGAATACTCACAATCTGCCTTTGCTATCTGTTTTAAAAAACTGTTTTATACAAACTATTGTTTATTATGATTTGTATGAAATAAAATTGTACAATATTTGAAATTTGCTCATGTATAGTAAGCACATCTTATTTTTACCTATCCTCTTACTTATAATATCGGCAAATTTAAAAACGAACTTAACTTATTTTGCTATTTACCAAAGAATAAACGGTAAGCTTAATAAACAACATATTTGTAAAACGACTATGTTCCATTTTCTTTGTTACTTACGCATAACCAAATGCTATCCGCATAGCTTACCAACATTCTTTATATATCTTCAATCTGCCAATCAATCGGTAAAACACCGTTTTCCTCTAAAAATGCATTGGTCTGACTAAAATGTTTACATCCGAAAAATCCTCGAAATGCCGATAGCGGACTTGGATGTGGTGCTTTTAAAATCAGGTGTTTTGGATTATTGAGCATAGAAGCTTTCATCTGTGCTGGTTTTCCCCAAAGCAAATATACAACCGGTCTGTCTACTTTATTTATAGCACAAATTATGGCATCTGTAAACTGTTCCCACCCTTGATTTTGGTGTGAATTTGCCTGATGTGCCCGTACGGTAAGCACCGTATTCAAAAGAAGTACACCCTGCTTTGCCCATTTTTCCAAAAAACCATTGTTTGGAATCGCACATCCCAAATCGTCCTGTAATTCTTTATAAATATTTTGCAGCGATGGTGGAAGTTGTGTTTGACTTGGCAGTACAGAAAAGCTAAGTCCATGTGCCTGATTTACATTATGATATGGGTCCTGTCCCAAAATTACAACTTTTACCTCACTAAGCGGTGTATAATGGAGTGCATTGAAAATATCGTCTGCCGGTGGAAACACAGTTGTTCTGCTGTATTCTTCTTTCACAAACTGATATAACTTTCGATAATAAGGTTTTTTAAATTCTTCACTTAGGGCATCTGCCCAATCATTTGCTAGCATTGCCATATAGATGACTTCCTTTCTTATCTTTTATTCTTCTGCAATCAATCCCAGATTCTCCAATATCGCATTCATACGAATCGAATACTCTTCTCTGTCAAATGAATTGTAAACTTCAATCGCTTCTGCATATGTAATTCCATATTTTTCCGCAAGTTCTTTTGTAATTTTTTCAACCAACTTGTTTATGTATTCCTCTGCATTGCACAAAGCTGCACTTTCACGATTTACTTCACATCTGCCCGCTGCACAAACCAAAGAGTCCAATGCTTCTACTTTTTTATCATAAGATAAAAAAATAACATATGCATCCCACTCGCTGTCAATCGGTGCTAATGTTGAAAGCTGGTTATACAATTCCAAGTCTTTTTCCTTTATCTGCAAACCTTCTAATTCACCAAATGCTGCGGAATAATCACCCTCATCAAACAATTCTTTCGCATCTTTTACATTTATAGAATAAGAAACAAGATTTGTTAATACGATTACAAGTGCCAACATGGATAATACCAATAACCAGATTAATGCTACCGGTTTCTTTGGAAGTGGCGGTGTTGTATCGATTTCTTTCGGTTTCTTTTCCTTCTTTGGTTTTGGTTGTTTTGGTGCTTTCGGTTTCTTTTCCTTTTTCGGTTTCTTCTCTTTTTTCGGTTTTTCTTTCTTCTTTTTCTCTTTTTTCTTTTTACCCTCTGCTTTTTCGAATGCTTCTAAAATTTGCTGATTTTCATCAGCTAAAGCATTTACATCTGTACCGCTGGAAGCCAAACTAACCTTATCATCGTCTTTTCCTTTTTTAGAAAATAACTTCTTAATTTTGTCAAAGAATGATTCTTTTTTCTTAGAAACATCCGGTATTAATGCATCTAAATCATCACCTTCTCCAATTTCAATGACCCCTGGCATTTCGTTTTGTGCAAATGCTTCAAAATCAGTTGCACCTTCCACACCTTCTAACTGTCCATCACCTGAAATCAGCTTTTCGATATCTCCAAATTCTGCATCCTCTGACAAAAGTTTATCTAATTCATCCTCTGACAAACCAGACAAATCCTGTACAACAGGTTCTTCTATCGGAATATCTTCTGTCTTAATCTCATCTAACACCAAGTCTTCTAAAGACAATGTTTCCGGCTCTTTTAATAATAATTCCTCTAGTGGTTCTACTTCTTCCGGTACAATTTCTTCTAACGGCTCAAGGTTTTCCGGCAAAAGTTCTTCTAACGTTTTTACTTCTTCCGGTATGATATCTTCTATCGGTTCCGGTTCTTCCGGCAATTCTTCTATTGGTTCCGGCTCTTTTACAGGCTGTTTTTCTTCTTTTTTCTTAGAAGGCTTAGGGTTTGACTCATATTCATCTAATTCAGCCTCAAAATCAGAAACAAAACGTCTATATTCGTCATTTCCCAATTCTGATTCAAGTTCATCATAAAAAGAATTCTCATCTCTCGACCTTAATGTCTGTTTAACAGATTCAATTTCCTTTTCTAAGTCCTGTACTTGCTTATCCTTTGCCCGATTTGTTTTTACATTCATCGAATGCAACAACTGGTCAAGGTAATTTTCTGACGACTGCTTACTCATATTTTTTCTCCATAAATCATTTGATTACTTTTTTGAACTTATAAAGGGATGTGATTCTAGCACCACACCCCTATATCAGTTACCAAATTATTTTACAGGCACTCCTGCAATCAGCTTGTCAATAGCATCTACCAACATACCAATTTCCGGTTTTGTAAGCTGTGCATCTGCACCAAGCTGTTCTCCTTTACGTCTCATTTCGTCATTCACGAGAGATGAGAAAATAACAAGCGGAATGTTCTTAATAACTTCGTCTGATTTACAAAGTTTTGTAAGTCTGTGACCATCCATCTGCGGCATTTCAATATCTGTGATAATGCATTGAATATCATCTAATAATGTGCCTGCATTCTTTTTCTCAAGAATCTTATCCCATGCCTCTTGTCCGTTTGCTGTGATAATCAAATCCTGATATCCTGCTTTTCTAAGACATTCTGTAATTAATTTACAAAGAAGTGGTGAATCTTCTGCAATAATAATGCAGGAATCGCTTCTGTTTCTTGCTTCTAAAGTATCAATATCTGCCACTCGCAAACCTGTTTCCGGACTAATGGAAGATACAATTGATTCAAAGTCAAGAATTACAATCAATCTGTCTTTCATTTTAACAACACCGGTTGCAACGCTGCTTCCTTCTGTATTAATCGTAGAATCCGGTTTAATAATTTCTTCCCAAGAAACTTTATGTATTCCAATTACCTGGTCGATATGGAACGCAATATTTAATTTATTGAAATTGGTTATGATAAATAACCCTTTTTCTCCTTCTCTTTCCATTCCGAGACAGGATCTAAGATCGATTACTGTAATCATAGTGTCTCTTGGCATATAAATGCCTTCTACGCTTGGATGAGAATTTGGAACCGGTGTTACTTTCTCATACTGTGAAATTTCACGAATTTTTGCAACGTTAATTCCATAGTGATTGTTCCCTAATGTAAATTCCAACACCTCAACTTCATTTGTTCCAGACTCCAAAAGAATATTTGTATCCATAGCTTTCCTCCCAAAAATATCATATATTATAATTATAGCACATTGTATTACAACATGTACACTTTTTTTACAATTTTATTGTTTTCACTTCTTTATTGATAATAACTTGCAATTCCGGTGCGGAAATGCTGTTTGCCTTTGCTTTCGGAACTTCAAATAAAAGTATCGTATCTACTGTTGCTCCCGGTGCAATTTCACCCAGATAGGTTGCAAGGTCTGTATTCAAAAATGTCACTTCTGAATTTACTTTTAAGTCTCCGCTAACAAGTTTAAATGTTCCATTTAATGACACATTGTCAATCATTACTTTTGATTTGGAAGTATTGGTTATGCCAAATTTCATTACATAGAAAGCTTTTCCACTCTCTGCGTCTACAGAATAATATCCGCCTTCCGTATAATGCTCAGAAACAGAACTTCCTTTGTATGCAATTGACAAATCCGAATCATGTCCTATTGCGGATGCAAGGGAAACGGTATGTTTAACATCCTGTGTTTCACCCGTTCCTGCACCTTGTGCATTATTTTCTGTTTCCGTATTTTCCTGTTCGGTAGAAACCGGGGCTTGTTCGTCTGGTTTTTGCTCCTCTGTTTCTTCTTCCTCAATGATTACATTAATCATGCCATCTTTTTGCTGAATATTATACTTTGAAACCATACGTGCTGCAGAATACGCAATCAAATTTGCTTCTTCTTCCGTCAATTCAAACAATGGAGTCCCACATCCTGTCATCATAAAACTTACGGCAAGAACTGCTGCAACTGTACCTAATTTATGTTTTCTCATAAACTACTCCTTGTTATTTCTTAAATAATATGGAATATTATCTATACTTGTTACGGTTCACACATGACCAGTAACCTATACTTTACATTCCATATCAAAACCAGTCAAGCGGATATTCGCAATCCGCTATGGCTACTTGCTCATAACCGAATAACCGCTTTGCGGTTTGTCAGATGGAGCTTGAAATCTCCACCTGACACAAGATAATGTGAACACTTAGTAAGCACAAACGAAGTGTAGTGCGAACTTAGTGAGAACATATGCCTGTGGCAAACTCCCCCTACCCACTACTTAGTGCTCTACGCACTTGAAGAGGGGGATTTTCTTGATTCGGTTAAAAACTGGAATTACAATAGCTATTGTCTAAACAATAACCCAAAATCTGTTATTATCATAACACATTTTTTTCTGTAAAACAACAATTTTCCAACTCTATCCAAAATTCAACACCATCTTTTAAATTGTTTACTCCACATTTCTGATGCATGGAATCCATAATGGCTTTTACGATAGAAAGTCCTATACCATTTCCCCCATATTCTCTGGTTCTTGCTTTATCTACTTTATAAAATTTTATCCAGATTTTTTCTAATTCTTCTTCCGGAATATTTTTACCCGTATTGCTTACGCAAATACGAAGTACGCTATTTCCTTCTTTATAATAAATATGAATTTTCTTTTCTCCCTCTGCATGATGAAGTGCATTGCTGATATAATTTGTAAGCACTTCTTCTGTTTTAAATTCATCTGCCCATACATACATCGGTTTTGTTTCTTGAAATGTAATGGAAATCCCATTTTCTGCCAAAATTTGGGCAGCTTGTACCATATTGGATATTAATTCCGTAATGTTAAAACGAACCATATCCACCGTCTCATTCCCAAACTCCAACTGATTTAATGTAAGCAGTTTTTTTACCATTTGGTTCATTTTGTTGGTCTCATCTATGATAACATCACAATAAAATTCTCTATCCTGTGGGTCTTTGCTGATATTTTCTTTTAGCCCTTCTGCATATCCCGAAATCAATGCTAATGGTGTTTTTAACTCATGAGATACATTTGACAAAAACTCTTTTCGCATTTCATCCAACTTTTCTTTTTTGGCAATATCCTGCTTTAATTCATTGTTTGCTGTTTTTAATTCTGAAATGGTCTTTTCCAAAGTATCTGAAAGCACATTGATATGTGTTCCCAATTCATCTAATTCCAAAGCATCATCTTCTTTTGGCAGATATTTCGCTTCAAAATCCAGATTTGACATACGTTTGGAAATAACGGTTAATTCCTTTATAGGTTTTGAAATGCTGTTTGCTAAAACAAAAATAACAACTGAACTTATAATAATCCCAAACAAACCTACCATAACAAAAAAGCGATTTGTAATCGTGGCACTTTCCCGAATACTTTCCAACGCAGTTCTTATATAAACATAACTCCCACTTTCCAACATTCCCCAAAGCACAAGATTATCGGACATCAGTCGCTTATCTGTTTGCTTTTGAAGTACATACTGTTCCGTTGATTCTAAAATTTCTACTGATGTATCAAATCCTCCACGCAACATATCTTGTAACTGCAAAGATAAAAATTCCACATCATGAGATGAAGTACGAATCAGGCGATAATCTGCATCAATTACGATAATGTCTAAATTTGCATTGGAACATAAATTTTCAAAAGTGATATCGAATTCATCTTTTTCCAATATATGGTCTTTCCCTGCCCGATTTAATGTTTCAAAACTTTCTGCCAATTCCTGTTGCTTATGATGAATGTAATACTTCTCTAAAAATGTGTCGTTCAAAAATAAACATAAAAAAATTGTACCTGTTACTAAAAGCAGCATGGTAATAATTAATTTTATAGACAATGATACCTTTTTCTTCAAATTTGCACCTCTATTCGTAAATATTCCATTGCCTAAATTATACGCTATCTTATTCTTTTTTACAAATGGCTGAAAGTATATCTTTAAAAACAGCAAAAAAGAATATTCCAAAAAACAAATACGTTCATACTTGCTTTATTTGGCTAAACTCATTAGAATAAAAAGCAATTAAGCATTTTTTGGAAAATCCATAAATTTTTGCTTAGAATAATAAAAAGAAAGTAGACAATAGATATGGAAAAAATAAAGATACTTGTAGTAGATGATGAAAGTCGTATGCGTAAGCTGATAAAAGATTTTTTGGTGAGTAAAGATTATGAAGTGTTAGAAGCTGCTGATGGAGAAATGGCATTGGATATTTTCTATGCTGAGAAAAATATTTCTCTTATTTTGTTAGATGTGATGATGCCACGTTTGAATGGTTGGGAAGTGGTAAAGGAAGTTCGTAAAATTTCTAAACTTCCGATTATCATGCTGACTGCAAAAGGCGAGGAAAAAGATGAATTATTAGGCTTCGAACTTGGTGTGGACGAATATATTTCTAAGCCATTTTCACCTAAAATTTTAGTGGCACGTGTAGAGGCAATTTTACGTCGCACAAATAAAATAGGAGAACGTGCCCAGATACGCAGTAAAGCCGGAATCGTACTGGACAAAAATGCACATACGCTTTCCATTGATGGAAAACAAGTGGAATTAAGTTTTAAAGAATTTGAACTTTTAGATTACTTTATGGAAAATGAAGGAATTGCATTATCCAGAGATACCATTTTGAATCATGTTTGGAGTTATGATTACTATGGAGATGCCCGCACGATTGATACCCATGTAAAAAAACTTCGTAGTAAGATGGGCGAAAAGGGGGAATATATTAAGACGATTTGGGGTATGGGATATAAATTTGATGGGAAATGCTAAAATCAAGGGGCAAGCTCCACCTGACAACCCCCAGAATGGTTATTCGATTATGAACAAGCAGCGAAGCGGATTGCGAATATCCACTTGACATAAAAGAGTCATGTTTTTACATTACTAAAAAAACATGACTCTAACACTTGTATTCTATTTGTATCGAACAAATACTTGTAATTTACGGTTCTTCTTGAGAGGAATTTTCCTGATTTGTCAATTCCGCTTCCCATTCTTCCAAGAATTTTTCTTTTTCTTGCAGTTCCTTTTCCCATCCTTGGTATTCATCAATAATCTGATTACGATAGTTAATGATATTTACATTATTTTTGCTTATTTTCATAATGAAAAACATCCCTACAATAGATATTCCAAAAATAACTGCTAAAGCAGCAGCTATATGAAATAATTTTTTATAATTCTTTCTTGGCTGTTGCGGTTCCATTTTGCGGTGCGTTCTGCTTCGTGGAATTGGAATTGGTTGAATGTCCTCAGGTTTTACTTCGGAAGCCAGCAACATTAATCTCAATTCGCACAAAAAATTAATACCTACAGGTGTACGAAACAACTCTTGCGCAATTAATCGATTATACAACTTCAAAACAATTTCAGAATTATCAAGACTGGTGTGCTCCTTTATATAACGCACCCCCTCCGCTTCTTTTTTCGCTTCTTCCGACTGTGTTTTACTTTCAAACAAAAATCCTTCTACTTTATACTCGTACATAATTTCCTCTTTTTATCTTATTTGTAAAGATATCTATTCAAAACTTCTTTTTCTTTTATTTCACCTGACTGATAAAGTCGGATTAATTCTTTTAATTGCTCAATACGAACCATCATTTTTTTACCAAAGTCCGTATCTCCTACTAAAATTCTGCGATTCATATATTCTACTGCATCCTGTTTGGATACAATATCCATTTCTTTGCGTACTGCTTCTTCTGCAGATACAAATGGTTCATGTGCGGACAATGTAAGTCCATAAGAGTTATAAGTCAAAGTATAGCCTGCAATGCCGGTCTTATCCTGATAAGTCTTTGAAAAACCACCATCAATCACAATCACTTTTCCATCTGCTTTTACCGGACTTTCCCCTGCCAGTCTTTGTACCGGAACGTGACCATTGACAATATGTACCCACTCATCTTTTAAGCCAAATTCTTTTAAAATCTTATTGGCAATCTTTGGTTGGTCAATCAACTGATAATATGCATTTTTCTTCTCCACATGCTGACTTTCATCAGCAATAAAATAACGTTCAAATGTTGCCATTTTCTCACGACCATAAATCGGTGAATTTGGAGCAGTCCAAATATACCAGATAATATCCATGCCTTTTTCTTTTTCTTCTGCATCTTTGGAGAAAAATGCTTTACGTACATAACTTTCCAGCACATCATATAATGCTTTTCCACTATATTCCTTGCCAAATACATTTACTTTTGTAAAATTGCCTTTTTCATCCATTGGCACACATCCATGGTACAACAGATTGCCATTGTACAAACGATACATACTGCCTCGTTTTAATAAGAACTTCGCATGTTTTTGCAACTTCTCACAATGTACAAAGGAAGAACGCAAACGATTCATAACTTCCTGTTCTTCTTCTGTCAGTTCATATGGATGTTCCGGGTCAATGGTAGGGAAATTGGTATCTAACATTGGATATTCTATGCCATCTAACGTAACTGTTCCTTTTTCGAAATTAATCTGATGCAGATGACAATAATTTGACATTCCAAACTCCGGCCATTTTTCGACAAGCTGTCCTTCTAACTTAAATCGAATAATTGCGATTGCCTTATGCATTTTTCGCACAAGGTCACTTTCTATTCTCATTTCGCTTCCATCTGTTCCCTTTTGCACAAAACGTTCACATGGGTCATTTTCATATACTTTCATCGCAAGTGTCGCAAGTGGAAGCATATTGATACCATAACCTTCTTCTAAAAGGTCTAAATTTCCATAACGAATACTGGTACGAATAACTGCCGCAATACAAGCAAGCTGTCCTGTTGCTGCTCCCATCCACACAATATCATGGTTTCCCCATTGAATATCTACGGAATGATATTCACACAAACGGTCCATAATCAGATGCGGTGCCGGACCTCTGTCATAAATATCCCCTAAAATATGCAGGCGGTCAATTACCAAACGCTGTATCAACTCTGCTAATGCAACAATAAAGTTCTCGGTCTGTCCTAATTCTACAATTGTATTTATAATTGCTTCATAATATGCTTCTTTATTTAATACTTCCTGTTTTTCTGTAATCAATTCCTCGATTACATAAGCGTAATCTTCCGGAAGTGCTTTACGAACTTTTGAACGGGTATATTTCGATGAAACAATTTTGCATACCTCAATCAAACGATATAATGTTGTTTTATACCATCCGTTGATATCACTTTCTTCTTTTTTTACTAATTCCATCTTTTCACGCGGATAGTAAATTAAAGTTGCCAATGATGTCTTATCCGCATTCCCTAGTGTATGTCCAAATACGTCATCTATTTTTTTGCGTACTGCCCCGGAACCATTGCGAAGCACATGAGAAAATGCATCATATTCCCCATGAATATCCGATAAGAAATGTTCTGTTCCCTTTGGCAGATATAAAATAGACTGTAAATTAATGATTTCTGATGATGCAGAAGTTATGGCTGGAAATAATTCTGCTAATTGTTCATAATAATGAATTTGTTCGTTCAAAATAAACCCCTCCACTTATATAATGATTCAGACTAAATTCGCACTTTGCTTCTCTCATGCTCATTAAGTGTTCACATTATACCACGAATTGAAAACATTGGCAAATCATCTCATATCAAAACTAATAATCATTCTTTCTCAACATCTAATAAATAAACACACAAAAACAAGAAATTTCCCCTGCTGTTTTCTAATAAGTTGTGCATACTAAAGTTAAGTGAATATTTTAACCGTTTTCAATAAATATTTATATAAAAAATAATTATTTTATGATTAGGAGGGATTTTATGAAATATTCTGATATCTTAGAAAAAGCAACTGCTTTACAAGACGAACTCATTTCTTTTCGCCGCCACATCCATGCTAATCCGGGTGTAGGTTTTGACCTTGCGGATACGGTACAGTTTGTAAAAGAACACGAAAATGAATTGCCGGGTGCTGTTGTTCTCTGTTTTCAGCCTTCCGAAGAAACATTTGAAGGTGCAAAAGATATGATTGAAGCCGGTGTATTAAGAGATACCACACCTAATGCAGCTCTTATGATACATGTAACTGCCGGAATGCCATTTGAAAGCGGTACTGCTATTAACAGCTTATTGTAAAGAATTATTAGGACAGCAACGTGCTTTTAGTCAGGAAGATTTAATACGTCTTTCCGGTGGCTCTAATACCGGCAAATCTACCGGTTCTGAAGATTTTGCATATTTCAGCCATGAAGTCCCTTCCATTATGCTTGCCATGGCTGCCGGAAAACCACAGGACGGCTACCAATATCCACAACATCATCCAAAGGTAACATTTGATGAAACTGCACTTTCTTATGGTGCAGCAGTATATGCTTATAATGCTATGCGTTGGTTGGAAGAACATGTTTGATGCTCTACGCACTTGAAGTAGATAACTTTTTGATTCGTAAAAATAACTAGTTAACATAAGTTCGACAATGAAAACTCTACTATCCAAGTTTACTTGGGGTATAGAAAGAAAAAGGACTTCTATACCCCGATGTTCTTCTTTTTTAGGGTATTTAAACAGATTGTGTTTTTCATACGTTATTATCTAACTCTTATTACATATTTTTATCGAACTCACGTCAGTTATAAATATTACAAAACAATTATTTTCACTTATAAATTCAACACTTTACACACTTATTGCAGCATAATTCGAATAATCTCTTTATCTGTTCCACTCATTCCCTGCTGTGCTAATTTTCCCACATTGGCAATCGTATTTTCTACCCCCTTAGAAACAATGCCTTCTCCACCATAAAACTGACAGCCATTTTCGTACATCTCATATCCTAATATGCCACTTTCTACTGCCATAGCAATTTTAGCTGCACAAGAAGACTTCGCACCATCACAAATCGTTCCCGATAAAATTGCAAGGGCATTTACGATAGTATGTGCCACTTCTTTAAATTTTCCACCTTTTAAATACGCAATTCCGGCACCGCACCCACATCCTGCACTAATCGCCCCACAATAAGCAGAAAGACAACCAATGCCTGTTTTTAAATGAATCGTAACCAAATCTGCTACTAATAACGCACGTAGCATTTCTTCTTCTGTTTTGCCAAGCTCCTTTGCATAAACAACAATAGGAATCGAAGCTGTCATTCCCTGATTTCCGCTTCCTGAAATAATACATACCGGAAGCTCACATCCATTCATACGGGCATCGGAACCTGCTGCTGCGTATGCTCTTGCTTTCTGCGATAAATCACAGTTCCCATCTTTATAAATAATTTTCCCAATACATGCTCCATAATTATTTGTTATGCCTTCTTGTGCAATCGCCATATTGCAGGAAATTTGACGCTCTAATAACTCTTTTATATCTTCCAAATTTGCGTTATCCGCAAACTCTACAATATTTTCCACCGTCAAAAGCGTCCTGTCTGTCTTAATTCCTCCATCCTGTTCTTCCTGTTCCTTTTTCACAAGCACCTGACCATTTTTTTCTACATAAATTAAATTCGTATGACGATCCAATAAACGCACCTTCACTTCTTCTATCTCATTTTTCATAATGAGAAGAATTTCAAAAATATGTGTTGTCTCCAATTCTTTTACATCAATCACACAGTTTTCCTGCAATGCTTTCATTTTTGGAATATCATCTTCCGTTAAGGCAGACAACACTTCTAAAACCAATTCCGGTTTATTGGCAACAATTCCTGCAACTACCGCTGCCGGAATGCCATGCATACCTCCTGTTGCCGGAACGACTACGCTTTTTGTATTTTTAATAATATTTCCACTTAATGCAATCATTACGGAATTTGGTTCTTTTTCCATGTAACTGCGTGCAACAGATGCACTATATGCAATCGCAATCGGCTCTGTACAGCCCATCGCAAGACGTAATTCTTCTTTTAAAATTTCGCAATAAACGTTATATATTTCTTTTGTAAGACTCATATAGTTCTCCCTCAATATACTCTATTATTATTTTCTTAGCTGTAACTATGCTCCCTTATTATGCTATGAATAAATTCGTACTGCACTTCTTTTGTACTCATTACACCGTAGGCGTCCCAATGGAAAGTGTTCATATTGTACCAAGTCGCTAGCGCGACGGCTAGCCCTTAGTACATAATTTCGCTACT
>CALAST010000024.1 GCA_937889225.1 uncultured Lachnobacterium sp. | reverse complement strand
TGTTTTCGGTACTCAACAAAAAAAGATGCAATATAACGAATGGTGGCAGAGGATTATAAAAAATCCAAAGCCACTTTTTTGATGAAAAGATAGGAGGTTTTGCATGGGAAAATACAGAATGTTTTCCGAACTTGCCAAGCACACAGCAGAAGAAGTGTCACGAACTGGCGAAAATTGGAAACAGTATTTGAATACAGCTTCAAGGATTTACAAATATCCGTTTCAAGAGCAGATCTTAATTTATGCACAAAGACCGGATGCACAGGCTTGTGCTTCGATGGAAGTATGGAATAAATCCATGCATTGTTGGGTCAATAAAGGTGCAAAAGGAATTGCACTTTTGGATAAAAACAGTTTTAGTGGCTTGAAATATGTATTTGATATTTCCGATGTGCATAAAGCAAGACGAATTGGGAAGTTTCCGTATTTGTGGGAAATGCAGGAAGTACATAAAGAAGCAATACAAAAGCATTTAGAAAATATCTATGGAAAAACAGAAAATCAGAGTGATTTTATAGAGTATATTTTTAAACTTTCACAACGTATTGCAGAAGATAGTTCGGAAGAAACAGCACAAAGCATGGTAGCGATAAAAAAAGGAAGTACTTTAGAAAGCTTGGAAGAAGAAACGTTGCAACTGCATATACAACAAACACTTGCTGACAGTATTGCTTATATGGTATTAAAACGATGTGGAGTTTCGGATGAAGTGCTTGCAGAAGAAATTCAATTTCCATACATCAGCGATTTTCATACATTGGATATTTTATCACAGCTTGGTGCAACCATATCTGAACAATCAAAGCATATTTTAATAGAAATTGGAAAAGCCATTCGCTTATATGACAGACAAAATGCCTTAAAAAAGGAAGAAAAAGAAGAACGTGGAGAATTATCTGACATCAATAAGAAAAATACCGAAAAAGGACTTGCAAGTACGTTAGAAACGAACTATAATGCGTTAACGCACGAAAGTGACACAGGCGATAAATCTATCACGCAGACCGAACAAGACGGAGAAAGGGGCAATGATGATGAAATTGGATTACGAACAGAACGGGGATTATCAGATTCCGATGCTCAAAGCAGACGAAGAACCAGAGGGAACATTAACGAAGTATGGTCGAATGAGAGAGAAGTTTCTGATGGAACACCGAAAGGGGACTTACGCAGGGCTTCTGTTAGGGGGCAAGCTGAAAGCACACTTACTGGAGATACAGGAGCAGGCAGAGGAACGCATGGAAGTATTGACCACACAGATGATGAAGGAGCAGAGCGTGACCGAACAATTAAAAGCAGAGAACCAGATGCTTTGGGTACAGAAGATGAACAACATTTGTCACTCAGCAGAGGAAATCGTGCTGAAGGAATTGACTTACAATTAAATAGCGAGCCGATAGAGAGATATGAACAATTAAGTTTATTCCCAAGTTTCGAAGAACAAATCGGCACAATTACAGCAGTGGAAACAGGCATTTCGTATGCCATGCCCACTGCTTTTACTTTGGAGCAGGAACAGATAGATACGATTTTGCAAAGTGGTGGTGGTCGAAACGACAGCCGAAAACGTATTTATGCGAAGTATCGACAAGGAAAAACAGCCGAAGAAATGGCAGAATTTCTCAAGAATGAATATGGCATAACCGGAAAAGGATTTGATTTTGGAGAGCATCCGATTTCTGTATGGTTTGATGAAACAGGTATGAGTGTCGGTTATGGTATGTCAGCAATGGAAAATACAATTGCGACAATGGATTGGCAGGAAGTAGAAGGTCATGTACGAAAGATGGTTGAAAACGGAACATACATGACAGAAAATGAAGCCTTTCTTGTGGATGCAAGTGAAAGAGAACGTATTGCGAATGAGATTTATTATTTCTTTCGTGACGGAATGACAGAATATCCAGAGATTTTGAAGATAAGAACAAGCAATTATCCGAGAACAATGGAACATTTATGCGACTTACTTTCAGATTCTAAAGGACGTTCTTTGCTTACCGAAGAAATGCAAACAGTTCAGAAACAGTTGGAAAATGGCGAAAGAGAATTGCGACGTTCTTATGTAAAAAGTCCGTCCTATTTATTGGAACAAATTTCGGATTTGAAAGGAGAACCGAATGAATATCCGTTTTCTGATAATGTGGAAGTGCGAAAAGAAGATTTTATTACACAAGATGAGATAGATTATCGTCTTGCAGGTGGAAGTAACGTTCATCATGGGAAGTTTCGCATTTATGAATATTTTACCGAAAAACATGACAAAAAGGAGAGAGAGGATTTTCTAAAGAATGAATACGGAACTGGTGGCAGTTCTCATGCCCTTCCGGGAAGTGACGTGGCACATGAAGACCATGATGCAAGAGGTATCCGATTAGAAAAAGGCAGTTATATTCATCCGTATGCAGAGGTGCTTTTAAATTGGAATGTGGTGGAAAAACGCATTTCGGAATTGATAAAAGCAGAGAAATATCTCAAGCCGGAACAGTTAAAAGATTACCAAGAGTATAAACAGGAAAAGGAAACGAAAGGTTTACAAAAAGCTCAAAAGAAGTTAGAACATGATATAAATTTGGAATGTAAAGAGGCAATACAAGAATCCATTGCAAATAACTTTGACGGATATCGACTTTCGAATAATGCAGTAGAACCAATTCTCAAAAAATATGGAAGTGAGAGAGTTGCGTTTGTACTTGCTAATACGATTACTTATGCACAATACGATGGAAGATTTTCGGAAGAAAATAAAGTATGGGCAAAAAGTCTTGTCCCACAAATGGAACAAGAAAATGGAGATTTTGTGTTAACTTCTCATCCAGTAATAGTAAACGGATTTACCAATCAGGTGAGACGATACATGGAACGTGAAGTTGTAAAGGCAAATGAAACAACCGAACAAGTTGCACAGAATGATAGAACTTCAGTACCTACAAAATCTGTTGCACAAAGCCATGTACTTCCAAAATCCGAAGAATTATCACAAAATCAAACTGTTTCCACAAATGCAGAAATTTTCCAAATAACACAAGGTGAAGAACGTGGACAAATACATCAAAATACAAGTGATATTGTGGATAGTATAAAAGAAATAATTGAGAATCCAAAATCAGAAGATAATATTTATAAAGAACGATACGAACCAATACAAACAGATGACCCATATGAACCAACCTTTGCAGTATGGGATAATAAATTGGAAGATTATTATAAAATAGAAGATATTGTATGGTTGTTTGATACAGAAACGGAAGCTCTTATTTTTGCAGAAGAATTAAATGCAAATGAATCTTTACAGACATCGGTAAAAACTGATTTAATAGAGCAAGAAAATACGCAAATAGAGAAAGATGGACTTTCTATTTTTAATCCTTTGAAACACGATAATAATCGTGTCAATTCAGAAGAAAATGTGCAAGTTTCATCAATTATTCAAAGCGAAAATTCAGAGAATTTACAAGAAGAAAAAAATCAGGAAGATATAGATATAACAGAACCTATTCAAAATGAGCAATCTTCTTCGACACAAATTACAGAGAAAATAAATGTTAGTCAATCGTCTTCACAATTATCACAAGCACTATCTCAAACCCTAGATAAAAGCAACGCAGTTAATTTCCATATCTCATCCGATTTCTTAGAAATGGAAACTTTCACCAAAAGCTTTGCACTCAAAGAAAAATTCCGTCAAAACATAGAAGCCATTCGTACTTTAGAAAAAATTGAAAAGGAACATCGTCTTGCAACACCACAGGAGCAACAAATTTTAGCAAAATATGCAGGTTGGGGTGGCCTTTCGGATGCGTTTGATGAAACGAAGTCCAATTGGGCAAGTGAATATCAGGAATTAAAAACGTTATTATCTTCCGAGGAGTATG
>CALAST010000023.1 GCA_937889225.1 uncultured Lachnobacterium sp. | reverse complement strand
GTTGCAGGTATTGGTGTTCCACAGATTTCTGCAGTTATGGATTGTTACGCAGTAGCAAAAGAATATGGTATTCCGATTATCGCAGACGGTGGTATCAAATACTCGGGCGATATGACAAAGGCAATTGCAGCAGGTGCTGACGTATGTATGCTCGGTTCTATGTTTGCAGGCTGTGACGAAGCTCCTGGTACATTTGAATTATATCAGGGACGTAAATTTAAAGTATATCGTGGTATGGGCTCTATCGCAGCTATGGAAAACGGCAGCAAAGACCGTTACTTCCAGACAGATGCAAAGAAACTTGTTCCGGAAGGTGTAGAAGGACGAGTTGCTTACAAAGGCACATTAGAAGATACTGTATTCCAGTTAGTTGGCGGTATCCGCTCCGGTATGGGCTATTGTGGATGCCCTACTATTCCAGAGTTAAAAGAAAACGGCAAATTTGTTAAAATTTCCGCAGCTTCTTTAAAAGAAAGCCATCCACATGACATTCAGATTACAAAAGAAGCTCCAAACTATAGCTCAGGCAATTAATACAACAATCCTTACATAGAGCTGTCAGTTGGCAGCTCTATTTATTTAACTGAAGGAAAGCGGACACTCGCAATCCGCATTCGCTACTTGCTCGTAAACGCAGGCAGCTTCGCTGCTTGTTCTGCGTTCAATTGTGAAATCAGTTAAATTTTATCCGTTTGATTTATTTATTATTGAAAAAGAAAGATTTTTATGAGGTGAACATTTTTGGACAGTAGTCATATAGTACAGTTTATTATATTAGCAATTTTAATTTTCCTTTCGGCATTCTTCTCATCATCAGAAACTGCCCTTGTAACCGTAAACAAAATCCGCATGAAAACACTTGCAGACAATGGCGACAAACGTGCCAAGCGTGTTTTAAAAGTAACCAGCGACAGCGGTAAAATGCTTTCTGCTATTTTAATTGGTAATAACATTGTAAACCTTTCCGCTTCTTCCATCGCAACTACGCTTGCCGTTGATATTCTTGGAAGTGTTGGTGCCGGTGTTGCAACCGGTGTTCTTACCTTTTTAATTTTGATTTTTGGCGAAGTTTCCCCAAAAACTATGGCGACACTTAAAGCAGATGGTCTGGCTCTTAAGATTGCCAGCATCATAGACTTTCTAATGCTGATTTTTACACCTTTTATTTTTGTAATTAATAAACTGGCCACCGGCTTTTTATTCCTTCTCGGTATTGACCCAAATACAAGTGCCAGCGTAATGACCGAAGAAGAACTTCGTACAATTGTAGACGTTAGCCAAGAATCCGGTGTTATTGAAGATGAAGAACGTGATATGATTCACAACGTATTCGATTTTGGAGATTCCGAAGCAAAAGAAGTTATGATTCCACGTATTGACATGACTTTCGTACATGCAGATTCTACTCATGAAGAATTAATTCAGTTATTTCGCGAATACAAATTCACTCGTCTTCCTGTTTATGAAGACACTACCGACCATGTCATTGGTATTATCAATATGAAAGACTTGCTTCTTATGGAAAATACAGAAAACTTTTCTATCCGCAGTCTTTTACGTGAACCGTATTTTACATACGAACACAAAAATATATCCGACCTTTTTATGGAAATGCGTAAATCCTCCATTTCTCTCGCTATCGTATTAGATGAATATGGTGTAACCGCAGGTCTTGTAACTTTAGAAGACTTATTAGAAGAAATCGTTGGTGAGATTCGTGATGAATACGATATGGATGAAGAAGACGCCATCATTCGACTGAATGACCGTGAATTTGAAGTTCTTGGTGCTACAAATTTAGATGATGTCAGCGATGAATTAGGTGTAAACTTCACTTCTGACGATTATGATACCATTGGGGGATATTGTTTAGAACTTTTAGACCACCTTCCGGAAAAAAATGAAATTATGTTTACAGAAGATGGTGTATTGCTTAAAATTATTGAAGTAGATAAAAATCGTATTGAACGTATTTATATTAAGCTCCCGGAAAAAATCGAAGAAGAAAAATAATACCATAAAATAATGATATGAAAAAAGGGCTGTGGAAAATGAAAAATATATACAAAATCTAGTCAGTTATTCTTTTTAAGAGTGCTATATTTTGTATATTAATCCTATTTTCCGACAAGCCCTTTTATATTATGAAAAAATTTCTAATTCGTTATCTTTTCTATATTCTTTGCAAGTTTATTTACAACTTCGGACATTCATAATCTGCTTTCGTGGTAAATTTTTTGATACATACTTTCTTCTTAATATTACTTCAGAAAAATAATGCATCTAAAATTTCTTGATATATACCCGTCTTCCATATGGAATCCTGCATCAAACCACCACTCTCCTCTGTTACAAAATTTCCACTCTTATCTTTATAATACTTTTTACTGATAAAACGCACTTTTCCTCTAACTTCTGCTTCCTTATACAAATCGGTATCTACAACAAAAACCGTTATTTCCCGCCTGCATATATTCCCCGAACTGTCTTTTGCACAAAATGTCAGCTTTATCTGTTCTTCTTTTTCCAACTTTGAAAATCTGCCTTCTTCATAATCTTCTATCAAAAAAGAAGTTCGTTCATGACTACCATATACAATATCACCGTCTTCCGTATCCATCGCTTTTGCATAAGAAGCAAGCAGGGTTTCTGTGATTTTCCCATCCTTTGCATCTTGTAATGATACATAAATATCTTCTGCTGCAATGGCAGGTGCATTGTCCCATATAGCATATAGTTTAATTTCTGCATGATTGGAATGAACTACCTTAGCGTTCTCTGCTAGCTCTTTTACTTTTATATTTTGATTTGCTGTATAATCCGGTTTCACATTCAATGGGCTGATGCTCCATCCTAGAAATATACCATTATTATATGTAAAAGAATTTTCCGGTAGCGTCACTTCACGAGCATAATCACTATCTATCGCATGCATCATTCCACTTCCACCATTGGCATCAAATACGATTTTATATTGATTGACATTCCATACCGCATAAAGATTCACTTTTGGAAGATGTTTTAAAATCCATTTATCAGAAACGCTGTTTGTAATTGCATAATCTGCTTTTTTTGCTTCACGTTTTAATGCCCATCCCATTTGATAATACCCTTCTCTTTTCCATCCAAAATCCTTAAAATTCTGCGGATTTCCACCATAAAGAAACGTTTGTTGTTCTGTTTTTGTATCATTTGCATTTAAATTTTGAAAATAAGTCACAAGCAGACTGCTTAACTTACTGGTTGCCTTCAAAGATATATCTGTATTTCCCATGGTTATCGTATTTTTTGTCGTTGAATAATTATGGCTACCACTCCACCCTGCAAATGTATATCCTTCCAATGGTGTCGCATCAATCGTAATTGCTGTTCCATAACAGTATGTTCCTGCACCTTTTACGGTTGCAATTCCCTCATCTTTGTTAAGTGTTAGCGTGGAAAATAAACCGACCACACTTCGATTATAATATGCCGCTAATGCCGTTTTTGTTGCCGAAGACCACGGTGCGGCTTTTACAATTCCATTATACGTCATATGTACTGTACCGCTTGTTGCTCCATTATCATTCATCGCACCTTGCAACACTCCACGTTTTTTTACTGCAATGCATGCATCAAAAATCAGCATACATTCTCCCTGCTCCAATGCCTTTTTACTGCTGCTGTTCATTCTGCTTTTTATAGAATCCAAACGAACGGAATACAAGCTATACTGATATCCTTTTGACTCACTTGTATCTACAGTCTGCATATACTTGCCACCTAATTTAAAATACATCGTCTGCAATACACTTCCATTGTTATGTTTTACAGATACTTTCCATCCGATTGTGGAATAAAGGGTACTTACATTGTACCCTTTTTTTCCTTTTGTCGCGTAGTAGATATTGCCATCTGTATCCGTAGAAGGTACAAATTTCATAATATTCCCATTTTGTTCATAAAATGCATATGCATCTGTATATTGGGAAGCAATTACATTGTGTGGATAAAAAACCACTTCAAATAATAGCAGAAAACAACACAATATGAGGAAACCACATTTTTTCTTTCTTATTTTTTTACTCTTTTTCACTATTTTCTTCCTATCATTCTTTTATTATATCTTCCAGTTTACTTTCGTACTTATGATTATACTTACTATCTCTGTTTCCATAATCTTTTCATATTCATGACTCTGATTATTATTTATGCACTACTTTCTACACACATTTCCACAATCGCAGTTTTGCTTACTGACTCTGTCCGAATATTTCCATTCATTTGTCTGTATTCTTCTGTAACAATTATGCTGATAATTCCTTTTTCCATATCTAGTGCCAATATTTCAATTTTTATTTCTGCATCTGAATGTAAGCTATCATGAATCCGTTCTTCCAAATCCTGCCTTGCTTGTGTATCGTTTCCCGTATAATGAGCCTCCAATACTTCCTGCACAACTCGAGAAACCGTATTATCTAGTTGATTTTTTCGAACCTGTGCATTATACGCTTCCATGCCTATGGCAATTGTATAAATAGCGATAAACACTCCTAAAATTCCTAAAATCGTATTTTTCATGCTATCCCAAAACTCCATTTACAAAAATTTTGGCATATACCGTTTGCGTCTTCCCATTTTTATCTTCGGTCTTTAAAATCAGTCGATAAATTCCCGGTCTTTCGAAATAAAAACATTCTTTTCCATTCCTAAGAACGGTATCTATCTTGCTTTCTTTTTCATCCAAAATTTCATTTACCATTACAGGGATATCGTTCCCCTCTCTATCCTTACCATAAAAACAGGAAGAAATGGGTGTATATACACCGGTTCTTATTTCATATCTGCCATAGGAATAAATTTCCGGCAAAGTTTGATTTCGATATACATCAAATGCTGAAGTATATTCTGATGTATGCTCTTGTATAAGATGTTCTCCTATTGTACTCTCTACAAACATTCCTAAATTACTTGCATATTTACCATTTTTCTCTAACATAGACATACATAACCCAAGTAAAAGTGCAAATATAGATAATGCAATAATACTGCTGCCATATTGTTGTATTGTAATTTTCATTTCAGTCCACTACCTCCCATAAGTGCAATCATTTCTGCCAATATACCATCCTCTCCAAATAGAAGCGTTCCTGTTACAAGAAAAAACAAAATGGTAGCAATAAGAGCGACGATTGAAGATGCATATTCTTTTATTACATTTTTCATACAAATTCTTGGTTATTAACTAAAAACCTATCCCCTTTCTCAAAAAAACTATGTCAAGCTGATATTCGCAATCCGCATTCGCTACTTGCTCATAACAGAATGCTACTATCGTAGCATTCTGTTAAATTAACATCCATATTTTTTCCAGAACAAAAATAATTCCACGACCAATCAATAACATCACAATGCTAATTCCGTATTCTTCTATCATTTCTTCCATACTTGTCTTCTCTACCTCGCATATCCACTTATACCATAACTTTGCTGGATTCTTAAAAATGGAATTTCAAAATAAAATACAAGCGTTACTTTTGCCATCTCCATATCGTTCGTATTTTGTGGAAGCACTTCCTTTTCGGTGCATACATAAGTTTCATGATTCTCTCTATAAAGAATAACTTCCAAATCGTATCCATAATTTTCTGCTTTCTGAAAACTTTCCCGTAAAACCGGCAGACAATAATTACTGTTTTCCAATTCATCTACTATCATTGCATGCATATCCTGTGCATTTAATACTTGCAGAAATGCTCCAAGCACACCTGCGGAAGATGCCATCAGAAAAAGAAGCAGAAAGATTCCCATAAATGTCTTCATTATCTGACTCATATCATATCTCCCTAAATTTGCGTATTCTCCAAAAATCCTAACATCATAAATGCCATATCCACAAGCAGCTTAAAAGATGCACTTAATACAGGTGCCAGAAAAAGCAGATACATCCCGCTGCCCATATCTCGAATTTTTTCTTCTTCCGCAATATCCAGTAGTTCCAAATTCTTACCTGCCAATTCGCTGATTTGCTGGTCTGCACTCCCACTATTCCCTATCGACAACGAATACAAAATTGTCATCGCAGAATGAATCTGTGGTATTTCAAAATCTTCTAAAAACTTATGATATGGTTGTGCAGATTCCGGCTCTATCTGCAAGCGTTCAATTAAAAGCTGTAATTCATACTTTAAAATTCCCGGTGCTAAATCCATCGATTTTTCTAGTGCTATCTGTACATTTTCACTTTGCAGCAATAAAACCAAGTCCAACAACCATCCCGAAAATGCATAAGTTATCTCTTTTTTTAAGTTTCTTTTTGCCAAATTTCGCCCAATGTTATGCTGATTGAGAAAAAATAACGTAAACGCAATCCCAACCATTCCATACCATTTATTGCACCAAATGAATAAACCAACCGTGATAATAAAAGAAATGCCTCCCAATAAATACGAAAGACGTTTTTCCTTCCTTTCGTCATACTCTCGAAAAGACTTCATTTTCTTTTCTGCAACAGCTTCTTCCTCTAATATCTGCATGGTACACCAATCAACGGCAAGAAATTTTTGCGCCTTCAAAAGAAAAAAGTCATCTATTATCAGCACCAAAAGCGAAATCACCTGCACCGCAATATGTTCACTAATATCCAGATTCATAACCGGCATATACATAATGACACCACAAATAATCAAAGAGACCGCTACAGATAAAATGACATCTACCATCTGTTTGTTTCGCTCTGCAACCATACGATTGATACGCTTTTCCCATCGGTTTTTATCCATCAAAAGCAAACTTACGGGTCTTTTTGTATCTCCGCCATAATACTCCACATGCATAATAAAGGCATGAATATCACAAATACGCTTACAGGCATACTCTTTTTCAATAATTCCAAATGCCTCTCTTAACAGTTCCGATTCGTCAAATGTCATCATCAGATAATCAAGTGCTTTTTCTACAGTATGCTTCATATTGCCATCGGGTAAAGCAGCTTTTGCATCTTGCAATGCCTTATCGGCCTTTCCTTCTTTTGCAAATGCATACAATAGCGTATCCATGTATAATGCCACTTCCTGAAAACGCTGTTTGCATCGCTTATACGCACGATATCGTTTTCGATGTATGGGAATCATAAAAAGCACAAATACCGCCAGCACTATTGTAATTGTCACATTTAGTTTCAACAGCAAATGCAGAAAAAATACACCACTTAATGCAACTATATAAACCATGTTTTTTACCTCTCTGCTTTCGATAGTGCTTTTTCCAAATCTGCATTATAAAACGGGTCTTCTACGCCTTCTCTTCGAAATGTTTCCATTACGGAAATTGGAAATTCTTTTAAAATATAATTCCCGTCAAATACTGCCATAACGGTCTTATTTTCTCCTTTTTCCCGAAAATAGAAACACATTTGGTCAATATATCTTCTGGATGTGCTATCTTCCCTTTTTTTCTTTCGTACCAGAATCCCTACATCCAATGCTTGGAAAATATCGTTTTCCATACGGTCGGCATCTGCCCTGCTTTCTAACATATTTAAGATTCGGTCCGGCACATTTCGTACATCATCCGTATGTAACGTTGTCATTCCACGAACACCGGTAGACCAACTTTCCAATAAATATTTGACTTCTTTAGAGCGAGCTTCCGAAAGCATAATCCACTTAGGATTTAATCGCAAAGACGATTTGATAGCATCTGCATACCCAAATCCACCTTCGCTAACTTTCATTTCTATGCAATCTTTTCCGGGATTCGTTTTTCCATAACGTATTTCAAGCGTATCCTCTATTGTAATGACTCGCTCATTTGCTGGAATAAACTGAGAGAAAAACTTAACACATTCCGTTTTTCCAATTCCCGGCATTCCGCAAAACGTTACATTCATATGGCTCTGCACACAGTTAATCAAAAGTGCCATGACTTCTTTACTGCAAAATTCTTCATGCAAGGCTTTTTCCGCGGTAAGCCTTATCATAGGTGGTGTTTTACGAATACTGATGCTCCTCCCCGAACGGGCTACCGATTCATGTAACACCGTCACACGCAATTCACTTGTTTCTGCTTCTAACTCGGGATTCCTCTTATTAAACTGACGGCTAACGACATTTGCAATACGCTGCGTAAACTGCTCTACAAATGCACTTGTAATGTATTCATCTACAAATTCCTGACTTAACTTATACCTTTCATTATAAATATTAGTTACCCATATTTCTTTTCCATTATAATCAATGTCTGTAATATCGTGATTCGATACATATTTCCAAAGAGGTCCGAAATACTCTTTTCCTAATTCCATAGAACGCTCCTAATTGCCACCTAATTTTGCACGGTCCATAAAATCGCTAATGAGTTCAGAAAAAGCTTCCCCAATAATACCGTTTTCATTTGTTCCAATCACGGCTGTAATAACTGCGATAAGTGCTAAAATCGCAATAATTGTAATAATAATTCCTCCATATTCCTGAAATACTTCTTTCATATCAAATGTTCCTTTCTTAATAAAAATGATATGCAAGACAATATGATATAGCTATATTCTTAATTAAGTTTTCTTTTTTATTTCTTGTAAAACATTTCTAAAGCAACTAATTGAATATATAAAAATCCATTGTTGTTATTATTCTTTGAACATAAATTCCTTTATGCATTATTAAACATAGCTTTTTAATCCTTCATTTCATATCTTTCATGATTTAAAATAGAATATTTGCCTGTTCTGCACGAAAATTTATTGTTTAAATGACACACGAAAAAAGACTTGCTTTATTACAAGTATTCACTTCCTAAATTTATGGAAAATTTGGCGAACTGCCAAAAATCATTGTCTTGCATTGACACAAAACAACGTTGTAAGAAAAAAGATAATTTTATTTTACATCTTTTTTAAGATTTGTAAAGAGAAAAATGAAAAATATAGAAAATTTAATTTTTTAATGTAAATAAGATGAGTTCAATAGATAACTAATTTGGGGTATAGAAACACATTTTTGCTTTCTATACCCCAGTTGTACATAACTTCATTACTTCGTAGCCTTTTGAATTTCCTGATACAATCTTGTTGCATCCTTATCATTATTTCCATTTAATGCCTTTGTTCCTTCTACATGTTCGGAGGCTGCCATAATACTGCTTGTCAATTCGCCTACTGCATTGGCGGAATCACTTGCTGCATTTCGAATGGATTCTACGGAGCGTGTCACAACATCTACCTGCTGAGAAAGTGTCTGTGCAATATAGGAGAAGTCCTGCATCTTATCAAACATAATTTTGGAATCTCCTTGGTATTTATGTCCGACTTCTACAAGTTCTCCATAACTGCCCATTGTCTTATCTTTCATAAAGTCTACCACTTTTGCTGATTCTTCTGCAAGCTGTGTCACAGCATTCAGTACAGTAGAGGAAATCTCTGTAATTTCACTAGCCGTCGTACGTGTACTTGCCGCAAGTTTATTAATTTCTGCTGCTACAATCGCAAATCCACGTCCTGCATCTCCTGCATGTGCCGCTTCAATGGAAGCATTCAAAGCAAGAAGGTTCGTCTGTTCTGCAATTTCCAAAATATCCTGTGTCAAATCTAAAATACGCTCTGCTTTTTTAGATTCTTCAATCTTTGCATGCATAGAGGCTTCTACTTCATTTGCCATAGCTTCTACTTCATGCCGCTGTTTTTCAGAACGGGTCATAATGTCATATGCCACATTGTTACTGTTCTGTGCATAGTCTGCCCCTTCTTTTGCTTCTTCGCTCATGTTAGCAAAAATCTCATCCATTTCTTCCATCGCATCACTTACGCCTGTAATGCTATCTGACATTTCCTGAATTGATGCACTAAACTCCTGCATCATACTGGACATATTCGTCACTTCATCCGAAACGCCTGTAATATGAGACTGTACTTCCTCAATAGAATCTGCAAGTTTTTTGGCATCCTGTGAAATTGCCAGTAATTTTTCTTTTATTTGATTTGTATGGACATCTACTGCTGTAGATTTATTTTTTTTTCCAAATAACATATTCCCTCCACTTTTGTGTAACCCCAAAAATATAACATTATTATACCAAAAGAATTGTTTTTCGTAAAGAAAGTTAGGGAATTATATTTAACTTTTTATCTTAATTTATATACTCTCACTAAATTCAACACTCAAAATCCGCTTTCGCTACTGCATCTTCAAATATTCTTCTATATTCAGATATATCACGTTCTCTGTAGCATCTTCCATAACATCTTTCAGTTGTGCTGTGGGACCTCTGTAGATTACATACCTACCTTTAATCGGACCATATCTGAATTCTGTATCTTCGCACTTCTTTTCATCCAATAAATGCTTGCACTGCTGTGGAACAATTTCCATACTATGCTTAATCTCATATATTTCACAGTTTCCTTCTTCCGGATCAAAGATAACCATATCAAACTCACCAATCGCAAACTGTAATCTAAAGACTTCGCAATTCTTTTTGGACAATTTTGTTTCAAGAAGAACAATATCTTCCATCATTCTTCCCTTAATTTCATCTATGATACGCTCAGTTACTCGCTTTCTTTCATTCAAAGATATATCTCTAAATTTTTCATCCTGCATGAGAGATTTAATTAACGCTTCTGCCTGAGAATATCGCATACCCGGCTGTGAAAATGCTGTTCTTGTTTCTTTCCTATTATAATCAGACATCCATCTGCTCTCAATTTCTACAGTAAGATCCAACAAATCCAGATATTCTTTTACCTCAAAACGATGTACATCCTGGATTTTCACAGACTGTTCCTCTCTATCTCTGATTTCCAACAGAGCTTTCAGGGTCTCATTCACTTTTGCAATATCGATTCGGTCCAGAATATCCGTTGGCTTCTTACGATCTTTTCTAAGATTTTTTGCAGATATTCTTAAATCATTTGATTTAAACTCTCTAGTCAGAACCTCTATTGTAAATCGATGATTGATGTCCTCAACAATTCGATTAATAGCATTTGTCAATTCATTTTTCTCGTACAATTCTCGTAATGAACGAAAGTGATCTTCATACTGATAGTTTTTCAGCGAATGCTGGATATTACGGGCAATCGCACTATCCACATATTCATCTGTACTTTTCTTAGTAGCAAAAATCATAGAATCATCATTATAATTCTTTCCCCCCAGACTCATAGTTCCACCATAACGAATATAGTTATCAATACCAACTACACCTAATACATTTTCAAACTCACGATATGGAATGAACGTGGTATGAGACATAATACATCTGTCATACAATTCTTCGTCTTCCGTAAACATAAATCCAAGAGAATCTGTACCGGATAAAACAATTTTTATTCCACTACTCGCAAACACATCTGAAAATAAAGCTGCACCTTCAATAAAATCATCAAGGAGTGTAACCTCATCAATAAACACATAACGATAACCATTTATCTCTAGATATTTTAAATCCTGATTCACATCATCAAGAGTCTTACTATCCTGTATCTGAATAAACACCGTCTTGCTTCGCATCTCTACATCCATCTCAGAAATTAATTGACGAATCAAGGTAGTCTTTCCGGTTCTTCTAAGCCCATATAAAATGTATACTCTATCGTGAATATCCCCATAAATATAATCATGCAACAGTTTATAGCACTCACGCTTTCTCCATTTCGCAACAGGTTCTACAAAGCGATCCAACTCCTTACCAATTCGTACAGCACAACGGAACTGATATACCGAAGCTGCTACTTGCGTATTTTCTATTTCTACTTTCTTCAACAAATTTTGAAGTTCTTTTCTTCTTTCAATCTGCTTTGTCAGTAATTCCAATTCATCCTCTTTGGTTCTTCTGGAGCGTTGCTTTCCATTTTCTCTCCACTGATAATAAGCATACTCTTTTCCATTTATTTTCTTGTAAGTAATACCACCAGATGGTAATGTTTCCATCTCTGCAATAATTTTGCTATATTCTTCATTTGACATTTGAAGCCCTCCTTACAATCCAATTTTAACTTTTTTAACTTTTTTTGTAAAGTTAAAAGTTAAAATGATAGTGTAAAGTTACTGTAGGAAAATAAAGTTTCTGTTTGCTTCTCCTAATTTTAGAAAACGAACTCCATA
>CALAST010000022.1 GCA_937889225.1 uncultured Lachnobacterium sp. | reverse complement strand
ACTGCTATTTTTTTTTGAAAAAGTAGCGAAATTATGTACTAAGGGCTAGCCGTCGTGCTAGCGACTTGGTACAATATAATAAAAAAGGTTGCTTAAAGAGTTTCAGATGCTATTATAAACAAAAATTGAAAACTATCATAGCTATGAAATAAAAATAAGAAATGGAGAAAAAAATTATGGGAAACAACAAATACGCAGGAACAAAAACCGAAAAAAATCTGTGGGAAGCATTTGCAGGTGAATCACAGGCAAGAAATAAATATACATATTTTGCATCTGTGGCAAAAAAAGCAGGCTATGAACAGATTGCGGCATTATTCTTACAGACAGCCGAAAATGAAAAAGAACATGCAAAACTTTGGTTTAAAGCACTTGGAGAATTAGGGGATACTGCAGAAAACTTACTCCATGCAGCAGAAGGCGAAAATGCAGAATGGACTGATATGTATGAAAGAATGGCAAAAGATGCAGAAGAAGAAGGCTTCCCGGAACTTGCAGCACAGTTTAGAGGTGTAGGTGCAATTGAAAAAATGCATGAAGAACGATATCGTGCACTTCTGAAAAACGTAGAAGCTATGGAAGTGTTCAAAAAGAGTGGCGTAACTATGTGGGAATGCCGTAATTGCGGACATGTGGTAGTTGGTCTGGAAGCACCGGAAACTTGCCCGGTATGCAATCATCCACAGGCATATTTTGAAGTGAGAAAAGAAAATTATTAATCTTTGGAAAATATAAAGTATTTCACATAGAAATCGTTCCTATATGAAAATGAGATGTGCAAAAAAATAAAAAGTTGATGTTTGCTTAGGCAGGCATCAACTTTTTTAGTTAGGATTGTTCATTGCGGAAGTGGTAAAAATGATTAGAGTTTTTTGCAACCTTTTTTCTTTTTTAGTGTCTATATAAGTGAAGACCTGTTAGTGCTTGCCAGCGGCCGGGGATGAGCCAAAGCAGGGAAACTTCAAAGCAAGAGAGGAAGTAGCATGGAAGATAGAGAAATTATAGATTTATTTTGGAATCGCACAGATAGTGCCATTTTGGCAGCAGATGAAAAATACCATTCGTATTGTCAATATATTGCCTACAATATTTTAGGAAATAAGGAAGATGCAGAGGAATGTTTAAATGACACATGGCTGAAAGCATGGAGAGCGATTCCACCACACAAACCAACGAATCTTGCCGTTTTTTTAGGAAAGATAACCAGAAATACTGCATTAAATTACTTGAGAGATAAAGGGAGGAAAAAAAGAAATTGCGGACAAACAGAGTTGGTATTGGAAGAATTGGAAGAGTGTGTATCTTGTGTCAAGACAGTAGAACAGGAAATTGCAGAAACAGAATTGGCAAAAATAATCAATAATTTTCTTAGTACGCTTTCCGAACTTGAAAGAAATGTGTTTGTATGCAGATATTGGCATTTAGAACCAATATCTCAAATTGCAGCATATGGACATTTTAGTGAAAGCAAAATAAAGTCCATGTTATTTCGGATTCGTAAAAAATTAAAAAGATATTTGGAAAAGGAGGGATATTATGAGGCATATGACTATACAAAGTTATCCAATGCGTTTTCAGAACAGAATTTACAGTTTGACATGCGTTATATAGAACAAAATTATCCAACTGTAGCAGGAGAATATGGCTGTGATTATCTTTATAAAGATGAAACGAAAGAAAAATGCTTGCAATATAGAATGTTTTCCGGATATGTAAATGAAAAAGGTAATTTTGTCAGCGTACAATATGGTGTAGATAATTCGGTGACGAATAAAGAACCTTATCTTTTGTTCCAAGGGGATGTAAATGTTCGGTATTATATTACAAAAGATGGAGTTTCTGTTTTTTTACGACAGGGTATTGGTACAGAAGGCGGAAAGTTGATTAGTGCAGAAGTATATACAGAACATGGACATTTATATATTGGAATGTATGGTGATTTTGAAGTAGAAGAAGTAGAAAGGATTCTTGACAGCTTGGAAATTGCAAAAGGTATGGGAATTAAAATAGAGCTTTAAAATAGAACGTCCTTTGTTTAGAAAAAGATAAACTTTACCAATAATAAGAAAAGCGAATAATTTAGGTTATTCGCTTTTTATATCGAATGAAATAGGTGGGGTGACATTTTCACATCTCCATATTATTAGAAACGAGGATAAAAAATAGTGAATCTTAAGAATGATTTAATGTTATTCCATAACATTCTATGATAAACTTGAATAAACGGTAAATAGTGTATTTAAATATCGGTAAGCAGTAGTGCTTGAAGTAAAGCCCCCAACTTCTAAGCAAAGTGAAAGTAGTGGGAGTAGTTTATTAGAAAGGATTTTGAGCTTGAAATTAGAAAAGAAAAAATTTCGATTTGGGATATTAGTCGTATTCATTATTATAATCGGTTGGATTTTATCGGAAAATAAAGCACTTGAGATAAACACATATTCCATTTCAAGTGAAAAAATACCAGAGGTATTTCATGGATATCGTATTGCACAGGTATCAGATTTGCATAATGCAGAGTTTGGAGAGGATAATGACACATTAATAAATATGTTAAAGGAAGCCTCTCCCGATATTATTGTTATTACAGGCGATTTAGTAGATTCACGTAATACAAAGCTTGAGATAGGAAGCAAATTTGCAGAACAGGCATGTTCGAATGGACGAACGGATATAAGTGGAACAGATAACAACCAATGGTTTTATGAAATGGAATGTTTGGATTGCGGACATAGGTATTTGGCAAATGGAACGGACATCTGGCAGAGAAAATGCCCAAGTTGCCAAGGTGGGAGAAAAACTAAGATATAAGCACAGAAAGGAAACGTGAAAGTGACATTACAACAATTACGCTACGTGGTTATCGTAGCAGAAACCGGCAATATTACCGAGGCATCAAAACGCCTCTTTATCTCTCAGCCAAGCCTTACTAATGCAATTCGGGAATTGGAAAAAGAAATGCACATCACACTTTTCATTCGAACAAATAAAGGCGTAGTACTTACAAACGATGGTGATGTGTTTTTATCCTATGCAAGACAAGTATTAGAACAGACAAACCTTTTGGAAGAAAAATTTTTAAATAAAAGTGAGCAGAAGTCAAAATTTTCTGTTTCCTGCCAGCATTATTCCTTTGCAGTTAATGCATTTGTAGATGTTATCCGTGAGTTTGGCGGAAATCAATATGATTTTACATTAAGGGAAACACAGACATATGAAATCATTGAAGATGTAAGCCGACTGAAAAGCGAAATCGGGATTCTTTATACGTCTTCTAAGAATGAGGAAGTGATTTTAAAAGTAATTAAGCAAAATGATTTGAAATTTCAGGAATTATTTGTAGCAAAACCGCATGTATTTATATCCTCACAGCATCCATTAGCAAAAAATAAGGCAATTACGTTGGAAGAACTGGAAGACTATCCATATTTATCTTTTGAGCAGGGCGATTATAATTCATTTTACTATTCTGAAGAAATTTTAAGCACATTAGATAGGCGAAAAAATATAAAAGTAAGAGATAGAGCAACACTATTTAATTTGGTAATTGGATTAAACGGCTATACCGTCAGTTCCGGTGTTATTAGTAAAAAATTGAATGGAGAGAATATTATTGCAAAACCCCTTTGCGTGGATGAATATATGCGGATTGGAACCATTATGCATAAGGATATGCCACTTAGTCGATATGGAGCTGCGTATTTGGAGTGTTTGAAAAAATATATTTATGGAGATTAAAAAATAGGATAATGGTAATTAAAGTTGTCATAGCTTAAAACTATGACAAGTATCTGTTTTTTGTATTTTTCAAATAGTAAATATCATTGTATACTAACAAAAAATACAAAAACACTTGAAAAGGAATGTGCTATGAAAATTATAGATATTTTAAACAAAGAACAAATGTCACTCTCATTTGAAGTATTCCCACCAAAAAAAGAAACTTCATTTGAAAGCGTACGTGTAGCAACAGAAGAAATTGCAGCATTGAAACCGTCATTTATGAGTGTAACATATGGTGCCGGCGGTGGAACGAGTGAATATACATTAGCAGTAGCAAAGAATATTAAAGAAAAATACGATGTTCCAATGCTTGCTCATTTGACCTGCGTTTCCTCTGATAAAGAAAGTGTACGAAAAAGAATAGAAGAATTGAAAGTAAACAACATTACAAACGTGATGGCATTACGTGGAGATTTAACACCGGAATTGGAACAGACAGATAGAAGCAAATGGCATTATCGTTATGCAGTAGAATTGATTCGGGAATTAAAGCAGGAAAATTGTTTTTGCATTGGTGGTGCATGTTATCCGGAAGTGCATCCGGAAAGTGCCAGTCAAAAAGAAGACATTTTGCATTTGAAAGAAAAAGTAGAAGCAGGCGTGGACTTTTTGACAACACAAATGGTATTTGACAACAATCTGTTTTTTAACTTTTTATATAAAGTTCGTGAAGCAGGCATTACCGTACCAATTGTGCCGGGAATTATGCCAATTACCAATGTCAATCAGGTAGAGCGTGCAATCAAGCTTTCCGGTGCATTTATGCCACAGCGTTTTCGTGCATTGGTTGACAAGTTTGGTTCAAACCCGTCAGCGATGAAGCAGGCAGGAATTGCCTATGCGACAGACCAGATTATTGATTTGTATGCAAATGGAATTACAAATGTGCATGTATATTCCATGAATAAGCCGGATATTGCAGAGGGAATACAAAGGAATCTGTCTGATATATTAGGGTGTGTGTAAATGCAGGAAAATACCATTTTTGTAAAAAGATATGATGCAAATGATGAAATATTTCCCGTAAGAGAACGGGAAATATGGCGTTATTCAGGATATTTAGGATTTGCAGATGGAGTAGAAAAAGAATTGCAAAATCTGTTAGAGGAAGTAAGGAAAGAGTTAAAAAATGCATTTTCCTATAATGTTTGCTATCGCAGAATGAAGATAGAATGGCAAAATACATGTAAAACAGCAGAAGAAAATTTAAAGTCTTCAATTTATATGCCGAAACTTCCATTTTCAACAGAATCGAAAGCTTTGGCAAAGTGTTTATACGGAAGCGATGAAATCATTATTTTTGCTGCGACAATCGGATTTGAAATAGACCGTTACATAGCAAAGTACCAACGTTTTTCTCCGGCAAAAGCACTTCTTATGCAGGCATATGGTGCAGAGCGAATCGAGTGTCTGTGTGATGTGTTTTGTAAAGAAATCAAAGAAGAAGTAGCAAAAGAGGGATTGTCTTGTACACCAAGATTTTCACCGGGGTATGGAGATTTGTCATTGGAGGTACAAAAAGAGTTTTTTCAGCTTTTGGACTGTCAGAGACAGATTGGAATTACATTAAATGACAGTCTCTTGATGACACCATCCAAGTCGGTTACGGCTATTTTCGGACTAGGTTCGTGTGTGGATAAAGTAAGCGAACACAAATGTAATATGTGCAAAAAGACAGATTGTGTCTATAAAAGTCGTTGAAGAAAAAGTAGCAAAAGCGGATTGTGATTGCCGTTTTTATCATATATGATTTGAGAAAAAAGGGTATATAGTTTTTTGCTTATAATGAAAAAATTAAGATTTAGAAATAGATATTAAGGGATAAGAATATGAAAATATTAGATTATTTAAAAGAAAACATAGTTTATTTAGATGGCGGAATGGGAACATTGCTGCAAAAACGCGGTTTGCGTCCGGGTGAATTGCCGGAAAGATGGAATGTTACACATTCAGATGTAATCGTAGAGATTCAAAAGTCCTATTTTGATGCAGGCTCTAACATCATCTGTACCAATACATTTGGGGCAAATTCTCTGAAATTTCAGGATGATGAACTGGAAACATTGATAAAAGCAGCGGTAGATAATGCAAAAAAGGCAAAAGAGACAAGTATTGGAAAACAGGAAAAATTTATTGCATTGGATATTGGACCAATTGGAAAATTGTTAAAGCCATATGGTGATTTTGCATTTGAAGATGCTGTGGAAGTTTACGGAAAAACAGTTCGTATTGGTGCATCATGTGGCGTAGATTTGGTCTATATTGAAACAATGAATGACAGCTATGACACAAAAGCAGCATTGCTTGCAGCAAAAGAAAACTGTGATTTGCCGGTCTTTGTTTCCAATGCATATGGCGAAGATGGAAAGCTTATGACAGGAGCAACACCAGCCGCAATGGTTGCCATGTTGGAAGGCATGCATGCAGATGCCATTGGAGCAAACTGCTCATTAGGACCAAAGCAATTGAAAAAAGTGGTAGAAGAATACCTTGCATATGCCTCTGTACCGGTTCTTTTAAAACCAAATGCCGGACTTCCAAGAAGCGAAAACGGAGAAACCGTTTATGATGTGCTTCCGGAAGAATTTTCACAGGAATTGCATAAGTTTGCAGAAGCAGGCATTCGCATATTGGGAGGCTGTTGTGGAACAACGTCGGATTATATCAAGGCAACTGTGGAAAAAACACAAAATGTCGAAGTGAAAGAAATAACAAAGAAAAACCGCACTTGTATCAGCTCTTATACACATGCAGTTGAATTTAAGGAAGCTCCGATTTTAATTGGAGAACGAATCAACCCTACAGGAAAGAAGCGTTTTAAAGAAGCATTGCGAAATCATGATATTGATTATATTTTGCGAGAAGGACTTGCACAGGAAGAAAAAGGTGTACATGTTCTGGATGTAAATGTAGGTCTTCCGGAAATTGATGAAGTTGAAATGCTAAAAACTGTGTGTTTTGAACTACAGTCTATCATTGATTTGCCATTACAGATAGATACATCCGATGTAAAGGCAATGGAAGCGGCACTTCGTCAGTACAACGGAAAAGCCATGATTAATTCCGTAAATGGAAAAGAAGAAGTTATGCATGAAATTTTTCCGCTTGTGCAAAAATACGGGGGTGTAGTTGTATGTCTGACATTAGATGAAGATGGAATCCCAACTACAGCAGAAAAACGAGTAGAGATTGCAGAGAAAATCATCCGTGTTGCCAAGACATATGGAATTGAAAAGAAAGACTTGATTTTTGATACGCTTGCGATGACGGTTAGTGCAGATAGCCATGCCGCAATCGCAACCTTACAAGCCTTGGATACCATTAAGCATAAGTTGGGCTGTCATACATCACTTGGTGTTTCTAATGTGTCATTTGGATTACCGAATCGCGAAATTATCACAGCCGCATTTTTTGCATTAGCGATGGAACGTGGTCTTTCCGCAGCAATTATGAATCCAAATTCCGCAGAAATGATGAAAATGTATTATTCGTTTTGTGCATTGCACGGACTGGATGAAAATTGTGCAAATTACATTGAAAATATTGGAAAATACGCAACCATAAACGCATCAGCAAATGCACAAATTTCATTAGCGGAGAATACCGGAAAAAATACGGATATGAAATTTGCAATACAGGGAGTGGAAGTGCTTGGAGGACAAGCAGCAGAGTCAAATCTTCAAAGTGAATTACAACGTGCTATTGTAAAAGGGTTAAAAGAACAGGCAGCATCGCTGACCGCAAAATTATTGGAAACAGAAAAGCCGTTAGATATCGTAGCAAATCAAATTATTCCGGCACTCGATATCGTAGGACAGGGATTTGAGAAAAAAACGATGTATTTGCCGCAATTATTAATGAGTGCAGAGGCATCCCAATACGCATTTGAGCAGATTAAGCAGAAAATGTCGGAAAACCAGACAGAATCTGTCAGCCGTGGAAAATTTGTAATTGCAACAGTTCATGGCGATATTCACGATATTGGGAAAAATATTGTAAAATTGATTTTGGAAAACTACGGATTTGATGTATGTGATTTAGGAAAAGATGTTCCACCGGAGAAAATTGTGGAAACAGTTGTGGAACTTCATGCACCAATCGTAGGATTAAGTGCGTTGATGACAACGACTGTTCCGGCAATGGAAGAAACCATAAAGCAGCTCCGTCAAAAAGCACCATGGGCGAAAGTGGTTGTAGGAGGTGCTGTCTTAACTCAGGAATATGCAGATAGCATTGGTGCGGATTTTTATGCGAAAGATGCAATGGAAACGGTAAGATATGCGAATAAAAAGGCGGCTCAGTTTTGAGCCGTCTTTTCTGTTTACATTATCTTTTCTGTTTGTTATACTGGAAAAGTAATAACGATGGAATAAGATTAAGAGTACCTGTAAGTTTAGTTCAGAATTATTTTTTATTATCTTATAATTATTAAAAAAATAGGGGGAAACAAAAAATGAGTGACACAATCAAACGAATTAACAGAGAGTTAGTTTACAAAGGAGCTATTTTAGACATCTATAAGGATACTATGGATGTTGGTAATGGAAAGATTGAAGAATGGGATTATGTAGCACATCGTAAGGGTGCTGCTTGTATACTTCCGGTTCTTCCGGATGGAAAAATCCTTATGGTACGTCAGTATCGCAATGCGTTAGAAAGAGATACGATTGAAGTGCCGGCAGGTGCAAGAGATAGTGTGACAGAAGACACTATGATATGTGCAGTACGTGAATTAGAAGAAGAAACCGGATATAAGAGCAATAAGGTAAGTAAATTGTTATCGCTTCGTACGACAGTTGCGTTCTGTAACGAAATGGTAGATGTATATTTAGCAGAAGATTTAGTGCCGGGAGAACAGCATTTAGATGATGCGGAAGATATTCGTGTGGAAACATTCGAACTGGAAACATTGTGTGATATGGTGTATAAGGGAATTATTCAGGATGCAAAGACTGTAGCAGCAATTTTAGCTTATAGTAATAAAGTGAATTGCCACAGAGAATAAAAGTCCGGTCTATGCTGCGAATCACCCGATGAAAGCTATGTGGTTTTATCAATAGGAATATTATAAAAAATAGGACATATTATTTAAAAAAGTAAAGTTTTTGGAGATAATATGAAAAAGAGTATTTTTTTATTGTTACTGTTATTGATTTGTGGAATGGTAAGTGCAGATGTTCTTGCAATTGTATCGGACTTTGAAGATATAGTGATTGATGCGAAAGAGTACAAGGCGTATGCTTATTCCGAAGTGACCTTTAAGGAAATGTTTTGGAAACTTCTTTATGCCAGAGGAAAAATGTTAGCCATGTTGGCACTTGTTAGCATACTTCCAATAAGAGAAAAAATTCTGCCATTGATTGGATGTTTATTTACATATGGATATGGATTCTTTTTTATGAGTTGCTTAATGGAAATGGGAATCGCAGGTATACCAATAAGTTTATCTGCGATTTTTCCACATGGCATTTTATATGGAATTGCTATTATGTTAATGTTTAAAAGACGAGAACTGCGAAGCTACCATATGAATAAAAGAATCGGATATCAGGCAGGTGGAACAGTAATGATACTTCTATTGAGTGTGGCAGGATGTATTATAGAATGTTTTATTGGAACAGAGTTTATGCCATGGGTAATAAGGCTTAGTATGGTGTAAAAAGAATAGTTGCTTTATTTTAGAAGTTTTCATATTTTGCTAATTTCTAACTTCGAATTTTGGGATATTTCTTCAGTTTTTTAGCGTTTCTAACCCTTTTAATTAGAAAGGGTAGAAACGCTATTTAGATGAAAATGATATAGAACATCACTATTTATATATCAAACCGAAAAATCTCTAGCAGATTTCAGCAATATCGTAAATCAATCGCTTTGAATCTTCCCACCCAAGACATGGGTCTGTAATAGATTTTCCATAAACATGCTGACCGATAGACTGAGAACCTTCTTCAATATAGCTTTCAATCATAAGACCTTTTACAAGCTTATGAATTTCCGGTGACAGTTTTCTGCTGTGAAGAATTTCTTTTGCAATACGAATCTGTTCTTTATATTTCTTTCCGGAATTGGAATGGTTTGTGTCAATAATTGCTGCCGGATTAACCAAATCCATTTTTTGATACATTTCATGGACACGAATCAAATCTTCATAATGATAGTTGGCAATGCTGTTTCCATGCTTGCTTGTAGCACCGCGGAGAACGATATGTGCATATGGATTTCCGGTAGTTTCTACTTCATAGCCACGGTATACAAAGTGATGAGAATGCTGTGCTGCATAAACAGAATTGAGCATTACGGAAAAATCACCGCTGGTAGGATTTTTCATACCGGAAGCTACATCGAAACCGCTGACAGTTAAACGATGCTGTTGGTCTTCTACGGAACGTGCTCCGATAGCAACATAGGACAATAAATCTTCTACATATCCCCAGTTTTCCGGATAAAGCATTTCATCGGCACAAGTAAGTCCGCTTTCGGAAATTGCACGAATATGCATTTTTCGCATTGCAATCAGACCTTCTACCATATCAGGTGCTTTTTCAGGGTCAGGCTGAGAAGCGATTCCTTTATAACCTTCGCCGGTAGTACGTGGCTTGTTTGTATAGATACGTGGAATAAGAATGACACGGTCCTGTACATCTTCCTGAATTTTGGTAAGACGACTTATGTAATCGCAAACAGAATCTTCATTGTCTGCAGAACATGGTCCGATAATAACTAAAAATCGGTCATCTTTTCCTGTGATGACATCGCAAATCATGCGGTCGCGTTTTGCCTTTAACTCGGTTAATTCTTTGGAAAGCGGATATTCTTTTTTGATTTCCGCAGGGCTTGGTAATTGGTTTAAAAATGTAAAACTCATAAAAAACTCCTAACAAAATTAATATAAAAGATATAATAATATTTTTTAGAAAAAATGTCAATTTTTATCTGTTTATGTTATACTATTTTTATCATGAAATGACGGATGCTGTTTAGGCTGAATCGGAAAATTGCAAAGTTGTCGATTGCTCTAAAAATAACAGTAACCAAGAAGAAATGGGGTAATGAAATGAAACAAGAAATGGTAATCAAAGGAAAAGTTATTGGTGCAGGAAAGCCACTTATTTGTGTGCCAATTATGGATAGGAACAAAGCGGATATTATTGCAGAAGCAAAAAGATTGATTGATTTGGGTACGGAGATGATTGAATGGCGTGTAGATGCATTTGAAAACGTTGCAAGTCTCAATGCTATTCGTGAAGTATTAGCAGACTTAAAACCGATTGTAAAAAATACAATTCTTTTATATACATTCCGTTCCAAAGAACAAGGAGGCATGTGTGAAATGTCTTATGAACAGATGTATGACTTACATCAGGCAGCTGCGGAAACCGGAATAGTAGATTTTATTGATGTGGAATACTTTAAGGATGATAACGTGGATAGAGAAATTCGGACTTTGCAGCGAATGGGCGTAAAAGTTATTACTTCACACCATGATTTTTATGAAACTCCACACGATGATGTGATATTTATTCTTTTAGAGCAGATGGCAGCAAGCGGTACGGATATTGTGAAATTAGCAGTTATGCCACAATGTACAGAAGATGTTTTAACACTTCTTTCTGAAACAAATCGTTTCCATAAAGAATATCCCGACCTTCCTTTGATTACGATGTCCATGGGAAAATTAGGAGCTGTTTCTCGTATCGCAGGTGAAACATTTGGTTCTTGCGTGACATTTGGAGCAGGCAAAAATGCAAGTGCACCTGGACAAATTCCGGTAGAAAACTTGAAATTCATTTTAGAAACGCTTCATTAGGGGGAATAAAATTGAACAGCATATATGCATCAGAACAATTAAATCAAGTGATTTGGCCGGACTTTGTGGCACATTTTAAAAATAAAAATAGTGCAATTTCCTACGAAAGCGATATTAACGAATATTTAAATTACATGCAAAAAGATTTCCTGCTTCAAACAAGTCAGGACGCGGAAATGTTTTATCAATATCTTATTCAAAAGAGTGATGCCGGAAAAATTAAGCCAAATACCATTGCAAAAAAAATTCGAGAACTGCATTCTTTTGGGGAATATATTTGTCAACATAGGGACAATTACGATGTGCCGGAGGCATTTGAGGATAGATTTCTTCCTTATTTAAATTATTTGGCAAAATTAGAAAAATATGCAAAATCCATACCTGTAGAACATATTGATGGCATTATGAAAGCAGCTCAGGATGATTTAATGGCGTATTGTATTTTTACGCTTCTTTATCGTGTAGGATTGGCATCGACAGAGATTATTGAACTGAAATTAGAGCATTTTGGAGCATATGATAATGGGGTATATGCATTTGTTCCAGGAAGAAAAGAAGCGTGTTATATACCGGAAGATGTGCATTTGATTTTGGAAAAATATCTGGCTTCCCGTATGGAACATGAGTATTTATTTTATAATAGCAGAAGAAATAAATTGAACATTAAGTATATCAGCCGTATGATAAAAAAATATGCACAATTAGCAGGAGTGCCATCTTATAGTGCAGAATCGTTAAGAAATTCTTGTGCGTTTACGATGTTTTCCTATGATGCAAATAGTGAGCAGGTTGCAAAACAAATGGGAGTAACACAGACTATGATTAAACGGTATCAAAGCAAGTATTATAAAGATAATATACTAAAAAATGCAAACCAGTTAATTAAATTGAAAATTGAGTTACCGGATTAAGTCTCATCATATAAATACGCTCAAGTACGCTGTCTAAATGATAAAAAAATATTGACACAAATGGCGATATTATGTTACTTTAATATAGGTAGAGTTTTGTGCAAATTTATATAAATAAGTATGAAAATTTACCAAACGATAGGTAACGGCAGCCGTAGTATAATGGATAGAACGTAGGACTCCGACTCCTGAGATGCGGGTTCGATTCCCGCCGGGTGCATTGAAGTATGAATTAACACAGCATGTGAATACTATATTATGGAATGACCTTTTGGAGGAAAATATGAGCAATATACCAAATGAGATAAAGAAAACAGCTACAAAAGAAAATATAATGTCTTATATACATTTGCACAAACAATATTTTGTGTCAGCGGCAGTATTAATTGTAATCATTGTTGCACTTATTTTTGGAGCAAATGCAATTGATACAAAAAAACATGAGAATGACATTGTTTCAGGCGATGAATATGAACCGGCAGAAAACTTTGATGTAAATGCATATCCGGAATTGAATGAGCTTATTACGAAGTATTTTAATGCATATATAAATGCAGATATTGCAACTTTGGAAACAATCGTAAGCCCATTGACAGATATGGAAAAAAGTTACCTTACAGAAATGAGCAAACATTATGAAGAATATCGCAATATTGTTGTATATTCAAAGCAGGGCTTATCCAGAGATTCTTATATCGTATCTGCTTCTTTCGATATTAAATTTTATGAAAAAGAAGAACTTGCACCAAGCATGATGCTGTTCTATGTGCAGACAAAAGAAGATGGAAGTTTATACATCGATAATTTGTATTCCGATTTTAACTTAAGATATTCCGAGTTGGAAGTTAACACAGATATTTATACTGCACTTATTAAATATACAACAGAGACAGATTATCGGGAATTATACAGTCAGGTAGAGAGCAGTTATAATGCACTTATTAAAGAAAATAATGATATTTATCAGTTGACAAAACGTGAAATTCCGGCAGCTCGTCAGAGATGGGAAGAATCTGTATATTATGCAAGTTCCACAGAGCAGGGAACAGAATCCACACAGCAGTCTACGGAAAATGTAACGGATACACAGGTAACAGAAGAAACAACGCAGGCAGAGAGTCAGGCACCAGCAGTACAAAAAGTACAGGCGACTGCAAATGATGTAAATATCAGAAGTTCGGCAAACACAAGCAGCGAAGTTCTTGGAAAAATGAATGTAGGAGATGTATTTGTAAAAATTAGTGTAGAAGGCGAATGGACCAAGATTGAATATAATGGTGGTACAGGCTTTATTAAGAATGAATTTTTAACAGATGTAACAGAATAGACAAATTAATTTAACGGAGACTAAACAGTTGGTCTCCGTTATTGCTTATAAAATAGAAAATTGAGCATTTATTTATGTCTTAAATGAATTGAAAGGAATAATAAAATTATGGAGAATCTTGGGATTCGTATCAATAAATTTTTAAGTGAAGCAGGTGTTTGTTCCAGACGTGAAGCAGACCGCAGAATTGAAAATGGGGAAATTATCATAAATGGTAAAATTGCCGTTATGGGAGATAAAGTTCTTTCGGAAGATGAAGTTTTAGTAAATGGAAAGCCAATTAAAAAAGAGGAAGAAATGATACTTCTTGTCATGAATAAGCCGAAAGGCATTGTTTGTACTGCAGAAAAACGGGAAAAAGATAATGTGATTGACTTTTTAAATTATCCAAAACGTGTATATCCAATTGGTCGATTGGATAAAGATTCCGAAGGCCTTCTTTTGTTGACCAATAATGGAGATTTGGTGAATAAAATTATGCGTGCAGGAAATATGCATGAAAAAGAATATATTGTAACGGTAAATCGACCTGTTACAGACAGTTTTGTAAAAGGCATGGCAGGCGGTGTGCCGCTTGTGGAATTGGAAACAACCACCAGAAAGTGCAAAGTAGAGCAGATTGGAAAACGTAAAATTCGTATTATTTTAACACAGGGATTAAATCGTCAGATTCGTCGAATGTGCGAATATTTCGGCTATCGAGTGGTGGCTTTAGAGCGTGTGCGGATTATGAATATCAAATTGGGGGAATTGAAGTCAGGAGAATATCGTAATATAACAAAAGAAGAATATGCAGTTTTGCAGAAAATGATTCAAAATTCTTCTTCTGAAACGGTGATTCCTAAGACGGAAAAATTAGATAAGTATACAAAAAATATTGCAGAAGGTAGAAAAGAACGTTTTTCCTATCAAAATCAAATGGGGCATTTTTCTCAGAAAAACTTGTCTCATAAGCAAGAACGAAATGCAAATCAGCGTGAATCCGGTAGGAAAAGTAATAAACACAATCAGAGTCGTAATTGGGAAAATTCAAGAAAAAATGAAAACAAACCAAAAGTAGGGAAATTTGTTGTAGTAAATAAAAATATGGATAGAAAGAATGGGCAAGATGAGTAATACAGAGCGAATCAAACGAATGGAAGAACTGGTTGTATTATTAAATGAAGCATCCGAAAGTTATTACAATGGACAGGAAGAAAAAATGTCCAATTATGAGTGGGATGCGTTATTTGATGAATTGACTGCACTAGAAGAAGAAACAGGACATATTTTATCCAATAGTCCGACACAAAATACAGGTTTTGAAGAGACAAAAGGTGAAAAGGAAGAACATGAATTTCAAGCCCTTTCGCTTGCAAAAACGAAATCAGTAGAAGAACTCCAAAAATGGGCAGGTGAGCTTCCGATTTGGCTTTCGTGGAAGTTGGATGGTCTTACGCTTGTTTTGACTTATGATAATGGGAAGCTGACTAAGATTTTGACAAGAGGAAATGGGACGATGGGGACAAATATTACCCATCTGAAACATGCCGTAAAAGGTTTTCCGCTGGAAATTTCATACAAAGGGCATATGGTAGTCCGAGGAGAAGCGACCATTTCCTATACAGATTTTGCCGCAATCAATGATATGATGGAAGATGACAATGAAAAGTACGCAAATCCAAGAAATTTAGCCTCCGGCACATTAAACTTAGATGATATAGAAGAAGTGAAAAACAGACGTGTGCATTTTTATGCATTTACACTTGTGTATTTGGAAGAAGAAATGCTTTCATGGGGAGAACGAATGGATTTTCTGGAAAGCATGAAATTTTCTGTAGTTGATAGGGAAAAGGGCGATGCAAAAACCATTGCACAGATGATAGAGGCATGGACAAAACGTGTAGAAAGCGGTAAGATGGATTTGCCGGTAGATGGTCTTGTTATTTGTTATGATGATACCAAATATGCTTCCGGCGGCAGTGTTACAGGGCATCATGCCACAAGAGGCGGATATGCATTTAAATGGGAAGATGAAGCAGTAGAAACGACATTAAAATATATTGAATGGTCCTGTGCAGTTTCTACAATTTCACCTGTAGCAGTATTTGAACCGGTACAGATTGAAGGAACTATCGTATCGAGGGCTTCCCTTTGCAATATCAGTGAAATAAAGCGTCTTGGAATTGGAAAAGAGTGTAAGTTGGATGTCATTAAGGCAAATAAAATCATTCCAAAATGCGTTGCGGTCAAAGAGGCAAAAGGGGAAGTGGAAATCCCAAAAAAATGTCCTGTTTGCAATGCAGATACGTATATCCACGTAAGTGAAACAAAAAGCAAAACAGAAACTTTGCATTGCAGCAACCCGGATTGTACTGCCAAAAATGTCAAAAAATTCACACGTTTCGTAAGCAAAGCTGGATTTGACATTGACGGTCTTTCTGTGCAGACGATGTTGAAATTTATCAATGATGGATTTATTCGTGAATTTGCAGATATTTATAAGTTGTCTGAGCATTTTGAAACAATTAGCCAAATGGAAGGGTTTGGACAAAAATCCTGTGAAAATATGGGTAAATCTATCGAGAAAAGTCGTAGTGTGCATCCGGTGAACCTTATTTTTGCTTTATGTATTCCAATGATTGGAACAGATGCAGCGAAAAAAATTATAAATAATGTAGGTTTCGATGAATTTTTGGAACGTATGGAACTACAGAAAGGATTTGATGATATTGACGGTATTGGTCAGGAAAAATCTAATTCTATTTTAAACTGGTATGCAAATACATCAAATCAAAGCATCCTGAAACATTTACTGGAAGTTGTTTCTGTACAAAAAGTAGAGATTGCAAATACGGATATCGGAAAATGCAAGGATTTGATTTTTGTAATTACGGGAGATGTACACCAATTTAAAAACAGAGATGAATTCAAAACCTATGTAGAAGCACAGGGCGGAAAGGTGACCGGTTCTGTTTCAAAAAAGACCAATTATCTTGTAAATAATGATGTAGAATCTGCATCATCCAAAAATAAAAAAGCAAAAGATTTAGGAATTCCGATTATTTCAGAAGATACTTTTGTGGAAATGTTCGGAAAATAAAAAAGTAAGGAAAGAGAAACTATGCCAATTAAAATTCAAAGTGATTTACCGGTAAAGGAAATATTAGAAAGTGAAAATATTTTCGTTATGGACGAAAATCGTGCATTGCATCAGGATATTCGTGCAATCAGCATTGGGATTTTAAATTTAATGCCATTAAAAGAAGATACGGAATTGCAGATTTTGCGTTCTTTATCCAATACACCAATTCAAGTAGATGTTTCGTTTATTATGGTGTCTTCTCATGAGTCTACCCATACATCTATGAGCCATTTGAATAAGTTTTATCAGACATTTGACGAGGTGAAACATCAAAATTTCGATGGACTTATTATTACAGGTGCTCCGGTAGAACAAATGGAATATGAAGAAGTGGACTATTGGGAAGAATTATGTGAAATTATGGAATGGTCCAAAACACATGTCACTTCTACTTTGCATTTATGCTGGGGTGCACAGGCAGGATTATATTATCATTATGGAATACAAAAACATATGTTAAATAAAAAAATGTTTGGTGTTTACCCACATAAAGTACAAAACCGCAGAGTTCCGCTTGTGCGTGGATTTGATGATATTTTCTATGCACCTCATTCCAGACATACAGAAGTACGCAGAGAGGATATTGAAAAACATTCAGAACTTACGATTTTGGCAGAATCCGAAGAAGCTGGTATATTTTTAGTAGCAAATCAGGATGGTACACAAATTTTTGTGATGGGACATCCGGAATATGACAGAGTAACGCTTCATAATGAATATATGAGAGATAAAAATAAGGGGCTTACAATTGAAATGCCGGTAAATTATTATCCGGATAATGATTGTGAGAAAAAACCGCTTTTAGAGTGGAGAGCACATGGGAATTTACTGTATTTTAATTATTTAAACTATTATGTATATCAAGCAACACCATATGACTTTATTGATGTGAATAAGATATATAGTAAAGATAATGAAAAATAGTTTTTTAACCGAATCAAGCTACGATAGTAGCTATTTACAATGAAACTAAGAAAACCAAGTCCATAGGACGCAGGTTGGCTTAAGTTTCATGTATCCGGAATGCAGGTTTACCTGCATGGAGTGTCGGTTATGAGCAAGTAGCGAATATCTGCTTTAATTTAGGGGAATGGGGGATTTTTTGCTCCGCAAGTAACACCACTTGTTTCTTTGGAATTATCATGCTATTATTTCGCTTGTAAAAAAGTGATTAACACTTTTTATATAACCCCTTTCCTTTATTCCCCTTATAAAAAATAGAGCTCCCAATAAGGAGCAAAAGATACACCACAGAGTGAAATACTTTTGTGGTGTATTTTTTGTTTATATATGGATGAATCCACCACTTCGAATGCGTGCAGCATTAAAGTGAAATTAGAAAAATATAAAAAAGTTATAAAATGATGGACATATTTCAAAAAAAATTGTATAATATAATATAGAGCACTTTGGTAATATTTTCCTTTGTATGTAAAAAATACATAAAAAATACAAAAAAAAACAGAAATAACTAGGAAAATTTACAAAAATGTGTTAATATGTAAACTAAGAAATATCCGTACAGGATATAAAATAAAAAGGGGGAAATAACTATGGCAAAAGAACTGGTTGCAATGCTGCTTGCTGGAGGACAAGGTTCCAGATTGTACGCATTGACACAGAAACTTGCAAAGCCGGCAGTTCCATTTGGTGGTAAGTATCGTATTATCGACTTCCCACTTTCGAACTGTGTAAATTCAGGAATTGATACCGTGGGTGTTCTGACTCAGTATCAACCATACGTGCTGAATGAATATATCGGAAACGGACAGCCTTGGGACTTAGACCGTTTATATGGTGGAGTACATGTACTTCAGCCATATCAGAAAGCATCAGGATCTGACTGGTATAAAGGTACAGCAAACGCAATTTATCAGAACCTTGGATTCATTGAACGTTATGATCCGGAATATGTAATCATCTTATCTGGTGACCAGATTTGTAAACAGGATTATAGTGATTTCTTAAGATTCCACAAAGAAAAAGGCGCTGAATTCTCAGTAGCAGTTATGGAAGTTCCATGGGACGAAGCTTCTCGTTTCGGTCTTATGGTAACAGATGAAAACAGCAAGATTACAGAATTCCAGGAAAAACCAAAGAATCCAAAATCTAACCTTGCTTCCATGGGTATTTACATATTTAACTGGGATATCCTCAAAAAATACTTAGAAGAAGATGAAGCAGATCCAAATTCTGAAAACGACTTTGGTAACAACATCATTCCTAACCTTTTAAAAGACGAAAGAGCAATGTATGCTTATCGTTTCGATGGATACTGGAAAGACGTTGGAACAATCGGTTCTCTTTGGGAAGCTAACATGGAAG
>CALAST010000021.1 GCA_937889225.1 uncultured Lachnobacterium sp. | reverse complement strand
ATGCCGGCATGTCGGAATGGCAGACGAGGCAGACTCAAAATCTGTTGTTGGCAACAACGTGTGGGTTCAAGTCCCACTGCCGGCATTAAAAAATGCTGAAAAAGCAGGAAGTTTGGATAGAGTTTTTGATAACTCTGAATTTTATCCAAATGTTCTGCTTTTTTGTTTTGTAAAATGAAGTAATTCAGCCTAAAATCTATGGAAATCAAGGATTTTAGGCTGTTTATTTTTATTGAAATTTTGTCAGATAAAATGGTTATCATTTTTTATTTCAGTAATTCGGAAATATTGATTTTTAAATCATTGTAAATACATACCGGGATATCGGAATTAAAATCATATTGGTCTGTCATTTCATCATTTTCTAAGTCAAAGACATTAACGGTATTAGTAAGAGGATTAATAATCCAATATTCCCGAACACCAGCAGTACGGTATTTGAATAATTTAATTCCATAATCCATACGTTTAGTGCTTGGAGATATAACCTCTATAATCCAATCAGGTGCACCGTTACATCCACGGTCATCCAGTTTATTTTTGTCACAGATAACGGAAATATCCGGTTCTACATAAGTTCGATTGTCTTTATTGAGAAAAACGGCAAATGGTGCAGGATAGACTTCGCAGGAGCCATTGTTTTTATCAATATAGTTTCCAATTGATTGTATAAGTTGAGTCACAAGTTTTTGGTGGATTCGATTTGGTGGTGCCATATCATATACAACACCATCAATTAATTCTGCACGTTGTCCTTCCGGAAGAGAATAGATGTAGTCCGTTGTATAAGTTGTCGATTTTGATAATGGCATAAGATACTCCTTTCTTGCATTAGCAGGCATTTAGAAATAAAAATGAATATGGGTGTTCTTATGTAATTATCCTGTAGTTGTTTTCGTTATTCATTATAGTATCCCAAAACTTTTTTAATATAATTCTGTGTTTCCGTAAATGGTGGAACACCCCCATATTTCTTGACATTACCGCTACCTGCATTGTAAGCTGCCAATGCGAGCGTAAGATTGCCATCGTAGCTTGCGATTTTATCCGCAATATAACGAGCACCACCCATAATGCATTGTCGTGCATCATACGCATTTGTAACACCAAGTCCTTTTGCCGTATTTGGCATAAGCTGCATAATACCCATCGCACCTGCACTACTCGTATCAGATGGATTAAAGTTGGATTCTGCTTTTGCAATTGCTTTTAACAACTTCACATCTACATTATATAAATCAGCAGCTTCTTTAAAATATGTATTCAGTTCATCGCTGCATACCAAACTGCCGGAATTGTAAACACCGGAGATGTCGATGGATGTATTATATGTAGTTGCTGATGAAGTCCCAGAGGAATTTGTGGCTTGTCCGACAGTTGTATTTCCGGCAGCGTTGATTGTGGAAGCAGAGGAAGAAGTGCTTGTGGTACTGTCATCTTGCGGAATTGGTGCAATTACATTTGTAAGCGTGCTTCGAAACTTCATAATAGCAGCAGCATCTACAGCATCAGGAGAAACTGAGCCGGTAGAGCTTTCTGCAATCATCGCATCAATTGTCATAGCTTTTAAGGCTGTTTGATTTAATACAAGGACATCTTCAAAAGACTCTTCGGAAACTGCAGATGTGTCAATAACCGTTTTTGAGCCGGATGAGATATCGGATGTTTGTGGAATATAATTTGTAATTTTCATAATGACCTCTTTATAATTTTTATTCTCTTTTGTGAAAGTATATTATGAGTTGATTAGTAACTTATTAGATAGATTATGCTATAGAGGCATATGTTTTCACTCAGTATATCGTAGGTATTCTAATAAGAAGTGTGCATATTATATCATAAATGAAAAAGATAAGCAATTCGTATAATGGTCAAAACAAGGAAATCAATTTTTGTTTGTTACTGGTCATGTGTGAACTGCAACTTTTTACGGAATAACAGTAAAAAAAACTTGAAATCATCCAATACTTATTGTAGTCTTATAAAATATAGCAGTAAGGAGAAAAAACATGAAAAAAGTACCATTTATTACAAAACAGAAGGTAGAAGAAATCGTAAAAGATTATCCGACACCATTTCATTTATATGATGAAGCAGGTATTCGTGCGAATGCAAAAGCAGTACAAGAAGCATTTGCATGGAACAAAGGATTTCGCGAGTATTTTGCAGTAAAAGCAACTCCAAATCCATTTATTTTAAATATTTTAAAAGAGTATGATTGCGGATGTGACTGTTCTTCTATGACAGAGCTTATGATGGCAAAAGCATGTGGGTTTGATGGAAAGCACATTATGTTTTCTTCCAATGACACTCCATTAGAAGAATTTGCTTATGCAAATGAACTGGGAGCTATCATCAATTTAGATGATTTTACCCATATCAAATGTTTGGAAGAAACACTTGGCTATATTCCGGAAACGATTAGCTGTCGTTATAATCCGGGCGGAATTTATGAATTGAGCAACGGCATTATGGACAACCCTGGAGACTCTAAGTATGGCATGACAAAAGAACAGCTTATCGAAGGCTTTCAGATTATGAAAGAAAAAGGGGCAAAGCATTTTGGCGTACATGCATTTCTTGCAAGCAACACCGTAACGAATGAATATTATCCGAAATTGGCAAGAGAATTGTTTGAATTAGTAGTAGAAATAAAAGAAAAGACAGGTTGTCATATTACATTTGTAAACCTTTCAGGTGGGGTTGGTGTTGCATATACACCGGAGCAGACTCCGAATGATATTCATGTAATCGGTGAAGGTGTACATAAGGCATTCGATGAAGTATTAGTTCCGGCAGGAATGGATGATGTGGCTATTTTCACGGAAATGGGACGTTTTATGCTTGCACCATATGGATGTCTTGTAACACAGGCAATCCATGAAAAACATATCTATAAAGAATATGTTGGCGTAGATGCATGTGCCGTAAATTTAATGAGACCGGCTGTATATGGTTCTTATCATCATATTACAGTATTGGGAAAAGAAGAAACTCCATGCACAGAAACCTATGATGTAGTAGGTTCGCTTTGTGAAAACTGTGATAAATTTGCAGTTGACCGCAAACTTCCAAAGATTGATAAAGGCGATTATCTAGTTATCCATGATACGGGAGCACATGGTTTCTCAATGGGGTATAACTACAATGGAAAATTAAAATCCGCAGAGTTATTGTTGCAGACAGATGGTTCTGTAAAAATGATTCGTAGGGCAGAAACAGCAGCAGATTATTTTGCGACGTTTGATTGTTTTGATGAGTTTAAGTTTGAGAAATAGAATAAACAAGGGATATTTTAGGCTGATGCACTAAAATGTCCCTTGTTTAGCTTTGTAAATATTTTAAGTGAAAAAAGCCGAGAAAACAAAATGATTTACTAATAAATCTATTGTTTCTCGGCATTTCAAAAGCTGATAACGGGAGTCGGACCCGTGACCTCTACATTACCAATGTAGCGCTCTACCACCTGAGCTATA
>CALAST010000020.1 GCA_937889225.1 uncultured Lachnobacterium sp. | reverse complement strand
TCCAATCTGCCATATCCAATCCTTTTTGCACATATCCATCATAGGTTTGGTCTATGATATAATCTGCAGCTTCAGAAAATAAAATTTCGTAGGCTTCCTTGCCCTCAACTGTTCCTTCTCCCTCTTTGATGATAATGGATTGTGTGGTTTCATTCCAGTCCACAACTGCACTTCGCCCAAGTTCCTGACAGATTTTCATTACAAGAAGCATTTCTGCGATTTTATCGGATACTTCTGCTGATTCTTCTTCCTGTGTAATAAAAGAACCTTCATTTTTTTCTAATAATTGCTTTATTTCTGTTGATGAAGTTTCATTTTCGTATTCACTTGAAACAGATAACTCTTTCTGTTCCGTCTGTATAGATTGTGATAGTTCCATGGAAACATCTGAAGTTGTCTCATTTTGCAAATGAGAATGATTCTGTATGAAAAGGTTATCGTTTTCTTTCGAATTATCTTCTTTTTGTATATTTTCATTTGAACTAGAGTGATTCTGTATGTCTTCGTCTTCATTTAAAACAGAATGATTTTTTGTAGAAGTAGTAGGATTTAAAAATGGTTCTTTTTCCTTTTCGTTCTTTAGAATGGAAGTTTCTTGCACTTCTATCACATTTTTTGATATTGATTCCGTTTGTGTGCCTTGTATTCTTTTTGGCTTTAATTTCTCTGCAACACTCTTTTTATTTCGTGTGTGAGTTTTATCATATTCCATAATAACCTTACCTATTTCTACTAAAACCGGCTTTGTCAAATCCGATACATTTGTGCCAAGTTGCGATAAGCTCTGTATCGTGTCAAAGTGATGAATATAAGGAAATTCTATCGTTTTCTTTAAAACACTCTCTGCAATGCCACAACGCTTTAAAATGCTATATGCGATACTGTTTGATAAAGTCTGATGAAATTCTTCTTTGGTTGTTTTTTCACTCTGATATTCTAATGTACTTCCTTTTTTTATCTTCTCTAAATCACTTGCAAGAGTTTCAGAAACATTTTCTGCTATCCGTTCTGCAATCTGTTGTATGCGTTTGGAAAAACCAGCTTTTTTATTGGTACTTCCATAAATTGCCTCCAATCGCTCTAATACTATCTTTTGATGCTCCTTTTCCATGCTCCATAAATAAGGCAAACTACTTCCTCTACCACCTCTGTGTACGTCTGAAACATCAAAAACATATTTCAGTCCGGTATCACTTTTTTCATCTAAAAGAGCAATCCCTTTTGCATTTCGGTTTATCCAACAAAACATCTTCTTATTCCATATTTCCATTGTGGCACACGCAGTTGCATCGGGACGTTGGGCATAAATTAAGAGTTGGTCTTTGAAGGGATATTTATAAAGTTTGGATACTGTTGTAAGGTACTTCTTCCAATTTTCTTCACTCTGTGTAATCTCTCTTGCAGTATAAGCTGCATATTGCGTTATCATTTCATATTTCTTCATGCCATACCTCCTGTATAATTTTCTTTTTTTATAGCTTTAATAAATTTTCTTAAAATACTTATGATTTTATTTTTATCGTAAAATTTAAAGCTAGAAAATCTTAATAAGATAACAATTTTTGCATGAAAAAACCGACCTGCCAATCGTTAGAATCAGTCTCTAACTTTGGCAAGTCGGTATATTCTTTCCTACAATCTTTTTCTATCTTTCTAATATTTCTTTCATTTATTGAAATCTTTAAATTCCTTATAAGTCCTTCAGATTTACAAATAGTATGAAATACTTTACTTACAGGCTTTATAAACAATCCCTATTCTTAGTTCTTTTCACATCTTTTGGTTTTGGTGTTTTGGAAACAGATACCTTTTCTTTCATTTGAGCAAGTTTCTCTTTAATGGAAATTCTGCTATTAGAATTAACTCCATATACCTTTTTCCCAGATGTCTCCGAAATATGTTCCGATTTTTGTGAAACCACGGACGGAGCATACGATGGATATACCGTTGTTTCTGCCACTTTTTCTTTTTTTGACATTTCCTGCATATTGTTTTCCGAAGTATCTTCCATCATCATTTCACTTCCACCTTTTTCATCCATGTTCAGCAAGGCATTGAGCATGGTCAATCTATCCATTTTTTCCTTCAGTTCGGCTTCTTGTGGAAATGGTTTTGTCACTTCTATTTTCGCTGTTTCAAGCTGATGTTCCACATTGGAGAGTTTCTGTCTTATTTCTGCAATTTTCGTGACCATTCCGTCCATTAAATTTGAAATTCGTTGTAAATTTCCAAGTGCATCTGGTCCGATTTCCACTTCATGTTTTAACTTTCCTTTGAGTGTAATGGAAAGTTTGGAGAAAAAAGAATCAAACGATACGCCAAGTTGAAAACCAGCAAATTCTCCAATTGAAGTAGAAAGATTAGAAGTTTTTGCATTTTTACACATCTCAATTAAGGCTGTCCCTGCTTCTTTTCGACTTGTGAATACCTTGTTTCCGATTTTCATGGTAAACGATTCCTTATCTATTGGTTTGTTCTTCTGATACGTCTGCATATCGGCTTCATATCCGGCAAGCTGTTCTTTTAAATTTGCTATTTGCTTTGGATAATTTTGTGTGATATTATCTTCTAAACGATAACGCTGGCTCGTATGATTGGCTTTTAACAGTTTTAATTTTGAGACTTGTATGTCTAAATCCATCTTCTCCTTGATATGGGGATTGCCGGTTGCAAGGGCTTTGACTTCGGCATAAGAAAGTGCTGCTTCATCCACATCTTCGCAGGAACGTACCGGAGATTTGCTTGTCA
>CALAST010000019.1 GCA_937889225.1 uncultured Lachnobacterium sp. | reverse complement strand
TCTGGCACCACAAAACTTTCTGATGCTATACATCCATTAAAAGCATAGTCTCCAATATGAGTTAGTTCACTCTCCATATAAACATCTTTCAGACTGGTACACCCCGAAAACACATGCGTACCCATACTTTCAATCGTTTCAGGAAATATAACCTCTGTTATTGCTGTATTGTCTTTAAAAGTCTCATCAGCAATACTCTGTACAATATAACCATCAATTTCCGCCGGAATAGCGACTGTAGTTTCATCTCCTAAATACCCTGTAATTTCACAATATGTACCATTAAGAACAGTGTATAAAAAATCTTCAACTGAACTCTGTGCCGCAATTAATTCATTGTCTTGCACATCTAATACATTTTCATCTGAGAAATTTACAGTTTCTACGGATTGCTACTCATTCGTTCCAATCACATTTGATGAAGTTTCTTCTGCTTCATCCTCTTCATTCATAAAATCTGCTGTTTCAACATCTTTTAGAACAACATCTTCTGATACAAGATTTTCTTCTGATATATCAGAAAATTCATCGGAATTCTCTTACGAAACTTCTTCAATATCAACAACAGATGTTGTTTCTTGAATAGTTTCTGCCACAAATACAAACGCAGAATCTCCAAAAACTATACTGGTCACAAGTATAAATGCCAATATTTGTTTCCATATTCTTCCTTTCATTTCGTAGTCATCCCTACTATCTATTTTACCTAATTTTACCACTATATGATTTTTCAGGCAATCTCTAAACCCTTTTCAGTTCATTTTGTATTTTTTATTTCTACTCTATATTTAAATTATATAAAACCATTTTTTTACCAATTCTGTTTATAAATCCTTACCAAGGAGGCTACAAATGTCTAATTACTTTGAAATCGGAGCATGCATAAAATCTCAACGTGAACTTTTAGGCATCACACGTGAGGAACTGGCAGAACGTCTGGATATTACTCCACGCTTCTGCTATGACCTCGAACTAAGGTACAAAGGCATGTCCTTTTCAACACTTATCAGTATCAGTTCCGAACTAAATATCAGTACTGATTATCTTCTTTTTGGTGATTCAAAAGAAGATTTGAAATTATCAGAATCCATTTCTCTCATTAAAAAATGTCCGCTTGAAAAACGTCAATATTTAAATAAAATCATTAGCGAATTTATTCATGCAATGAAATAATTCATAACACAAAAACAAGCAGTACTTAGACACGCCTAAGTACCGCTTGCAATTTTAATCTATTCAATTTTTTATTTCAGACTCTTTCCATCCTTGAATGCATTCCCGACCTTTTCACCAAAATATTTTTTACCGTCTTATGACTTGCATCAAGACAAATAAACACTTTATCATAATCACTGATCATGCCCCATGCCGCATTCATGGCATTTGGCACACCAGCTTCATCATAAGTCCCAATAATCAACACCGACATTGGGTACATCCATGATTTTGAACCAAAATTTTTACGCATTGTTAATTCTCCTCTTCTAATTCCATCTTTATACTGTTGACCAATTCCACATCTTCTTCCAGTATGTCAGCAATTTCCTCTACTGTTTTTCCTTTTACAAGCTTTCGCTGTATCAATTCTTTTAATTTAAGTCTTGCACCTTCTGCTCGGCCCTCTGCTCTTCCTTCCTCTAATCCTCTTGCCCTGCCTTCTGCCAGCCCCGCGGCCTCTGCTTCCGCCTTTAAATCACGTTCATAGATTTCTTTATCGAATGATTCCAATATATACATAAACACCTCCGCACGCTGTTCAATTAGAATATCCAATAAAACTTCTTTTTCAATACACTCATCAATTGCCAACGTAATTGCTTCTGTCAACGTTAACTTTTTATCGTCTGCATACTTTCTGACTGTGGCAACAAAAATAGCATATTCCTCTAACCGCCTGCACTTTTCCATCAGCTCACGATTCTGTCCATAATTGATATTAAGCATCACAGCTTCACACTCTAAGCAGCCGCCATCTGTCTGAAATGCATCAGAAAGTTTTAACACCTGTCGATCCGGCTCATTTTGCAAACCATTATAAAACACTATGTATTGTGGGGTTGGTATTTTTTGAAGTGTACTGCTAAACAGATTCAGTTTTCGCATCTCAACATATTTATTATATAATTGTGCAAAATAAACCATACCTCTTAGTGGCATATTGGGATTATATGAGCTTTGGTGCTCATAAAGATTCATGGTACAGCCAATAATGCAGGAAACATCATTTTTCACCGTGATATACATCGCATTATCCAATGTGTTAATTTCCAAATCGTCCGGATTCGTGTAATTAGTTCCATTCAGTGCATTATATAAGTCCAGCAAATCTTTTTTCTTATGAAACGTCTTGCAGAAAAGAGTATCTTTATATTTTCGGTTTCCATGGATATTCTGATATTCAATTGTGTTCTTCATTATTTTTGTATCTCCATTCTATCACATTATTTTGCTTAGTTACAGATAAAATCAAGAAAATACACTCATAGGCATCATTCCTTTTTTACAATAAGCTCTAAAATATAGGGATTTTTCGGCGAACTACCGAGAATGGAAACAGCAGATGCTATCTCAAGATTGCTTAAGTATAGCATCTGCTATATAATATGTCAACTGATTTCGCAAAAAGCGCCCCGTTTTCACGGAGCGCTTTTCTATACTTAACGTATATGAATTTCTGTTATGTATTAATTATAACTGTGGACCAGCTGCAACTAATGCTTTACCAGCTTCGTTTCCTTCGTATTTAGCGAAGTTCTTCACGAAACGTCCAGCAAGGTCTTTTGCTTTTTCTTCCCATTCAGCTGCATCTGCATATGTATTGCGTGGGTCAAGGATGTTTGTATCAACTCCTGGAAGTTCTGTTGGTACTTCGAAGTTGAAGAATGGAATATGTTTTGTTTCAGCTTTGTTGATAGATCCATCAAGGATTGCATCGATGATACCACGAGTATCTTTGATAGAGATACGTTTTCCTGTACCATTCCATCCTGTGTTTACTAAGTATGCTTTAGAACCGTTTTCTTCCATTTTCTTAACAAGTTCTTCAGCATATTTTGTTGGATGTAATTCTAAGAATGCCTGACCGAAGCATGCTGAGAATGTAGGTGTTGGTTCTGTAATACCACGTTCTGTACCAGCAAGTTTTGCTGTGAAACCAGATAAGAAGTAGTATTTTGTCTGTTCTGGTGTCAGAATAGATACTGGAGGAAGTACTCCGAATGCATCAGCGGAAAGGAAGATTACATCTTTCGCTGCTGGTGCTGCTGACACTGGACGAACAATGTTTTCAATATGATCGATTGGGTAAGAAACACGTGTGTTTTCTGTTACGCTTCCATCAGCGAAATCGATTTTTCCTTCTGCATCTAATGTAACGTTTTCTAAGAGAGCGTTACGTTTGATTGCATTGTAGATATCTGGTTCAGATTCTTTATCAAGGTTGATAACTTTTGCGTAGCATCCGCCTTCGAAGTTGAATACACCATTGTCATCCCAGCCGTGTTCGTCATCACCGATGAGGAGACGTTTTGGATCTGTAGATAATGTTGTTTTACCTGTTCCTGATAAACCGAAGAAAATTGCTGTGTTTTCACCGTTTAAGTCAGTGTTTGCTGAACAGTGCATAGAAGCGATACCTTTTAATGGGAGGAAGTAGTTCATCATAGAGAATAAACCTTTCTTCATTTCTCCGCCGTACCATGTATTTAAGATAACCTGTTCTTTTGTTGTGATGTTGAATGCTACTGCTGTTTCAGAGTTTAATCCTAATTCTTTGTAGTTTTCAACTTTTGCTTTAGAAGCATTGTATACTACGAAATCCGGTTCGAAGTTTTCTAATTCTTCAGCTGTTGGCTGGATGAACATGTTTTTAACAAAGTGTGCCTGCCAAGCTACTTCTACGATGAAACGGATAGCCATTCTTGTGTCTTTGTTAGCACCACAGAATGCATCCATAACGAATAATCTCTTGTTAGAAAGTTCTGCTTTAGCGATTTCTTTTAACTGTGCCCAAACATCTTCAGAGATTGGGTGATTGTCGTTTTTGTATTCGTCAGAAGTCCACCATACTGTATCTTTAGAGTTTTCATCCATAACGATATATTTATCTTTAGGAGAACGTCCTGTATAGATACCTGTCATAACGTTAACAGCACCAAGTTCACTTTCCTGACCCTGTTCATAGCCTACTAAACCAGCTTTGGTTTCTTCTTCGAATAATACTTCATAAGAAGGATTGTAAACGATTTCAGTAGTTCCGGTAATACCATAGTTTTCTAAATTAATCATTTGCTATCTACCTCTTTCTTCATAAATTACTATAATTTACTATAGTTACATTGCCCCCAAAGTATAATAAAAAAAACATACTTTGTCAATATTTTCACAAAATATATTTATATGAATTACTTATTAAAGTTACTGTTCACACACAATGTCATTAACTTAAGCATATGCAATTGTCATTATGCACAAATTTACACTACTAAAACTTATTTTTTCGAAAGAAAATATGGTTAATGAAGTGCTTTCTTTTGTGCAAATTAGACAGGTGCTTCCTTAAGTTAATGACATTGGTTCACACATAAACAGTAACATGCATATAACCCAAAAAACTAACTTATTCGAAAATGCCCGATAATATCATCTCTACCCTCTAAAATATCCTGCTCATATCCAGCCTGTGTCGGGCTTCCATGATGAATGACAAATGGCACACCATTACGATTGCGTTTATCTGATATCACTCCAATATGATTTTTAAATACAATAATATCTCCGCCTTGCCATTCTTCAATTTTATGAATATCTGTAGTCAATTCAATAGCAGTATCTTTAAAATATACATACAAATTTCTCACACGACGAAAATCAATATTATCATCTGGTTTTTCGATATCATATGCTGAAAGGTTTGCCCTAATATGCCCGTCCACCAACGTCCTTAAATCGTAACCTGCTGCTTTTAATCCATTTGCCACCACATCTGTACACACACCATATTCATCATTCGGATAACCGCCATCATAATAGACACTCTTGTATTGCGGCTTTGTTGCGATATAATCTCTTACTCCTTTTAAAATATCCGTCTGGTCATCTGTTCCATCTCCATCTTTATCTACATTACTCTTATAATCAGCAATGCCAAAATGACTATTTTCATAATATGGATGCGGTATAATATTCCATTTATATAAAAGCACACAAAGTCCAACCAACATAAAACAAGCAACTGTTGCAATTCTGCATCTTAACTGGCGTTCGCGTTCTTTTCTTGTTTTTCCTTTTTTTCTTTTATAAGAAGTTTTATTTTGTCCTGTAGTTTTTCTCATAATATTTTCCTTTATCTTTATTTTTAACCTAAAATAAAAAATGTCTCACAGACACTTCATTCTCCATTGAAAATATTACCATAAATCCAAATTTAAATCGTTATAAATCTACTTAAATGTATATTAAGACTTTATGAATTTTGTCTATATAATCAAAAACTTTTGAAAAATGTCCAAATAATTGTTTCTTATAAATACACACTTCCATAAATGAATCGTAACTGATTTACCAGATACATAGTTCTAAAACACAAAAAATTCCCGTTTAGTTTTTATAACTAAACAGGAACTTTTCATCTTAGTTTATTAGATTCTTTTTATTCTTCTTCAAATACATCTTCTACTACTTCATCATCTTCGTCAAAGAAATCTTCGTCTTCGAAAAAGTCATCATCTTCTTCATATTCCAAATCATCTTCAAAATACTCCGGAGTAAAGAAACGATAAACTCCATATGCAATTGCTGCAATAAGTGCGATAATTCCAACTACCGCCAATACAATTACTGCTGTTGGAACTTTCTTTTCTTCCTCTTGTTTTTTCAAAAGTTCAGCTATTCTTACGTTGTTAATAATTTCTTCTAATTTGTTCATACAAACACTCTCCTTTAAATATAGTCAGTATCCCAAAGACGTACTTACGTCATAACTATTATAATCATACCATATCTTTTCCCATTTTCCTATCAAAAAATGCAAAATTTTATATATTTTTTATGGATGTTTCACAATTATAGTACGATATTTTATAATTTCTTCAATTTGGCAAACGAAGCAAACATCTTTTTCGTACCAACTTTTTCAAAATCTACCGTCACTTCATAATCTCTGCCGCCTTCTACAATTGCCGTAACCGTTCCATTGCCAAACTTCATATGACGTACAGAATCGCCTACTCCATAGCTTAATGGTGCTTTCTGTGTATTCGACGACGCAAATGTACGTTGATTACTTACGGGCGTAAAACTTGGTGCTTTTGTATTTCGTGCAACAAACGTACTCCCTTCATATTCATTTCCATAATTATGACTTCCATAAGAAGTGGCTGCCGTACGGAATGCCTTTTTTGCCTTTTGATATGCATCATCCATAACAGGTACATTTATTGCTTTTGGTTCATATACACTTCCCATCAACAGATGTTCCGGAATTTCTTTTACAAAGCGAGAAATACGATTAAATTGTGTCTGCCCGCGAATCATACGCACTTTTGCAGATGTAATGGTCAGATTTTCTTTTGCACGTGTAATGCCCACATACGCCAAACGACGTTCTTCTTCAATTTCCGCACTTGCATTATCGCTGGTAATTGACATATAGCTTGGGAAAAGTCCATCCTCCATGCCTGACAAATACACATTTGGAAATTCCAATCCTTTTGCACTATGCAATGTCATAAGCACTACATAATCACTTTCTTCATCTAATCCATCAATTTCTGCCACAAGTGCCACTTCTTCCAAAAATCCACTTAATGTCGGGTATTCTTCACTTTCTTCATATGTCTTGATTTTAGTAATTAATTCATCGATATTTTCAATTCGTGCAAGTGCTTCGTCTGTTCCTTCCGCCTGCAATTCTGCAACATATCCGGTTATCTCTATAATTTCTTCCATAAGCTGAGTTAAAGAAAGATACTCCAATTTCGCCCGCATGGACTGAATAAATAATACAAAAGGACGAATCTTCTCTGCTGCTTTTCCCATTGTTGGAATCTCACTTGCCATGCAAAGTGCAGAATAAAAATCCATATCCTGCTCCATTGCAAAATTGCTTACTTTATTGATAGAAGTTGCACCAATGCCACGTTTTGGCACATTGATAATACGTTTTACTGCCAAATCATCTTTTGCATTATCAATTGTCTTTAAATATGCCAACATATCTTTGACTTCTTTTCTGGAATAGAAATTCACACCACCTATCACTTTATATGGAATATTGGAAAAAATAAACCGTTCTTCAAATAAACGAGACTGTGCATTGGTACGATAAAGAATTGCACAATCTTTATAAGTATATGTTCCTTTTCGTATTTTAGAAACAATATCTCTCACAACAAAGTCAGCTTCCTCATTTCCTGTTTCCAACTGCTCAAAACGAATTTTTGTACCTTTTTCGTTCTCTGTCCAAAGGGATTTGTCTTTTCTGCTGATATTATGGGCAATTACATTATTTGCTGCATCTAAAATATGCTGTGTGGAACGATAGTTCTGTTCCAGCTTAATTACTTTTGCACTCGGAAAATGTTTTTCAAAATTTAAAATATTATAAATATTTGCCCCACGAAACTTATAAATGGATTGGTCATCATCACCTACCACACACAGATTTTTATATTTCATTGCAAGCAAACGAATCAATTCAAATTGTGCAGTATTCGTATCCTGATATTCATCCACCATAATATAGCGAAAACGTTCCTGATACGCTTCTAACACTTCTTTATCCAATTTAAAAAGTTCTACTGTTTTAAAAATTAAGTCATCAAAATCCAACGCATTATTTTGTTTTAACACTCTTTGGTATTCTTTATAGACTTCTGCCTGACGACGTTTGTTAAAATCTCCGGCTGCTCTTGTCTCAAATGTAATTGGGTCAATCAACTCATCTTTTGCTGAAGAAATTACATTTAAAAACATCTTTTCTTTATGTATTTTTGTATCGATTTGAAGGCGTTTGCAAATGTCCTTCATCAATGTTTTCTGGTCCTCGCTATCATAAATCGTAAAATTCGTACCATACCCAATCCTGTCTATATATCGTCTTAAAATACGCACACAGGTGGAATGAAACGTGGAAACCCATATGCTTTCCGAGCCGTATCCTACCATATCCTGAATACGTGTACGCATTTCCCCTGCTGCCTTATTCGTAAATGTAATCGCTAAAATATGAAATGGATTCACACCCATTTTCTCTATTAAATATGCAGTTCTATGTGTAAGCACACGAGTTTTTCCAGAGCCTGCACCCGCCAAAATAAGTACCGGTCCTTCTGTTGTGAGAACTCCTTCTCTTTGTTGTTCATTTAAAGCATCATATATACTCATTTATATATTCCTTTCGCACACATGTTTGTCCATTTATTATAGCACAATCCTATTTCGAAATACCAGTTTATAATATGATTTTTATAAAAATAAAGCAACTTACATCTCATAATCTGATTTCTATATTTGAATTATAACTATAGCATACTACTCCTTATATATCTATATCAATTTTTATACTACAAAAATTTTGGCTTTTTATATCAAATTAAAATATTTTTTATTGTCATATGGTTTTCAATACTATATAATGTAACTTGAGGTGATAAAAATGGATAACGATATGAAACGTACTATAGTTGATTTATTAGAAAAACTCAACACGATAAACTATGTCAAACCGGAAGTTATTCCGAATATTGAGCTTTATATGGACCAGGTAACTAGCTTTATTGAAGACCAGCTTGCCGATTCCAAACGTCGTAACGATGACAAGCTCTTAACAAAAACCATGATTAACAACTATACCAAAAACGATTTGCTTCCGCCCCCAGTAAAAAAGAAGTACTCTAAAGAACATGTGCTTTCTTTGATTTTTATTTATTATTTTAAAAATATCTTAAGTATCAATGATATTCGCACTATTTTAGGTCCGATTACTGATAAATATTTTGGAAACAAAGATAGTTTTAACATGGAAGATGTGTATAATGAGGTATTCCGTCTGGAAAAAGAAGAATCCATGAAACTTTTAAAGGATTTTAGCAAAAAATATAGTACTGCCCAAAAGGCTTTTGCAGATTTTCCGGAAGAAGACAAACAGTATTTGCAAAATTTTGCTTATATTTGCCTTTTGAGTTACGATGTATATACGAAAAAAATGTTAATTGAGAAAATCATTGATGATATTATAGATGACAATAAAAATAATAACAAAAATAATTCTTTATAACAATTTTTATCATCTATAATGGTCTTTGAAACGAAAGGAGAATATGAAAAAAATAAGCACTTTCTTTTTTTCAACATTGCCCTGCCTGCTTGGAATCGGTTTACAGTTTCTTGTAAGTTTTTATATGATGCTGCTATCTGCTATCTTTGTATTTTCTGCAATGCCAAACAGCAGCACCAACCGTAAAATAGACTATCTCATGCAGCTATGGGGAAATATGGACTTTAATACTATCATTATGATAGGCTTTTCTATATCCTGTATGGCGACATTTGGACTATGGTATTACAAAAGCTGTGGCGGTGATTTTAAACCAAACTTGAAAAAAACATTCCATCCATTGCAAATTGCAGGCATTATCTGTCTCGTGCCAGGCACGCAATTTATGAGCAGTATTTTGGTTAGTCTCATATCCTCGGTATTTCCAAGCTGGCTTGAATCTTATGAGGCATTGATTGAAAATGCTGGACTGAATGATAATATTTCTACAGCTATGATGATATACTCTGTTTGTCTTGCCCCTATCAGCGAGGAATTAATCTTCCGTGGCGTTACAATGCGTATTGCCCGCAGAGCTTTTCCATTTTGGATTGCTAATATGATTCAAGCAGTATTATTTGGAGTTTTTCATATGAATATGCTGCAAGGATGTTATGCATTTGCCTTGGGTCTGTTTCTTGGATATATCTGTGAATATGGCGGCACGATTTACCATGTAATTTTGTTCCACTTCCTATTCAATTTGTGGGGAACTACCGCTTCCGAATGGTTGTCAAGTGTAAATCCGGCTCTTGGAGGCTTTTTGATTTTGTTCGGTACAAGTGTCGGGCTTGGTGTAGGAATAAAACTATTTAATAAAGGAACAAAGCAACTGCAATTATCTGCAAATATACAATAATTATTTACAAATGTAATAAAAAATACCCTAATGGTTAAACACAGTTATTTTCTGTATTTTACCATCAGGGTATTGTTTCTTTTTAGGAAAACACTTATCCTTCGATTCCTTCTGTTTTCTTTCCAAACCACCATGTGAACCATGTTCCTACTACTAAAAGCACAATTCCTAAAATAATCGTAACTGTATTGATATTATTTCTTCCCATTTTAATAATAATCGCAATTGGGGATGCAATAATCAGCCCTAAAATTCCGCCATACGTATAAGACGGATATTTTGCAAACAGCCACTCTATCAATTTCGCTACTGCGAAAATTCCTACAACAACGCCAATTCCAAATGGTGCTAAAATTCCTACGCAATGCAGCAATGTAGGAATATCAAAACTTATCAGCCCTTTAATAAATTCACTAATTGTATCTACAATTCCTGTATAGAATCCTAAAATCATAAGCACAAGCGAACCACTTACGCCAGGAACAACCATTGTTGCAGATGCAATCACACCAATTACAAACAACTCTATCATAAAAAACAGATTCAAATCAAAATTTGCAGAACTGGTCTGTGTCTCATTCATAGCTGCCATCACAATTGCAAGTGCAAACAGCATCAAGAAGATAAGTATATGCCCTAATGAAACAGATTTACCTTCTTTTTTCAAACTCTCCATTGCCGGTTTTATAATCGCAGGCACACCACCTAAAATCAAACCGATAAAACAAAAACTTGTTGGGAACGGATATTCCTCTAAACAAAACGGAATGATAAAGGAAAATACCCCAACTCCAAGCACCATGCCAATTCCTAACGGCAACAATGTCAAAAATGACTTTTTAAAGTCTTTAAATAATGTGTTGATTGCATTCAAAATAGTTTCGTAAATTCCCATGGACACCATCATCGTTCCACCGCTTACACCGGGAATAATGTTTGCAACGCCTACAAGCATACCTTTAATAATGTCAGTAATTAATTTCATTTTACAATCCTTTCTAATTTTCTTTCCATAAATACATATGTTTCGCATATCATACAATTTCTAAGGCTACATCTTCATAAATACAAATTGATATGAAATGATATCCGTAAATCACTTTCTAATTTATTCCAAATCAGATAAATCAATTAACTTATTCATTACTTCATTTTATACAGTATCTTCTGCCTATATTCCAGCAAAAAATAAAGGAATTTGTAACTACATACCTCTACGAAATTGTCACATAAACTCAACGAAATTTACTTTACATCATTTATTTTCCAATGTCTACGAAAAAATTTTTTTTTACTGTATCTTTGCCAATACAAAGGTAATGCTGACACTACAAAATTTTGCTATTTACATTGCCAATTTTTCCCCAATATGCTATATTTATAGATAATTATTATTGTTCAATTTCTTGAACACAACGGAGATTTATAGTATGATAAAAAAATTTAAAGTTACAGTTCCACTTCCAACAGGTAGTGAAAAAAGAACCGCTTATGTTTATCTTCCGGAATCTTATTTCCAAAAAGAACATAAACGTTATCCTGTTTTATACATGTTTGACGGGCATAACCTTTTCTTTGACTCCGATGCGACATTTGGAAAATGTTGGGGATTAAAAGAATTTATGGACAAAACAAAAAAACAGCTCATTATTGCAGCCGTTGATTGTAACCATAGTCCGGATAACGGTCGTTTGCAAGAATATTCTCCATTTGATTTCACTTATGGAGACGTTGGCAAAATCACAGGTCGCGGAAAAACCACAATGAACTGGTTTGTAAAAGAATTCAAACGGGAAATTGACCGTACATACCGTACGCTTCCGGGACGAAAAACTACTTTTATTGCAGGAAGCTCTATGGGAGGTCTTATGAGTCTTTACGCACTTTTGGAATACAACCATGTATTTTCCAAAGCAGCCGCACTCTCTCCTTCCCTTTGGACTCAACCTGAAAAAGTAAAAAAAATGATTCAAAAAGCGGTTCTATTTCCTGATACTACATTATATATAGATTATGGCTCTGAAGAACTTTCCAACCATGAAGGAATGAAAGAAGTTTTTGCTGAGTCTGTATATGAATTGATGAAACACAACATCCATTTAAGTTGCCGCATTATTCCGGGTGGCACCCATAGTGAGGCAAGTTGGGAAAAACAGATTCCATTTTTTATGAATACATTATTATATGATAGTCGAATAAAAAAATGATATAAACAGATTTGTATCTGATTTCATAAATAAATGGGAACAAACATATATTTTTAAAAAACAAAGAAAGGAGAGGCTACTAAAGCACACTTACAAAACAGCATACGCAAAACTTTGTAAGACAGTATATTACGCAGTAATTACCAAAGCATACAGGAAGAGACTATACGATAAAACTTAGGATTTATCTGAATTATCCTGCATATACATTTGTATATGTTTTTAGTAGCAGATACATTACATTATGGAAACACAATATTATAAATTTTATAGTCCTGCATTAAATAGAGATATGGAATGTAAATTATATGGTCATGCAGGTCGTCCGGTACTTTTTATTCCTTGTCAGGACGGGCATTTTTATGACTTCGAAAACTTTAAAATGGCAGAAACTTGGGCACCATGGATTGATTCCGGTCAGGTTATGGTTCTTTCCATTGACACTCTAGACTTAGAAACATGGTCCAAACGCTATGAAGAACCGGTCGGCAGAATTCGCCGTTATGAACAATGGATTGCATATATCACAGATGAAGTAGTTCCTTTCCTTCGCGGTCTTGCGAATGAGAAAAACAACTGGAGCGGCTTCCCGGGAATTATGGTATTCGGATGCAGCCTTGGTGCTACACATGCTGCAAACCTTTATTTCCGCCGTCCTGACCTTTTTGACCGCCTTTTAGCTTTAAGCGGTATTTATACAGCAGATTATGGATTCTGCGGATATATGGATGGTCTGGTATATAACAACTCTCCTGTTCACTATCTGGCAAATATGCCTACCGACCATGAATACATCGGGCTTTACAACTTGAAAAAAGCGGTTATCTGTGTAGGTCAGGGTGCTTGGGAACAACCGGAAACTACCAAACGCTTGAAAAAAATTTTTGAAGAAAAAGGTATTAATGTTTGGGTAGACTTATGGGGCTATGATTGTGCACACGACTGGGATTGGTGGTACAAACAAGTAGTATATTTCTTACCACACCTGCTTGCATAATACTATAAAGAGAAATGGAGGATTACGTATGAAAAATTTTATTTTTATTTCACCTAACTTTCCGACAAATTACTGGATGTTCTGTCGTGAATTAAAAAACAACGGAATAAATGTGTTAGGAATTGGCGACCAGCCATACGATGAACTAAACAAAGACTTAAAAGAAAGTTTAAATGAATATTACAAAGTAGACAGCCTTGAAGATAATGAAGCTGTTTACCGTGCAATTGCTTTCTTCATCTTTAAACATGGTCGTATTGACTGGCTTGAATCCAACAACGAATACTGGTTAGAACGTGATGCAAAACTCCGTACTGACTTTAACATCACTTCCGGTTTCCAGGCTTGTGATATTCCACGCATCAAATATAAATCAAAGATGAAAGAATTCTACAAAAAAGCCGGTATCGCTACTGCACGTTATTATTTAGTAGAAGATTTAAAAGGCTGCTTAAGATTCATTAAAAAAGTAGGCTATCCTGTTGTTGCAAAACCGGACAATGGTGTAGGTGCTTCCCACACCTTTAAAATTACGAACCAGCAGGAATTAGAATCATTCTTAGAAGCAAAACATGCAAATACCACTTACATCATGGAAGAATTTATCAATGGAGAAGTAAACTCTTATGATGCAATTATTGACTCCAACGGTGAACCTATTTTTGAAACAGGTAACGTAACTCCAAACTCCATTATGGATGTTGTAAATACATTGGATAACTCTATTTATTTCATCGTAAAAGATTTACCGGAAGACACAAGAAAAGCCGGTCGTGCTACTGTAAAGAGTTTTGGCGTAAAGAGCCGTTTTGTACACTTTGAATTTTTCCGTCTGTTAGAAGACCATGAATGTCTTGGCAAGAAAGGTGAAGTAGTCGCTCTTGAAGTAAATATGCGTCCTTGCGGTGGTTTTACACCTGATATGATTAACTTCGCAAACAGCACAAACGTATACAAAATCTGGGCTGACATGATTGCTTACGACAGTTCTACTATGCCGGTTGGCAAACACTACTACTGTGCTTATGCAGGTCGTCGTGATGGCAAAGACTTTACATTTAGCCATGGCAATATTTTAGAGAAATATGCCTACCAGATGAAGATGATTGAACGTATCCCGGATGTACTTTCCGATGCTATGGGCAATCAGATGTATGTAGCAAACTTCTCTACTCCTGAAGAAGTAAATGCTTACTATAACGATATGTTAAAAGAAAAATGGATGGAACTGGATATTCCTCCGGTAATTAAAATTGGGGAAGATGTTGTAGAAACTCCGGTTGTCGAGGAAGCGGTTGCCGAAAAAGCGGAAGATGCTGCTATTGTAACAAAAAATGTGGCTGTAGAAGCTCCTGAAGCTCCGGTTAAGGAAAAGAAAAAGAGAGCAACAAAAAAATCTACAACTGCAAAGAAGAAAGCAGAAAAGGAGGAATAACTGGCACTTTTAAAATATTCTTAATAAAGAAAAAATCAGGGAACTTCTAAATATTGAATTTCCCTGATTTTTCTATCTGAATCCAAACAGGCTCACTATAAATTTCAAGATTTACCCATCATTTTTTCTAAGTCTTCTTCCACCACACCAATCGGAGAAATATTATAATTTTCTACCAAATACCCCAATACATTTGGTGAAACAAATGCAGGAAGTGTTGGTCCGAGATAGATATTTTTAATTCCCAGATACAGTAATGTCAACAACACACAAACAGCTTTCTGTTCGTACCATGAAAGCACCATAGAAAGCGGAAGTTCATTCACTTCACACTCAAATGCATTGGCAAGAGCAACTGCAACCTTTATTGCACTAAATGCATCATTACATTGTCCCATATCCATAATTCGAGGCAAACCACCGATTTCTCCTAAATCCAAATCGTTGAAACGGTATTTTCCACAGGCAAGTGTCAAAATAATACTATCCGCAGGTGTCTTTTGAACAAATTCTGTATAGTAGTTTCTTCCTGTTCTTGCACCATCACAACCTCCTACAAGGAAGAAATGTTTGATATCTCCATTTTTTACTGCATCAATTACTTTATCCGCAACAGAAATCACCGTTCCATGAGAAAATCCGGTCATAAGCTTTTTACCGCCATTGATACCCGTAAACTGGGTATCCTCTTTATATCCTCCAAGTGCGAGTGCTTTTTCAATTACAGGAGTAAAATCTTTGTCCTCTCCAATATGCACCATTTCCGGATAAGATACCACTTCTGTCGTAAATACTCTATCTGCATAGCTTGCCTTTGGTGGCATTAAACAGTTTGTTGTAAAAAGAATTGGTGCTGGAATAGCATCAAACTCCTTCTGCTGATTTTGCCATGCTGTTCCGAAATTTCCTTTTAAATGCGGATATTTCTTGAGTTCCGGATATGCATGAGCCGGAAGCATTTCACCATGGGTATAGATATTGATACCCTTATCTTTTGTCTGCTCAAGCAACTGCTTTAAGTCATAAAGGTCATGACCTGTAATAACAATAAACGGTCCTTTTTCAACCAACATGGAAACTTCTGTCGGTACCGGTGTACCATAGCTTTCGGTATTTGCCTTGTCAAGCAATTCCATACATTTCAAATTAACTTCACCTACTTCAAGAACAACCGGTAAAAGTTCATCCATACCATAATCCATTCCGATTACAAACAATGCTTTGTAGAAAAAGTCATTTACTGCCTTATCTGTATAACCGAGAACTGCTGCGTGATATGCATAAGCTGCTATTCCACGGATTCCAAATAGAATGAGCGATTTTAAAGAACGAATATCCTCATCTGCATTCCAAACCTCACGCATATCATAATCATTGTTTCGTCCGCAAGATGTTGTACATACAGAACAATCCGGAACAAGACGCTGTTTTTCCTTTTGTACTTTTTCAATCAGTATATTTATTGTTTCGTTATTAAAATTTACATTCGTAATTGTAGTAAACAGCCCCTCAATAATCAATTTATCCGTTTCTTGTGTCACTAAATCCTCATTTCCTACTGTAGAGCGAGCCAATCCAATTAACGCTCCTGTCAATTTATCCTGTAACTGTGCAGTATCCGCTTTCTTTCCACATACACCTGCCAATCCTGTGCATCCTGTACAACCTGCGGTCTGCTCACATTGAAAACAAAACATTTTATTTTCCATATCTTTCATTTCCTTTCCCTGTCTCTTACTTTTACAATATCAAGTTTAAAAGGCACACCTGTAAAGCGTTCATACTTTACCTTAATAGTTACAGCATACCTTTTGCAACTAACATCTTTTTATTGTTTCCTTGTTTTTACAAATACACTTTACCATAATAATAAAAACATTTCCGTTGTAATTACAACAATATAATATTATTTTTATTAGAAAAATATGGAAGAACCACTTTCTTGATTCAGTTAAAACCGCCAAAAACAGGGGTGACAGATAGTATCTTATATTTGTTAGAAATAATATCAGCCTATCTTCTCTTCTGTAAAATTTATAAAAATAAAAAAATCAAGAGCCTAACCTTTGTTAAACTCTTGATTCCTTAACTTCATAATTAATTAGTCCTGTGCAATAATTTCTTTCTTATTGTAACTTCCACAGCTCTTGCAAACTCTGTGAGGCATCATTAATTCGCCACATTTGCTGCATTTTACTAATGTTGGAGCAGTCATTTTCCAGTTTGCACGTCTTTTATCACGTCTTCCCTTAGAAGATTTATTCTTTGGACAAATTGACATTTGTTTACACCTCCTTAAACTTGTTAAATATATCTTGGATTGCTGCCATTCTTGGATCCAGTTCCGTTCTCTGGCAATCGCAGGCTCCCTTGTTCAAGTTCATCCCGCAAACTTTGCAAATTCCTTCGCAATCGTCCTTGCACAGAACTTTCATCGGCCAGTTCACCAAAATTTCGGCGTAGACAAGTTTGTCTACATCCAGTTCAAATCCAATCAGGTAGTCAGTTTCATCCATTTCTTCATCAATTATCTCATTATTACCCATGGTAAGTTTTTTCTCAATGTTGAAACAGATGCGTGTTGGAACTTCTTCCAAACATCTGCCACACGGTATTCCTATTTCTATATCCACATCTCCGGAAATAAGCAACTGCTTATTTTCATTGTTTACTATAGAAAGTTCTATCGGTGACTTTTTCAGAATAGGAAACTTTCCTAATCTCGATTCAAAAGAAGTCATATCAATGACAACTTCGTTTATTGTCTTTTTGTTTACAGACTTAACAACATTTGAAATATCGATAATCATGACACCTCTCCTATCCATACCTATAGAATTATACATATCGTGTTTGGATTTGTCAACCCTTTTTGTAAACTTCTTTTTACAAGAAATGCATTATTATTAGTGTAAAATTAGAAATTATTTTTTACTCGCTTTGATAAATGGAGTTCCTTATCATCTATATATCCTAATTTACCATACAAAGATTGTGCACTGACATTTTCCTTTCCTGTAAGAAGTTCATATTTGTGAAGTGGATAGTTCTTAGTACAATAATCCTCTGCAAAAGTAATCATTTCACTTGCCATTCCTCTTTTTCTATATGTTGGATTAACATACACCTCTGTAATTTCAGGCATATATTCATCGTAACAGAACGATTTTTTCAACTGAACACAAACAAATCCAACCAACACACCATTTTCATTGGCAACAATAACAACTTCTTGCTGATTATTCATAAGTGAATTTCTAATATTATCTATAGTTGTTTCGCCTTTACCATTAAATTCATCATTAAGAACACCTAATTGTTCTGCATCACTTATAGTTGCTTTTCTTACCATTATGCCTCCACAAATTTATATCTTTTCTTGTACATAATTACACATGAATAACACGATGACCTGCACCATAAGTTCAACTTATAGTGCAGGTCATTAACTTTCGCAATTTTGTTAAATTATACTAATGCAACAGTTTCTCTACAAATTGCAAGTTCTTCGTTTGTAGGAATAGCAATACATGTAACTTTAGAATCAGCTGTAGTGATGATACCTTCTTCGCCACAAGCGTTCTTGTTTGCTTCTTCGTCTACTGTAATTCCAAGGTATCCTAAGTAGCTTAAGATATTTGCTCTTGTCTGACTGTCGTTTTCCCCAAGACCTGCTGTAAAGCAGATAACGTCTACACCGTTCATAGCTGCTGCATAAGAGCCGATGTATTTTACTACACGATATGTGTATGCATCAAGTGCAATCTGAGCTTTTTCATTTCCTGCTTCTGCTGCTGCTTTTAAGTCACGGAAGTCGCTGGAAACCTGAGACATACCTTCTACACCGGATTTTTTGTTTAATACATTGATTACCTGTGAAAGTGTTAAGTTTTCTTTCTGTGCAATGTATTCAATGATAGATGGGTCAATATCACCGGAACGTGTTCCCATGATAAGTCCTTCAAGTGGAGTAAGACCCATGGATGTATCTACGGATTTCCCATTTTTAACAGCACAAATACTTGCACCATTTCCTAAGTGACAAACGATTGTCTTTAATTCCTTGTAATCTTTGCCTAAGATTTCAGCAGCACGTTTAGAAACGAAGCTGTGGCTTGTTCCGTGGAAACCATATCTTCTTACGCTGTGTTTTTCATAGTATTCATATGGAAGACCATACATATATGCTACGTTTGGCATTGTCTGATGGAAAGCAGTATCAAATACAGCTACCATTGGTACGCTTGGCATAAGTTCCTGACAAGCACGAATACCGATTAAGTTTGCCGGGTTATGAAGTGGTGCAAGGTCGTTACATTCTTCGATAACAGCGATAACTTCATCTGTAAGGATAGTAGATGTAGCAAATTTTTCTCCGCCATGTACAACACGATGTCCTACTGCATCGATTTCTGCTAAATCTTTAATAGCACCTGTTTCTTCATTTAATAAAGCATCTAACACAAGTTTGATAGCCTGTTTATGTGTTGGCATTGCTGATTCTGTGATTTCTTTTGCACAGCCTGCTTTCTGGTATACTAAACGTCCATCAATACCAATTCTTTCGCAAAGCCCCTTTGCAAGTACTGCTTCTGTATCAGAGTTGATAAGCTGATACTTAAGTGAAGAACTACCACAGTTAATTACTAATACATTCATTTTTCCCTATCTCCTTTTTTCTAAAAATTCAACGAACTATTACGTAGTTGTCTTAATTATACCCCTATTTTTTTCTGTATACAAGACAAAATTGAAAAGTATCGAAAATGGTACAAACAATAATTATAAATATTTGCTTACTTTATTTTAATATGCTATTATTATGAATACTTCTTTTTGTGATTGAGTGGATTTATCATGTGTACGTGCCTATTTGACAGCAAAAAACAGCTATTTTTATATAAAAATGGCTATATTTTATCTTTTTTACACATATACTCATTTCCTATTAAAAATTAAGAAATTTAGAGAAAAAGAAAAGGAGACACCATTCCTCTATGAAAATCATCGGTATTATTGCAGAATATAACCCATTCCACAACGGACATAAATATCAAATTGCAGAATTAAAAAAACAAACAAATGCTGATTATGTAGTTATCGCTATGAGTGGCAATTTTGTACAACGTGGTGTGCCGGCTCTTTGCGATAAATATAGTCGTGCAAAGATGGCTCTTATGTGTGGTGCAGACCTTGTGTTTGAGCTGCCTGCTATTTGGGCTACTGCTTCCGCAGAACTCTTTGCAAAAGGCGGTGTTACACTTTTTTATCAAACAGGTGTCGTAAATCATCTGGGATTTGGTGCCGAAACAGATAATTTGGATTTATTAAAACAGATTGCTTGGATTTTAAGCATGGAACCTGTTGCCTACAAAAATGCTTTATCTGTATATTTAAAAAAAGGAAAGAATTTCCCAACTGCACGGAAACTTGCTTTATCAGAACTGTTTTCAGATAATTTTAATGTAACGAATGCAACAAATTATGTTCTCCATCATAACGCACCTGCCATTCAAGCAGAAACCCACCACTTATCAGCAGTATATTCTTCGGAACTGGATGAACTACTAAATTCTCCAAATAATATCCTTGCAATTGAATATTTAAAAGCAATTTATGCCCAAAACAAGAGAAACACTACATCATTTTCTCTTGCAAATGAAAATGATACTATTTCCTCTCACACTTTACAGCAACTTACACCTGTATTAATTCAGCGAAAAGGGTCAGGATACCATGAAAAAAATATGAATGCATTGCATCCTTCTGCAACTGCTATTCGTAACTTATTATTTTCTTCTGAAACAAGCTGTTATAATTTACCAAACGATATATCTAAGAAAAATTATGATAACCATAATTCGATTTTGCAAAAAAACAACAACTTAATTTTGTTCCAAAATAGCAACGAAGAAAATCATAACATACTCTCACCAACTTTTTCGCTAAAAGAAAGATTAGAGACTTCTGCCATGCCAAAAGAAGCACTAGCCATACTATCCAAATTACTGGAAGACCATGCATTATTAAATGAAAATGACATCTCTTCTATTTTAGGATATCGTTTACTTTCTCTAAAAAAAGAAGGCTACGCTTCTTTTGCAGATTGCTCGATGGATTTATCGAATAAAATAGTGAAAAATCTACGTAATTACACAAATTTTACCGATTTTTGTAAATTATTAAAATCAAAAGAATTAACACATACACGCATTAGCCGTACATTGCTTCATATTCTTTTAAATATCAAGCAATGTGATTATGTACATGCAACAGAAATAGGAACCATTCCTTATCTTCGTATCTTAGGTTTTCGAAAAGACTCTACACCGCTTCTTTCTGCCATAAAAAAAGAAGCAACCGTGCCACTTATTACAAAAGTAGCAGATGCTGCTTCTATTTTGTCTTCAGATGCTTACACTATTTTTGAAAAGGATTTATTTGCCTCGAATGTGTATTATCAATTATTAAGTCAAAAAACAGGTAAGAAACCAATCAATGAATTTACACATCCTATTGTGATTGTATAATATTTGCTCATTTATCGTTAACTAACATTTTTACTATCGTTTCATATTCTTTTAAAGTATTTGCTTTTTTGATTTGTTTTAACAGTTTTTCATGCCCTTGAAATTGTGTTCCCCAATAAGACCACAATTCTTTCATTCGAAACAATACATTTCTATCTCCGGAAAGATATTGGGCATATCCTTCCAGCAATTCATTATGGAATTGTTGGAAGATTTTTGATTTTTCATTTCCTGCTTGTGTTTCTCGATTTTCTAACATCCATGGCTGTGCAATCAAACTTCTGCCTAACATATATTTTTCACAAAAATTCCATTTTGCATCTAATTCTTCCATTTGCGTTAAACTATGAATATCACCATTATAACAAAGAGACTGATTACTCCATGTTCCGTATTCCTCAAACACGTCATAATGTGGTGTGCCACCATAAAATTCACTTCCTAATCTGGCATGCACAATGATTTCTTTAAATGGAAATTTTTCAAATATCCAAAAAAGATGTTGAGCTTCTTCCACTTCCCACATACCGATTCTTGTTTTTATGGAAAGTTCCATATCTGCTTTACTGAAAAACTCGTCAAAAAATTTCTCTAATGCTTCCGGCTGTTCCAAAAATCCACTTCCTTTGCCTTTTGCAGTTACTGTTTTTGATGGACAACCAATATTCAAATTGATTTCCTTATAGCCATATTCATTTAATTCTCTGCTGATGCTAACCAGTTCTTCCGATTTATTCGTTAAAACCTGTGGAACTACATAAATCCCTCTGTTGTTTTCCGGCAAAATATCTCTTTTTTCACGCATATCCATATTCTTTTTTGTATGCGGTGTGATAAAAGGCGTGAAATATTTATCCACGCCTCCATAATATTTTTCATATGCATTTCGGAACACAAAACCGGTAATCCCCTCTAATGGAGCAAAATAAACCTGCATCTTTTTCTCCTATCATTATTACGTTTAGAATATGTATTGTTGCAGTAAAGCGGACATTCGCAATCCGCATTCACTACTTGCTCATGAACACAGGCAACTTCGCTGCTTGTCTGCGGAGCATGAACTTAGTGAGAACATATGCCACGAGGTAATCCCCCATACCCACCACTTAATGCTCCACGCATTTGAATTGGGGGATTGTTTGTTCTGCGTTCATATTGCTTTTGTGATGTATCCTTACATTCCTGTGTTTCATACCCTCGCTTATTACATCTACATTTTCTCAATAATCTCACGCACAACTGCTTCTTCAATTGGCATTGCAAACACACCAGCGGAAAATTCCACTACATCTCCGATTCCTTTTTGCAATACAAAACGAAGTTTTCCATCACGCACTTTTTTATCGGTATAAAGTTTCTTTACAAGCTCTTTCTTATCAATATAAGCCGGTATGGTAACAGGAAGACCGCATTTTTTGAGCAACGTAATGACACGTTCCACATCTTCTTCTGTCATATATCCAAAATTTGCTGATAACATCGCCTGTGCGACAAGACCAATCGCTACTGCTTCTCCATGCAATAAACGATAATCACTAACCGTTTCAATCGCACGACCTACCGTATGTCCAAGATTTAAGATTTCACGAAGTCCGGTTTCTCTTTCATCCTGCATGACCACTTTATATTTAATCTGGCAGTTATTTTCTGCAATATATTCACATGCAAATGGCTTAAATGCACGAATGTCATGCATATTTTCCTCCAAAAATTCAAACATATCTTCACTTGCAAGACAAGCATGTTTTACAGTCTCTGCCATTCCGCTGATAACTTCTCTTTTTGGAAGTGTTTTCCATGTCGCAATATCTATGTATACCTTTTTTGGCTGATTAAAAAGTCCAATCAAATTTGTGGCAAGCGGTGTGTCAACTGCTGTTTTACCGCCTACCGATGCATCTGCCGCAGCTAAAAGAGATGTGGCATAATTAATAAAAGGAATACCTCTTCCATACGTTCCTGCTACAAAACCTGCTAAATCGGTTACAACACCACCGCCAATCGCTAAAATGCAACAATCACGACGATATCCTTTTGCTAACATAGCATCTTCAATACGTGCCTTTGTTTCACGTGTTTTGCTTTTTTCTCCTGCATCAAATACAAATAAATCAACTTTCAATCCTGCACGAAGCATTTTTTCACAAATTGGTTTTGCATATAAATCTTTTACATTGGAATCTGTAATAACTGCAAATTTACGGATATTTCCCACAAGCCCGTTTTCCAAATCGTCTATTAATTTATTTGCCAATTCATATCCAATTTCAATTTCATAACTGTCATCTACTACTTTTTTTAATTCCACATTAAATACGCTCATATTCTTACCGCCTTATCTTGCATTTTATATTATGGATATTTTTACGCTGTATCCATACTCTTACTATTTATCCATAAAAACATATTTGTTCCTTGTTTTACAGACACATAACTATTTTTTTAATTAATGTAGGTTAAACTAACCGTCTTTTACCTATTTCTTTTTCATCCCAAAATTCCTACTGCTTCTTTGGCTAATCTATCAGCTTCTTCATTCCCCTCAATTCCGGAATGTCCTTTTACTTTTATGAAATGAACTTTAATTTTGCCCTTTACGGACTGCATATACTCATAATATGCTATCGTCCCTGTCTTATTACGTTTCCAACTGCCTGTTGCCCACATTTCAATGCCCATATAGTCATAATAGATGGAAAGTTCTTTCAATCCAAGCTCCAATGCTTTTTCTACCGCTGCCATACTCCCTAAAATTTCGCCCGCAACATTTCGCATGGAGGCCATATCCTGTTCATTCCCTGAACCTTGGAGCACATACTTTTTATCACCTGCAACTAAAAAACCACCATAGCCGTATGTTTTTGTTGCTATATTATAAGAACCATCTATGAATGCGTAGGCTATTGTTGCAATCCTATCTCCTGTTTCTTTTATAGAATATTTTACTTCTGTATTACTGTTCTCTTGTAATATAACGGAATTTTTTTGTGTATCCACTTTATTCTGTTTGATTCTACACCGAGCATTTTTTACAATTGATTCATCTTGTAGTATACATTTCTCTCTGTTTCCCTTATCTTGCTGTACTTCCTCCAAAAACATTTTTGCTTCTGCAAGATTTGTAAAACTCTTATATACTGCACCTGAAAACCCATCCACCATGGCTTTGCATTCATTCCAAGTCTGATAAATCCCCGGCTTCTTTCCAATTCTTACTGCGTAATATTTTTTTGCCATGACATCTCCCTTCCTATAATGTCAAGCCCTAAATCATTGATTTTAGTGGCTTTTTCTTTAAATA
>CALAST010000018.1 GCA_937889225.1 uncultured Lachnobacterium sp. | reverse complement strand
TTTTATGAAAACTGTTCTTTTTTGCAGTTCTGAATATGATACTTTCCTTAAGAATCATAACATATTTTAAAAATATGGCAATCTAAAATGTTATTTAATTTGTTAAAACTATATTCTATTGCTCAAACTTAAGAATGATGCATAACTTCCCCGTTATTATCTGTGCCGATATCGTTCCACCCATTTGTTCTATCAATGTTTTCGCAATAGACAAGCCCAAACCTGTAGAATTTCTAGCTGCTTCAACTGTAAAGAAACGGTCAAACAACTTTCCAACCTGCACTTCATTTATTGCTGATGCGGTATTTGAAAATATGATTTCACCGGTATCTTTTAATTCTATGCTCAAATCCCGCTCGCTATATTTCAATGCATTATTTAATATATTGCCAAACACTCTAGAAAGTGCTGCTTTGTTTAGTTGCCTGTAAATATTTTGTGTGGGCATTTTAATTTCGGGCGTAATACCACGTTCTGTCAATGCACCATAAAATTCAATTATACTTTCTTCTAAAATCTGATTTATAGAAACATGTTCCAGTTCCATATCTTCTTGTGTGGAAAGAATAATAGAATACTGAAACAGTTCTTCTGTTAGATGTTTTAATGCCTCAATACGATTTTTTATCAATAAAATGTATCGTACTTTTTCTTTTTTCTCCTGACATACAGATTCCAACAAGTCCATATATCCGCAAATAGCGGTAAGTGGTGTGCGTAAATCATGAGAAATATTCGTGATTGCTTCCTTTAGTTCCCTATCGCCATTTAGATATTTCAATTGCTGCTTACGAAGTATCTGAAGTTGCACATTGAGTTCTTCCGCTAAATGCGTCATATAACGGTCTTTGGTGGAAATATAAATCAAAGTATTGGTATCTGTTTGAAGCTTTTCTCTCAATCCTTCTGCGATTTCTTTTGCTGCCATTTGAAGATAATGAATTTTTATTAACAGCAATATAATGATACATACAAAAAGAAGATTACAGGCTCCTGACAGTTCCATTCTCTTTCCAATCCTTTCTATTTTAAATCCTTTCTATTAAAACATACAACTCCAATTCCTGTAGTTATTGTGCTAAATGCAAATGCACAGACAGGCATCCAACCTATGTTCTCAGGAAGCGTTATCTTTCCATAAAACGTATCATGACCATAAGGTATCAAAAAAAGCATACTTTCACATAATTTTCGTATATTCTCATCCTGAATAGCATTTGGATTTTCTACTATATTCACATCAATTATTTCAAAATTATCATCATATACATAGTCTTCTGTCATCTTTGGCTCATTAAGCTTTATTTCCATCTGAAATGTCATACTTTGAAGCATATATGCCATAAATACAACTATAATCAAAGAAACTGCCTTGTTTACAATCAACATAGAACCCAATTTCGCATCGTTTTATTACTATATTCCGTTCCTACAAACATAGAAACAAAAACTGCACTTAAAATATCAAGTGTCAAACATCCACTAAATAATGTATTATCCGGATAAATGACATCCGGTCCTAATAGAGAAATTGGTAGTTATTTAAAATTCCGGCAAGCGAACTTAACACCATCCCAAATATGCCTATCCAAAACCACACCGTATGAAATACTCTTTTAAACATTGCATGTAATAATCTACGCATTGCCATTACCTCCCAACAAAGAAATATAGTAGCTTTCCAAACTTTCTTCCTTTTCGTGAATAGAAATAAGCTCACAATTTTCTTTTAAAAGAGCTAATGTCAATGGCGTAATGCTTACTTTTCCAAAAATATCTGCCTGTTTATCCGAAATAACCTTGTATTCTACTTCCATTCCATCCAACACCCGAACCAATGCTTTCATATCTGATACTTCAATTCGGGTAGACTTTCGGCAAGCAGCTTCTAATTCTGCTGCACTAATTTCCTTTACAATATGTCCATTTTCTATAAAACCATAATGTGTCGCCAACTTACTCAACTCATCCAAAATATGGCTCGAAATCAATATCGTAATCTGCTGTTCCCTATTTAATTTTAACAGCAATTCTCGTATTTCTATAATACCCTGTGGGTCTAATCCATTGATTGGCTCATCCAATACTAAAAAATCCGGCTTTCCTGCTAATGCAATCGCAATTCCAAGCCTTTGCTTCATACCAAGAGAGAAATTACCTGCCTTTTTCTTCTCTGTCCCTTCCAGTCCTACTAATTTTAACAATTCCCCAATATCTTTATAAGATGGCAGTCCCAATATATCGTACTGTGCTTTTAGATTATCTTCTGCTGTCATATTCAAATAAATAGATGGTGTTTCCACCACCGCACCCATTCTTTGCCTACACTTTAAAATACCTTTCTTTATATTTTCCACTCCATATAAAGTATAACTTCCTGTTGTTGGCTCTTGAAGCCCACAAATGATTCGTATCAGCGTAGTTTTCCCTGCACCGTTTTTTCCTACAAAACCATAAATAGCACCTTTGGGAACATGCATGGAAAGATGAATCAATGCATGGAACTTTTTATATTGTTTGCACAATGCATTTGTTGTTAAAACATAATCCATTTTGGATACCTCCTTTTCTTTTGTACCGCTATTTTACACAAGAAAAGTAAAGACAGCGGTAAAGAAAAGAGTAAAGAAATCGTCAAGATTTTTCGATTAATCGAAAACCAATTCCCCATACAGCCTCTATATATTCCTGCCCTCCTGCTGCACGCAATTTTTTGCGAAGGTTACTGATATGTTGTTTTAAAGAGCTTTCGGTGCAATCGGGTGTATCTCCACTAATTCTTTCTAAGATTACGGACTTTGCTATTACATTCTTTGGATTTTGCATCAATAATTTTAAGATGGCATATTCTGTCTTTGTCAAATATACAGCATTTTCCTTTACCATTACCGCATGGGAGGAAATATCTATACGTAAATCTCCTGCTTCAATGATATCCGATATCCTTGACACTTCCACTTTTCGTAATTGTACGGCGATTCTTGCTAACAATTCTCCTGTATCAAATGGTTTCGTCATATAGTCGGCTGCTCCTGCAAGCAACAGGTTGATTTTATCCTGCACATCTACTTTCGCACTTAATACGATGACAGGAATTTTTTCAATATATGGCAAGACTTCTTCTCCGGATAATCCCGGAAGCATAAGGTCTAATAATATCAAATCAGGCTTTGTTTGACCTAATAAAAAAAGTGCTTCTGTACCGGAATATGCACGAATCACATGATAGGAGTTGTTACGAAGCACTTCTTCTAACATATCTCCGATATATATGTCATCATCGATGATTGCGATTGTTTTCATTCTAATAATTTCCTTTCTGAAATCTTGTTCCATCACCTTTCCACACTTAAAAAGAATCAACTACAATCACTTGATTATCCGGAGAATATAACGTGAAACTCTTAACCTTTACTATTGTCTGTCCTGCGATATACATATCTGTTGGTTGATGAAAAAATGTTTCTATATATCGCTTTCCGCTAACTGTATCAAGAGCAATTCCCAAGTGGTTATATTCTTTATTCGCTTTTTCTTCAAAAAGAAGATAGTCACTCTTAATTTTTGATTTTATAAGAGCAGGATTAAAATTAATTACTGCATCTGTATAATTTAGTGTAGTAAGATTTTCATAACTAAAATTTTTATATCTTTCTTCAATATCAGCATAGAAAATACTGGCTTTTACCATTTCATCTGTAAATTTACTCTTTTTTATACGACTAATAATATATTTTGCTCTAACTTTTTTATTATTTTTATCATTAAATAATTGAATGAGCTGTATATCAACCAATTTATGTAATCCAAGTAAGTGAATAAAATTTTCTTCTTTATAAGTCACTTCTATAACAATTCCATTTGAAAGCAAATATTCCGCTTTACAATTTTTCAACTTCATATAGTCATTATATTTCTGTAGTAAGTCATTCATTGTTTTTTACCTAGTTTATACATGAAAAATGCCCCTGACAAAAAATCAGGAGCATTACGATTTCTTCTGTAAGGTTCCTTGTTTTTCAGCTTTTCAGCCTATTCGGGAGAGCGAACCAACTCTCTTTTGGGAACTCCAATCGTGAGCCGAACGACCACGACCTTCTTTGTTCAATTAAATAATAGCAGAAACTTATATAAAAATCAAGATTTTCCTATAATTTGACAGTGTAAAGTTACAGTAAGCCGACCAACAATGAATCGGAGCGACTTTTGCGAAAATATAAGAGAAAACAGAAGC